>NZ_MBPN01000072.1 GCF_001695625.1 Pseudomonas defluvii
CCGCTTCAAGCTTGAACTCGTTCGAATAAGAATTTCGCATCGGAACATCCTCTGATATGGGCGCCATCATAGCGCCCGATCAAAGTGTCCAAAATCATTAGGCCAGTTCAGTCTTGCCCGCGATGCAGGCCCCGCGCACTGGCTGACACCCCGCTGACCAAATCGCAGGCAAGCCTGCCCTCCACAGTGCGGAAAATTTTTGAACCGCCTTGTAAAAAAATATTTACAAGAATGCCGTTTTTTCCCCGTCAAATCGGCCATCGCCTGCAGCTGTAACAAAACCTTGCCGAAAATCCCCTCTCGCTGCGCTTTCCGTGAGCGTCAATGGCTTGCTCGCGTCTGCCGGGCGCGGTGATATGTGCGCCATTGCCGTGTGCAAAGCCGGGCCGAAGAGCCTGGGCTGCTAATAAGAACAATCGGAGGCGCCATGCACGCCAGACACACTTCCAGGCTTCACCTCTCCCACAGGACCGGTGCGTTTTGTCAGCAGACATTAACGCAACGTGTTGACCCCTGCCCGACTGCAGGGGTATACAATGCGCCGCGTTTTAACTGTGACCCCAATGCGTACCGCGCAATCTTGCTGACACCAGGCTAATTCGTCCGGGCTGCCGCCCGTATGACCGACCCCGTCCAAGAACCCTCAAGGTCTACCACCTTGTTAATTCCGCTGCGCCACGAGTGCGGTGGGTCCGATTCCGTCACAGATAAAAACAAACAGGTGACTCCGTTCATGAGTGGACAAAACTCGCATTCAGGTGAGCTCAAGCGCGGCCTGAAAAATCGCCACATCCAGTTGATCGCCCTGGGCGGTGCAATTGGCACCGGGCTGTTTCTCGGCTCGGCAGGCGTGCTGAAGTCGGCGGGCCCGTCGATGATTCTTGGTTACGCGATCTGTGGCTTCATCGCGTTCATGATCATGCGTCAACTCGGCGAGATGATCGTCGAGGAACCGGTTGCCGGTTCGTTCAGCCATTTCGCCCACAAATACTGGGGCGGTTTCGCCGGTTTCCTCTCTGGCTGGAACTGCTGGGTACTGTACATCCTGGTGGGCATGTCGGAGCTGACGGCAGTCGGCAAGTATGTCCACTACTGGTGGCCGGAGATCCCGACCTGGGTTTCGGCAGCTGTGTTCTTCGTGATGATCAACGCGATCAACCTGGCCAACGTCAAAGTCTTTGGTGAGGCTGAATTCTGGTTCGCGATCATCAAGGTGCTGGCGATCGTTGGCATGATCGCCCTGGGCAGCTACATGCTGGTCAGTGGCAGTGGTGGTCCGCAAGCTTCGGTCAGCAACCTGTGGGATCACGGTGGTTTCTTCCCGAATGGTGTCAGTGGCCTGGTCATGGCGCTGGCGATCATCATGTTCTCCTTTGGCGGCCTGGAAATGCTCGGCTTCACTGCGGCCGAAGCCGACAAGCCGAAAACCGTGATTCCTAAGGCGATCAACCAGGTCATCTACCGTATCCTGATTTTCTACATCGGCGCCTTGGTCGTACTGTTGTCGCTGACTCCATGGGATAGCTTGCTGACCAGTCTGAACAGCTCTGGTGACGCGTACAGTGGCAGCCCATTCGTGCAGGTGTTCTCCCTGCTCGGTAGCAACACCGCCGCGCATATTCTCAACTTCGTGGTACTGACGGCGGCACTGTCGGTCTACAACAGCGGCACCTACTGCAATGCCCGTATGCTCTACGGTATGGCTGAGCAGGGCGATGCTCCTGCAGGCCTGGCGAAAATCGACAAGCGTGGCGTGCCGGTGCGCTCGATTCTGGCCTCGGCCGGTGTGACCTTGGTTGCTGTGCTGCTCAACTATTTCATCCCGCAGCATGCGCTGGAGTTGCTGATGTCGCTGGTGGTGGCAGCCCTGGTGATCAACTGGGCGATGATCAGCTACTCGCACCTCAAGTTCCGCCAGCACATGGATCGTACCGGTCAGACGTCGCTGTTCAAGGCGCTGTGGTACCCCTATGGCAACTATATCTGCCTGGCTTTCGTGCTCTTCATCCTCGGCATCATGCTGCTGATCCCGGGCATCCAGGTATCGGTTTATGCCATCCCTGTGTGGGTGGTGGTGATGTGGGGTTGCTACGTGCTGAAGAACAAGCGTAGCGCCCAGGCATCCCTTGCCGCTGTGAGCGCCACAGCCAAGTAACATGTTGCGACGCTGTTCGAAAGCCCGGCCTTGTGCCGGGCTTTTGGTTTTTATGGGGTATGCTGAAGGCTGTTCTCTTCAAGCCGGACCCATGCTGATCATATCCAATGCTGTGCATATCCCTGATGACGAAATCGAATTGAGCGCGATCCGTGCCCAAGGTGCTGGTGGGCAAAACGTCAACAAGGTGTCCAGTGCCGTGCACCTGCGTTTCGATACGCAGGCCTCGTCATTGCCGACGTTCTACAAGGAGCGTTTGCTGGCGCTGCGCGATCACCGTATCACCCGCGAGGGCGTGATCATCATCAAGGCTCAGCAGTACCGTACGCAGGAGCAGAACCGCGCCGACGCCTTGGAGCGCCTGCTCGAGTTGATCAAGGCAGCGGTCAAGGTTGAGAAGGTGCGCAGGCCGACGCGCCCAACGCTGGGCTCCAAGACCCGCAGGCTGGAGAGCAAGAGCAAGCGTGGAACGGTAAAGGCTGGGCGAGGCAAGGTGGATTACTGAGGGGCTTGGTGGTGTGAAAACCGCGGGCTGGGTTGCCCCGATACTGGTTTTCACACCCTCTGTGCGCGGTTATTCCTGGTCGGCGCTCGGGAGTTCTTCGCCGTTGGTGTCAGCAGCATTGGCTGGTTCGGCGCTATGAAGAGCAGGTTCCTGCTCGGCGGGGTTCAGGCTTGGGAAGGGAAGATTCGGGATTTCATGCATCTCGTCGTTCCTCGCAAGTGTGAGTGGAAAGGCTGCGCAATACACGCATGGCTTTGCAAAAAGCCTCGGTAGGATACAGGAGTCTGCGTGACAGTATGAGTTTTACTGCCAATCGGCAGCTCATACTTTGGGCGTGGTCGGCGTGGTCGGCGTGGTCGGCGTGGCTGGTGGGTGCTAGTGCGCGGGGTGTTTCGTCAGCGAGGCCGTTCCCTTTTGGAGAACGGCCTGCTTGGGGTTAGCGACAGACGTCGGCAATGGCTGCTGCCAGTGAGTCTAGTCGCGCAGCATCTGCGCCGGCGATGTTCGCCCGGCCCGTGCTGACCAGATAGACGCTGTGTCGTTCACGCAGTTGCGTGACCTGTTCGGCAGACAAGCCCGTGTAGGAGAACATGCCCCGTTGCTGAGCAATGTGGGCAAAACGCTCCCCCAGGCCGTGTGGTGCCAGTGCCTCGACCAGGCCTGTGCGCAGCTGGGCGATGCGCTGGCGCATGGCGTCCACTTCTTCTACCCACAGGTGTTTCAATGCCGGGTCGCCAAGAATCTGCGCAACCACGGCGGCGCCATGGTCGGGTGGCGTTGACCAGAGGTTGCGGGCCAGCAGGGCCAATTGGCTGCGCACGTCCAGCAGCTTCTGGGCGTCGCCACTGCAGACCAGCAGGGCCCCCGTACGTTCCCGGTACAGGCCGAAGTTCTTCGAGCAGGAGCTGGTGATCAGTAGCTCAGGCAGTTCAGCAGCGAACCGCCGTACCATCCAGGCGTCTTCCTCAAGCCCATCGCCAAAGCCTTGGTAGGCGAAGTCGATCAGTGGCAGTAGTTCCCGACGACGAACGACCTCCAGCACGGCCAGCCAGTCCTGTTGTGACAGGTCAAAACCGGTCGGATTGTGGCAGCAGGCGTGCAGCAGTACCACGTCGCCCTTGGGGGCAGACTCCAGTGCCGTCAACATGGCCGGGACGTTCAGGCGGTTGTCTGCGCCCACATAGGGGTAGTGATGAACCGCAAGGCCGGCACTGGCAAAGAGGGTCTCATGGATGGGCCAGGTCGGATCGCTCAGCCAGATGCCGCGGCCCGGCAGGCAGTGCTTGATGAACTCCGCAGACAAGCGCAAAGCACCCGTACCTCCTGGTGTCTGGGTGGCACCGACGCGTTGCGCTGTTAGCAGCGGCGACTCGTCCCCCAGCACCAGTTCACAGATCAGTCGACCGAAAACAGCGTCGCCATGACCTCCGACGTAGCTCTTGCTGGCCTGGTTGTCGAGCAGGCGTTGCTCGGCAACTTTCACCGCAACAGGGACTGGCGTCAGCCCCTGAGCATCCTTGAACACGCCGACGCCAAGGTCGAACTTGTTCGGGTTGCTGTCTTTGGCATAGGCCTCCATCAGCCCCAGGATTGGGTCGCCCGGTACGCGCGCGATGGCGTCGAAGTGCATTACTTGCGACCTTCGGCGGTCTGGGCGACTTCGTCGGTGCGGGCGGCCATGATGAAATCGTTGCGGTGCAGGCCTTTGATCGAGTGGCTCCACCAGGTCACGGTGACTTTGCCCCACTCGGTCAGCAGGCCTGGGTGATGACCTTCGGCTTCGGAGATTGCCCCGACCGCATTGGTGAAGGCCAGTGCGTGGGCGAAGTTCTTGAACAGGAAAACTTTTTCCAGCTGCATGATGCCGTCGCGAACTTCGATGTTCCAATCCGGAATCTGTTTGATCAGTACCGGCAATTCTTCGTCGCTGACCTGTGGGGCATCGGCACGGCAGGCTTCGCAGTGGGCTTGGTTCAAGGCGTTCATAGGTATTTCCGCAAGTGGTTTGTTATGGGTATGAATGGGCAGCTCAGGCGGCTACCTTCGGTGGAAATTTCGGTGCGTGAAGGCCTAGCTGCATAGCAGTCTGGACCATGCCCATGATGTCTTCGTGGGCGAGGTCGAACAGGCGCTTCAGGTCCGGCAGCACAAAGTACAGGGGCTGCAGGATGTCGATACGGTATGGCGTGCGCATGGCTTCGAGCGGGTCGAAGGCCTGGTGCTCAGGTTCGTTGGACAGGCTGTAGACCGTTTCCTTCGGTGAGGAAAGGATGCCGCCGCCATAGATCTTGCGGCCTTGCGGTGTTTCCACCAGGCCAAACTCAATGGTCATCCAGTACAGGCGAGCCAGGTAGACGCGCTGTTCCTTGGTGGCGTTCAAGCCGAGTTTGCCGTAGGTGTGAGTGAATTCGGCGAACCAGGGGTTGGTCAGCAGCGGGCAGTGGCCGAAAATCTCATGGAAAATGTCCGGTTCTTGCAGATAGTCGAGTTCTTCACGGGTGCGAATGAAGGTGGCGACCGGGAAGCGCTTGCTGGCGAGCAGTTCAAAGAAGGTTTGGAAGGGGATCAGCGCAGGCACGCGGGCAACCTGCCACCCCGTGGTTTCGCCCAGTACCTTGTTGATCTCGCCCAGTTGCGGGATGCGGTCATGAGGCAGGCCCAACTGATCAATGCCATCCAGGTACTCTTGGCACGCACGGCCTTCGATGACCTTCAGTTGGCGGGTAATCAGGGTATTCCACACCGCATGTTCTTCCTGCGGGTAGTCAATGAACCCCTGCGCATCGGGCTCGCGAGCCACGTAGTGCGTCTGTTTCATGCTGCTCTCCTGCTGAGGGCCTTTATTGTTATGGGTCAAGCCATGGCCCTAGAGATAGCCTTTCGCAGATGCGTTTGCACCTGGGGCAGGGCGGCGCATCCACTCGAAAGAACAGGTTTTATGTAACGATAACTTTACGATTCTCTGTTGCTTCGGTAATCAAAGGCTCGGATGCCATTGAGATCGGGTTGATTTGTCACGTATTCTTTACAGTAATTCTAGCGCTTGTGTGAATAGTTGCCGAGCGAAGCCTTACTTGTAGGACATTTCATGCGTATCAAAGTGCATTGCCAAAACCGTATTGGCATCCTGCGTGACATCCTCAACCTGCTGGTGGATTACGGTATCAACGTTGCTCGTGGCGAGGTGGGTGGGGAGCATGGCAATGCGATCTACCTGCATTGCCCGAACCTGATCAATCTGCAGTTCCAGGCCTTGCGGCCAAAATTCGAATCGATTGCCGGTGTGTTCGGTGTGAAGCGCGTCGGGCTCATGCCCAGTGAGCGTCGTCACATGGAGCTCAATGCGCTGCTGGGTGCCCTGGATTTCCCGGTGCTGTCCATCGACATGGGCGGCTCGATCGTTGCCGCCAACCGTGCCGCGGCGCAATTGCTGGGGGTGCGGGTCGATGAGGTGCCGGGTATTCCCTTGTCCCGCTATGCCGAGGATTTCGACTTGCCGGAGTTGGTGCGGGCGAACAAGTCACGCATCAATGGCTTGCGGGTCAAGGTCAAAGGCGATGTCTTTTTGGCAGACATCGCGCCCTTGCAGTCTGAGCATGATGACAGTGAAGCGCTGGCTGGCGCGGTACTGACTCTGCACCGTGCCGATCGCATTGGTGAGCGGATCTACAATGTGCGCAAACAGGAGTTGCGAGGCTTCGACAGCATTTTCCAGAGCTCGAAAGTCATGGCTGCCGTGGTGCGTGAGGCGCGCAGGATGGCACCTCTGGATGCGCCCTTGCTGATCGAGGGTGAGACCGGTACAGGCAAAGAACTGCTGGCACGCGCTTGCCATTTGGCCAGTCCGCGCGGGCAGGCGCCGCTTATGGCGCTTAACTGTGCCGGGCTGCCTGAGTCGATGGCTGAGACCGAGTTGTTCGGCTATGGCCCGGGCGCCTTTGAGGGCGCGCGCGCCGAGGGCAAATTGGGGCTGCTGGAGTTGACGGCGGGAGGGACGCTGTTTCTCGATGGTGTTGGCGAGATGAGCCCGCGCTTGCAGGTCAAATTGCTGCGCTTCCTGCAGGATGGCTGTTTCCGTCGTGTGGGCAGTGATGAGGAGGTGTACCTGGATGTGCGGGTCATCTGCGCTACTCAGGTTGACCTGTCCGAGTTGTGCGCACGCGGTGAGTTTCGCCAGGATCTCTATCACCGCCTGAATGTGCTCTCGCTGCATATTCCGCCACTGCGCGAATGCCTCGATGGATTGCCGCCACTGGTCGAGCATTTTCTGGATCAGGCCAGTCGGCAGATTGGTTGTGCGTTACCGAAGTTGGCGCCTGCGGCGATGGAACGCCTGAGTCAGTACCAGTGGCCTGGTAATGTCCGTCAATTGGAGAATGTTTTATTTCAGGCGGTTTCACTGTGTGATGGAGGCATTGTGAAACCTGAACATATTCGCTTGCCGGACTACGGTGCGCGTCAACCCTTGGGTGAGTTTTCCCTGGAGGGCGATCTGGCACAAATAGTGGGGCGTTTTGAAAAAGCGGTATTGGAGCGCTTGTTGGATGAGTATCCAAGCAGTCGTGCCTTGGGAAAACGGCTGGGTGTTTCACATACCACGATTGCCAACAAGTTGCGTGAGCACGCGGTTGGAAAGTCAGGGGCGGGTGGCGCTGAGTAAAGTGTGCCAGCAGTTGCTCGTGTTTCAGGAGGGGCGCAGCGCGCCTCGTTCTTCGGGAAGCGAGGCGCTGCGGTCAGTGGCTCCGGCGATCAGCCGTTGGAGCAACCGTTACCCATTACTCGGTATTCGAGAATGTGTTTTTGGCCCTGCGAGTCTTCATAGGTCATGCGTGCTGGGACGACTTCACACACGTTTGGAATTTCGCTCATGGAAATAACTTTGGCGATGTCCAAGTGTTGCGAGTAACTGTACTGTTCAACCGGAATTTGCTCGGCCGCATTATTTGCAACTTCATCAGCCATGGCGGATGCGCAAACAGTGCCGAGTGCCAATACCAGTAAAGCTTTCATGTTCATTTTACCTGTCTAGGTCGTAAGGGGGCACGTAGCCCTTGTGGAGCTACGTGTGCAACAACAGAGTTAATGCTCAAAAATTAATGCGTGATTAACGGGCCTTCGTGGGGGCTGTAACAAGTTGTTAATCGCGTTGCCGTTGCTGGCGAGGTGAATTTTAGGGCGAGGTCGTGGTGGTAAACAGATGTACTTTTGATAAACACTATTGACGGAAACTGTAACAATCGACTGGTAATCTTGGTCGTTGCCTGCAAATCTAAGTGGTGCACCTCTCTGTAAGGCTTGATTTAGAGCCATTTCTGTCAAATATTGACTGAAAAGACTGCTTTGTTACTACCAATGTCGAATGGTCTGTGCGGCTCTGGTACAGTTACATCGGGGTCATACAAAAACAACTATTACACCGAGGTAACAAAGATGAGTGCGGCTTCCCTGTATCCCGTTCGTCCCGAGGTTGCAGCCACCACGTTGACCGACGAGGCAACCTACAAGGCCATGTACCAACAGTCGGTGATCAACCCGGACGGCTTCTGGCGCGAGCAGGCTCAACGCATCGACTGGATCAGGCCCTTCACCAAGGTCAAGCAGACCTCTTTCGACGATCACCATGTCGATATCAAATGGTTCGCCGACGGCACTCTGAACGTTTCCTACAATTGCCTGGACCGCCACCTGGCGGAGCGCGGAGATCAGGTCGCCATTATCTGGGAAGGTGATGACCCTTCTGAAAGCCGCAACATCACCTACCGCGAGCTGCATGAGCAGGTCTGCAAGTTTGCCAACGCCCTGCGCGGTCAGGATGTTCACCGTGGTGATGTCGTCACTATCTATATGCCCATGATTCCCGAGGCTGTGGTTGCCATGCTGGCGTGTGCCCGCATCGGTGCCATTCATTCGGTCGTATTCGGTGGCTTCTCGCCCGAGGCGTTGGCCGGTCGTATCATTGACTGTAAATCCAAGATCGTAATCACGGCGGATGAGGGGTTGCGTGGTGGGCGTCGTACGCCGCTGAAGGGCAATGTCGACCTGGCACTGACCAACCCCGAAACCAGCAGCGTGCAGAAAATCATCGTCTGCAAGCGCACTGGGGGAGAGATCGCTTGGCACCAGCATCGTGACATCTGGTACGAAGACCTGATGAAGGTTGCCTCCAGCCATTGCGCGCCGAAGGAAATGGGTGCGGAAGAGTCGCTGTTCATTCTCTATACCTCGGGCTCCACTGGTAAGCCAAAGGGTGTCATGCATACCACCGGGGGCTATCTGGTGTATGCCGCGCTGACCCATGAGCGGGTTTTTGACTACCGTCCGGGCGAGGTCTACTGGTGCACTGCTGACGTGGGCTGGATCACCGGCCACAGCTACATCGTTTATGGCCCGCTGGCCAATGGTGCGACCACCTTGCTGTTTGAAGGCGTGCCGAACTATCCGGACATCACGCGTGTGTCGAAGATTATCGACAAGCACAAAGTGAATATTCTTTACACAGCGCCCACGGCAATTCGCGCGATGATGGCTGAGGGGCAGGCCGCAGTTGCTGGCGCCGACGGTTCCAGCTTGCGTCTTCTGGGTTCTGTGGGTGAGCCGATCAACCCCGAAGCCTGGAACTGGTACTACCAGACCGTCGGTAAAGCGCGCTGCCCAATCGTCGATACGTGGTGGCAGACCGAGACCGGTGGCGTGCTGATCAGCCCGCTGCCAGGTGCTACCGCGCTCAAGCCCGGCTCGGCAACGCGTCCGTTCTTCGGTGTGGTGCCTGCGTTGGTGGACAACCTTGGCAACCTGATCGATGGTCCTGCCGAGGGTAACCTGGTGATTCTCGATTCCTGGCCAGGCCAGGCGCGTTCGCTGTTTGGTGATCACGATCGCTTCGTCGACACCTACTTCAAGACGTTCCGGGGTATGTACTTCACGGGTGACGGCGCCCGTCGCGACGAGGACGGCTACTACTGGATCACCGGGCGTGTGGATGACGTGCTCAACGTTTCCGGCCACCGTATGGGGACTGCCGAGATCGAAAGCGCCATGGTTGCCCATCCTAAAGTCGCCGAAGCGGCTGTTGTGGGCGTGCCGCACGACATCAAGGGCCAAGGCATTTATGTCTATGTCACCCTTAATGGAGGGGTGGAGCCTACCGATGCGTTGCGTCAGGAATTGAAAAACTGGGTGCGCAAAGAGATTGGTCCGATCGCTTCGCCGGACGTTATCCAGTGGGCGCCGGGCTTGCCGAAGACGCGTTCGGGCAAGATCATGCGGCGCATCCTGCGCAAGATCGCGACGGCTGAGTACGATGGCCTGGGTGATATCTCGACCCTTGCCGATCCAGGCGTCGTGCAACATCTGATCGATACCCACAAGGCCATGACCGCCGCCTGACGGTTACGGTTTTGCACGAGCCCCGCCCGGCACACGTCAGGCGGGGCTTTCTTGTTTTGGGGTGGTCATAAGCTGTTACTTCGACATTCATCGGTAACCAATTCTGTCACCGGCTCTGCGCAGAAGCGGGGCAAAGAGAAACGTGAGTGCCTGTTTTTGGGGCTTTTCTTTGGGGTGAAACAGTATGTTGTCACGCTGCGCTTGCCGGATTAGAAGGCTTTGCCAATAATGGGCCCGGTTATTGCTTGGTTGATAGGTTATTTGTCTTTCGCTTTTGCATACTATGTGAAGGCTGTCAATATCTCGGGTCGGTGCTTCTGGTGCTTCTGTAACTAGTTGTCGCATTGAAGAAATATCGGCTTCGGGGCTGTCGCTAAAATGCCAATCACTTGCTCGTGTTGCTTCGACTGTCCGTCGAGCACCGCGCGGCTTCTGCGTTGTACCCATTCGCATATTGGGCAGTCGTTCCCCCTGCCTCATATTGCCCTGTACCGATGGAGTTCTCAGATGAAGAAACTCGCACTGCTTGGCGCACTGGCGCTGTCTGTGTTTTCCCTGGCATCGCTGGCTGATGAGAAGCCGTTGAAAATTGGTATCGAGGCCGCCTACCCACCCTTCGCCTCGAAAGCGCCGGACGGCAAAATCGTTGGCTTTGACTACGACATCGGCAACGCCTTGTGCGAAGAGATGAAGGTCAAGTGTGTATGGGTCGAACAGGAGTTCGATGGTCTGATCCCCGCGTTGAAAGTGCGCAAGATCGACGCGATTCTGTCGTCCATGTCGATTACTGAAGATCGCAAGAAGTCGGTTGATTTCAGCGACAAGTACTACCTGACGCCAGCGCGCCTGGTGATGAAGTCGGGTGCTCAGGTCAGTGAAAGCCTGGATGAGTTGAAGGGCAAGAAGATTGGCGTTCAGCGTGGTTCGATTCACGACCGCTTTGCCAAGGAAGTCTTTGCACCGAAAGGCGCAGAAATTGTCCCTTACGGTACCCAGAACGAAATCTACCTGGACGTCGCTGCCGGTCGTCTCGATGGCACCGTGGCCGATGCTACGCTGTTGGAAGACGGTTTCCTGAAGACTGATGCAGGCAAGGGCTTCAGCTTTGTCGGCCCGGCCTTCACGGATGTGAAGTACTTTGGTGACGGCGTTGGTATTGCCGTGCGCAAAGGCGACAAGGCTAATCTGGATCGCATCAATGCGGCCATCGCGGCTATTCGTGCCAATGGCACGTACAAGCAGATCCAGGACAAGTACTTCAACTTCGACATCTACGGTCCTGAGACCGCGAAGTAAATCGTCGAAGTTTCACCTGTGTAATGGTGCAAGCAGCAGAAGCTCTGAGGTTTGCACCATTTTTTCATCCCTAAGGTCGAGGACCTCATCATGTTGAAAGGCTACGGGGCAGTCATACTCGACGGAGCATGGCTGACGCTACAGCTTGCCCTGTCGTCAATGGCCCTGGCCATTGTACTCGGCCTGATTGGCGTGGCATTGCGGCTATCGCCGGTACGCTGGTTGGCGTGGTTGGGTGATCTGTATGCCACGGTGATCCGCGGTATCCCCGATCTGGTGCTGATCCTGTTGATTTTTTACGGTGGCCAGGACCTGCTCAATCGGATCGCGCCACTGCTGGGTTACGACGATTACATTGACCTGAATCCGCTGATCGCGGGTGTCGGTACCTTAGGCTTCATTTTTGGTGCCTACCTCTCGGAAACGTTTCGCGGTGCGTTCATGGCGATTCCCAAGGGGCAGGCTGAGGCCGGCATGGCCTATGGCATGAGCAGTGTGCAGATTTTCTTCCGGGTGATGGTGCCGCAGATGATTCGGCTGGCCATTCCGGGCTTCACCAACAACTGGTTGGTACTGACCAAGGCTACGGCGTTGATTTCCGTAGTCGGTTTGCAGGACATGATGTTCAAGGCCAAGCAGGCGGCCGACGCCACCCGTGAACCCTTCACCTTCTTCCTGGCGGTGGCAGCGCTGTACCTGGTGATTACCAGTGTCTCGCTGTTGGCGCTGCGTCATCTGGAAAAACGCTACTCGGTTGGCGTAAAGGCGGCTGAACTATGATCTTCGACTACAACGTCATTTGGGATGCTTTGCCACTGTACATGAGTGGTTTGCTGACCACGCTCAAGTTGCTTGCCTTGTCGCTGTTTTTTGGTCTGCTGGTGTCTATCCCATTGGGGTTGATGCGGGTCTCGAAGCAGCCTGTGGTCAACCTGCTGGCCTGGCTGTACACCTATGTGATTCGTGGCACGCCGATGCTGGTGCAGCTGTTCCTGATTTACTACGGCTTGGCCCAGTTTGAGGCGGTGCGTGAAAGCTTCCTCTGGCCGTGGCTGTCCAGTGCAACCTTCTGTGCGTGCCTGGCCTTCGCCATCAACACCAGTGCCTACACTGCGGAGATCATTGCAGGCAGCTTGAAGGCTACTCCTCATGGGGAGATCGAGGCGGCCAAGGCTGTTGGTATGTCGCGGGTCAAGATGTACCGGCGGATCCTCCTGCCGTCGGCGCTGCGTCGTGCACTGCCGCAATACAGCAACGAGGTGATCATGATGTTGCAGACCACCAGTCTGGCATCCATTGTCACGTTGATTGATATCACCGGCGCCGCCCGGACCGTCAATGCCCAGTTTTACCTGCCGTTCGAGGCCTATATCACCGCCGGCGTGTTCTACCTGTGCATGACCTTCATCCTGGTCCGCCTGTTCAAGATGGCCGAGCGCCGCTGGCTTGGCTACCTGGCGCCGCGCAAGGGCTGAGGCCTGCGGCATTTTTTTCGCCCCGGGCATTTGCTCATGACAGACCGTTTTTTGAGAACCGACAGCATGTACAAACTCGAAGTCCAAGATCTGCATAAACGTTACGGCAGTCACGAAGTGCTCAAGGGCGTATCGCTTGCTGCCAAGGCAGGCGATGTAATCAGTATCATTGGTTCCAGTGGCTCGGGCAAAAGTACGTTCCTGCGCTGCATCAACCTGCTCGAGCAGCCGCACGCCGGTAAAATCCTGCTGAACAATGAAGAGCTCAAGCTGGTGCCGAACAAGGAGGGTGCGCTAAAGGCCGCCGATCCCAAGCAGCTGCAGCGTATGCGTTCTCGCCTGTCGATGGTGTTTCAGCACTTCAACCTGTGGTCGCACATGACGGCGCTGGAGAACATCATCGAGGCGCCCGTGCATGTATTGGGCATGTCCAAGAAGGATGCGCTGGAGAAGGCAGAGCATTACCTGGCCAAGGTGGGTGTTGCACATCGCAAGGACGCCTATCCTGGGCATATGTCCGGTGGCGAGCAGCAGCGCGTGGCCATTGCCCGTGCGCTGGCGATGGAGCCGGAGGTGATGCTGTTCGACGAGCCTACCTCGGCGCTTGACCCGGAGCTGGTGGGTGATGTGTTGAAGGTGATGCAGTCGTTGGCTCAGGAAGGCCGGACCATGGTCGTGGTGACGCATGAAATGGGCTTTGCCCGTGAGGTGTCCAATCAGTTGGTGTTCCTGCACAAGGGGTTGGTGGAAGAATGTGGCAATCCGCGTGAAGTGCTGGTCAATCCGCAATCCGAGCGTTTGCAGCAGTTCCTGGCAGGTAGCCTGAAATAATCTGCCATTGAGGCTCGGCAAGGCTGCCGCTTTGCACCAAAACAGGTCATGCTGCGTGTC
The DNA here is from genome assembly GCF_001695625.1 of Pseudomonas defluvii. Lineage (GTDB taxonomy): Bacteria > Pseudomonadota > Gammaproteobacteria > Pseudomonadales > Pseudomonadaceae > Aquipseudomonas > Aquipseudomonas defluvii. The sequence goes on from NZ_MBPN01000072.1 coordinate 13,709, forward strand.
GGTTGCAGTTTGACCTTTGTCTCATCCACGGTTTCGGATCCTCCTTTATGACCACCCAGCGCATTGCTTTTCTCATTTGGCCCAGCACCAAGGCCCTGACCCTGGCGCTGGCTGAGGAGGTCTTGCAGGTTGCCCAGAAAGTGCACCCTGAGGTGGTTTATGAGTTGCGTTTCCTGCAGGCGGAGGTGCCTGTCGAAGGCGCTTGGCGTTTGCCGGGCGAGCCTTGGGCGGGGCGTCTGGAGGGCTGTCACAAGCTCTTTCTGCTGGCGGATGAGCCGCCTCAGGCCATCAACTCGGCGTTGGGCAGCGCGCTCAAGCAACTGGTGCGCGCAGGGTGTGTGATTGGTGGCTTGTCTGCCGGTATCTACCCGTTGGCCATGCTGGGCTTGCTCGATGGTTACCGCGCAGCTGTCCATTGGCGCTGGCAGGATGATTTCAACGAGCGCTTCCCCAAGGTCATTGCGACCAGTCATCTGTTCGACTGGGACCGCGACCGCCTGACCGCCTGCGGTGGCATGTCTGTCGTGGATCTGCTGCTGGCGGTGCTTGCGCGTGATCACGGTGCGGAGTTGGCCGGCGCGGTCTCCGAAGAACTGGTGGTTGAGCGTATCCGTGAGGGCGGTGAGCGCCAGCGTATCCCGCTGCAGAATCGTTTGGGTTCAAGCCATCCCAAGCTGACCCAGGCGGTGCTGTTGATGGAGGCCAATATTGAAGAGCCGCTGACCACTGACGAAATTGCGCAGCATGTATGCGTATCTCGTCGGCAGCTAGAGCGTATCTTCAAGCAGTACCTGAACCGTGTTCCTAGCCAGTACTACCTGGAGTTGCGGCTGAACAAGGCGCGGCAGATGCTCATGCAGACCAGCAAATCGATCATTCAGATTGGTCTGTCATGCGGCTTCTCCTCTGGGCCGCACTTTTCCAGCGCCTATCGCAATTTTTTCGGCGCAACGCCGCGTGAAGATCGCAACCAGCGTCGCAGCAGCAGCCCCTTCGAGCTTTCTTCTGTGCCCGCCGAACGCGGTTGACCCTGCAGTGTTGCCTCGGCAGTAAGCCACTCCCTTTATAGCCACCTCTCGGTCAATGTGCGGCGACAGCATCGGTTCGGTTGTCGCCGGATCGAGTGTGCGTAGCGCCTGGACCGTTGGCGTGGAGCCGCTCCCGTGAAACAGGTTGTCGCGCTGATGCGCACGCCCGGAAATTTCTCCATCTGCCCTTGAAGCGGAATCTCCCCGTCGACAGCTCGCACCGTTTAAACTGCGCCTTTGCGACCCTATTTGTCGCATTGCCGAAAGCCTTGTTAAAACAGGGTTTGGCGCTATAAGAAGTTGTCGCTTGGCGGCAAGGACAGGCGCCAATCTCTCCTTACAATCCCCCCATCGCTCGCCAGTTTCAGGCAGGCGTTCCTCTTCAGGAGACTCCGATGTCCGTTGAGCAAGCTCCGGTGCAACGCGCCGATTTCGACCAGGTAATGGTTCCCAACTACGCACCGGCGGGTTTCATTCCCGTGCGCGGCGCGGGCTCCCGAGTCTGGGACCAGGCGGGCCGCGAGCTGATCGACTTCGCGGGTGGTATTGCCGTGAACGTCCTGGGGCATGCCCACCCCGCACTGGTTGCTGCGTTGACCGAGCAAGCACAAAAGCTGTGGCACGTGTCCAACGTCTTCACCAACGAGCCGGCGCTGCGCCTGGCGCGCAAGCTGGTCGATGCTACCTTTGCTGATCGTGCGTTCTTCTGCAACTCTGGCGCCGAAGCCAACGAAGCAGCCTTCAAGCTGGCGCGCCGCGTTGCTCATGATCGTTTCGGCCCTGAAAAGAACGAAATCATCGCGACCGTGAACAGCTTCCATGGCCGTACCCTGTTCACCGTGAGTGTGGGCGGCCAACCGAAGTATTCCGATGGTTTCGGGCCGAAGATCACGGGTATCAGCCATGTGCCGTACAACGATCTGGAAGCACTGAAAGCGCAAATTTCCGACAAGACCTGCGCCGTCGTCATCGAGCCTGTGCAGGGCGAGGGCGGTGTGTTGCCAGCCGACAAGGCGTACCTGCAAGGTGCTCGTGAGCTGTGCGACAAGTACAACGCACTACTGGTATTCGATGAAGTGCAGACCGGCATGGGCCGCTCCGGCGAGCTGTTTGCCTATATGCACTACGGCGTCACCCCGGACATTCTTTCCAGCGCCAAGAGCCTGGGCGGTGGTTTCCCGATCGGTGCCATGCTGACCACCGAAGAACTGGCCAAGCACCTGGCTGTCGGTACCCATGGCACTACCTACGGCGGTAACCCGCTGGCCTGTGCGGTCGGTAATGCCGTCATCGATATCATCAACACCCCTGAAGTGCTCGGCGGCGTGAAAGCCAAGTCTGATCGCTTCAAGGCGCGCCTGGAGAAGATCGGCCAGCAGTACGGCATCTTCACTGAAGTCCGTGGGCTGGGCCTGCTGCTCGGTTGCGTATTGTCCGATGCCTGGAAAGGCAAGGCCAAGGACGTGTTCAACGCGGCCGAAAAAGAAGACCTGATGATTCTGCAAGCCGGTCCCGATGTGGTGCGCTTCGCGCCAAGCCTGGTGATCGAGGATGCCGACATCGATGCTGGCCTCGACCGCTTCGAGCGTGCTGTTGCCAAGCTGACCCAGGGCTGATTGCTCTCTGTTCGCTGGCCCTTGCGGGCCAGCGAAACTGATTTCCGCAGCCTGTGCACTTCGCACGCGCTGCTTTTTTCGTGCCGACGGCTGTCGGCCTGTTTTCCCCGAAAAGGAGTGACACCATGCTGGTGATGCGCCCCGCGCAAATGGCTGATCTAGGCGAAGTACAGCGTCTGGCTGCCGACAGTCCCATTGGTGTCACGTCCCTGCCGGACGATGCCGCACGTTTGAGCGACAAGATTGCCGCCTCTGAGACCTCCTTTGCCGCTGAAGTCAGCTTCAATGGCGAAGAGAGCTACTTTTTTGTGCTGGAGGACACCGCCACCGGCAAGTTGGCCGGTTGTTCGGCGATTGTGGCGTCGGCAGGCTATTCAGAGCCGTTCTACAGCTTTCGTAACGAGACCTTTGTTCACGCCTCGCGTGAACTGAAGATCCACAACAAGATTCACGTGCTGTCGCAGTGTCATGACCTGACCGGCAACAGCCTGCTGACCAGTTTTTATGTGCTGCCGGAGTTGGTGGGAACGGGATGGTCCGAGCTGAACTCTCGCGGACGCCTGTTGTTCATGGCTTCTCACCCTGAGCGTTTTGCTGATTCGGTGGTTACCGAGATCGTCGGCTACAGCGATGAACAGGGCGACTCACCGTTCTGGGATGCCATTGGACGTAACTTCTTTGACCTCAATTATGCCGAGGCCGAGCGCCTGTGCGGCTTGAAGAGCCGGACGTTCCTGGCCGAGCTGATGCCGCATTACCCGATCTATGTGCCGCTGCTGCCGGATGCCGCGCAAGAGGCCATGGGCCAGGTTCACCCGCGTGCGCAAATCACCTTCGACATCCTGATGCGCGAAGGTTTTGAAACGGATCACTACATCGACATTTTCGACGGTGGCCCAACCTTGCATGCGCGGGTTTCGGGTATCCGTTCGATCGCCCAAAGCCGCGTGGTGCCTGTGCGTATCGAGGAACAGGTGGCCAAGGGTGGGCGCCCGTATCTGGTTTCCAACGGCCAGTTGCAGGACTACCGCGCCGTATTGCTGGAGCTGGACTGGGTGCCTGGCAAGCCAGTCAGCCTGACGTTTGAAGCGGCCGATGCCCTGGGTGTTGGCGAGGGCGCCAGCGTGCGCCTGGTTGCGGTTTGATGCCTGCGGTTTGATAACCGAGTACCCAGGTCGAGTTTTGCGGCGGGCCATAGGCCGCCGCCCGAGGAGATAGCATGATCGTTCGTCCCGTACGCAGCAGCGATTTACCTGCGCTGATTGAACTTGCGCGCAGCACCGGTACCACAGGCTTGACGACCTTGCCGGCCAATGAAGAGCGATTGTCACACCGGGTAGGTTGGGCTGAAAAAACCTTCCGTGGTGAAGCCGAGCGGGGCGACGCGGACTACCTGTTCGTGTTGGAGAACGATGCGGGCGAGGTGGTCGGCATTTCGGCTGTCGCCGGCGCAGTTGGCTTGCGCGAACCTTGGTACAACTACCGGGTCGGTCTGACCGTCAGCGCTTCCCAGGAGCTGAACATCTATCGGGAGATTCCGACGTTGTTCCTGGCCAACGACCTGACCGGCAACTCTGAACTGTGCTCGCTGTTTTTGCGCAGCGACTACCGTACCGGCCTGAATGGTCGTCTGCTGTCCAAGGCGCGCATGTTGTTCATCGCCGAGTTCCCAGAGCTGTTTGGTAACAAGATCATTGCCGAAATGCGTGGGATGTCCGACGCCAATGGCCGCTCGCCATTCTGGGAGAGCCTGGGTCGACATTTCTTCAAAATGGAGTTCAGTCAGGCGGATTACCTGACCGGCGTAGGCAACAAGGCCTTCATCGCCGAGCTGATGCCCAAGTTTCCGCTCTACACCTGCTTCCTTTCGGAGGCAGCGCGCAACGTCATTGGTCGTGTGCACACCGACACCGAGCCGGCGCTGGCCATGCTCAAGAGCGAAGGTTTCAGCTACCAGGGGTATGTCGACATCTTTGACGCGGGCCCGGCCATTGAATGTGAAACCCGCAAGATTCGTGCTGTGCATGACAGCCAGGCGCTGGTGCTGGCAATCGGCACGCCGGGTGACGACGCCACCCCATACATTATCCACAACCGCAAGCGTGAAGACTGCCGCATTGCCGCAGCGCCTGCTCGTCTGGCCGCCGGCACCCTGGTGGTCGATCCACAAACCGCTAAGCGCTTGCGCTTGAACGCTGGCGATCAGGTCCGCGCCGTACCCTTGTCCGCCCGGGAGGCCCAATAAATGACTACCCATTACATTGCTGGCGCGTGGTTGGCAGGTCAGGGCGAGGCCCTGGAGTCGCACAATCCGGTCACCCAACACGTGATCTGGAAGGGGCGGGGCGCTACCGCCGAGCAAGTGGGCGAGGCCGTCAAGGCGGCGCGCCAGGCGTTTCCCGGCTGGGCCCGGCAATCGCTCGACGCCCGTATTGCGGTACTTGAAGCCTTTGCTGCGCGCTTGAAGGCCAATGCCGACGAATTGGCTCGCTGCATCGGCGAGGAAACCGGCAAACCGCTTTGGGAGGCGGCTACCGAAGTGACCAGCATGGTCAACAAGGTCGCCATCTCGGTGCAGAGCTACCGTGAGCGCACGGGCGAAAAAAGTGGCCCGCTGGCCGATGCCACCGCCATACTGCGACACAAACCCCATGGCGTGGTGGCGGTATTTGGCCCCTATAACTTCCCGGGCCACCTGCCGAATGGACACATCGTGCCAGCGCTGTTGGCGGGCAATACCGTGGTGTTCAAGCCCAGCGAGCTAACCCCGAAAGTGGCCGAACTGACCGTCAAGTGCTGGGTCGAAGCCGGCTTGCCTGTGGGCGTGTTGAACCTGGTTCAAGGCGCTAGGGAAACCGGTGTCGCGCTGGCGGCCAATCCGGGTATCGATGGTTTGTTCTTCACCGGTTCCAGTCGAACCGGCAATCTTCTGCATCAACAGTTTGCCGGTCGCCCGGACAAGATTCTTGCTCTGGAGATGGGCGGGAACAACCCGCTGGTGGTCGATCAGGTACAAGACCTGGACGCTGCGGTGTACACCATTATCCAGTCTGCGTTCATCTCTGCTGGCCAGCGCTGCACGTGTGCCCGTCGCTTGCTGGTACCGCAAGGTGCGTGGGGGGATGCGCTGCTGACACGCCTGGTGGCGGTTTGCAAAACCATTTCGGTGGGGGCTTTCGACCAGCAACCGGCACCGTTCATGGGGTCTGTAATTTCCCTGGGCGCGGCCAAGGCGCTGCTTGATGCACAAGCCCAACTGCTGGCTAACGGCGCGGTGTCGTTGCTGGAAATGATTCAGCCACAGCCCAATGCGGCCTTGTTGACGCCAGGTATTGTCGATGTGACGTCGGTGGCCAATCGTCCTGACGAGGAGTTCTTTGGTCCGCTGCTGCAAGTGATTCGCTATGCCGATTTCGATTCAGCCATCGCCGAAGCCAACAATACCCAGTATGGGTTGGCTGCCGGCTTGCTGTCGGACTCCGAGGCGCGCTACCAGCAATTCTGGCTGGAAAGCCGTGCGGGTATCGTGAACTGGAACAAGCAGCTGACCGGCGCTGCCAGCAGCGCACCGTTTGGTGGAGTGGGTGCCAGCGGCAACCACCGCGCCAGTGCCTACTACGCGGCCGACTATTGTGCTTACCCGGTGGCTTCGCTGGAGACCGCCAGCCTGAGCCTGCCTGCAACCCTGACGCCCGGCGTCTCCCTATAACAACAGGTCCATGGAGTCTTGCCGATGAAATCCTTTGAAGTGAATTTTGATGGTCTGGTAGGCCCGACGCACAACTATGGCGGTCTGTCCTATGGCAACGTCGCGTCGCAGAGCAACAGCCAGCAGGCCTCCAACCCCCGCGAAGCGGCCCGTCAGGGTTTGGCGAAGATGAAAGCCCTGATGGAAATGGGCTTTACGCAGGGTGTATTGGCACCGCAGGAGCGTCCGGATGTGGCAGCGCTGCGTCAGTTGGGCTTTGTTGGAACCGATGCCCAGGTGATCGCCCGCGCGGCCAAAGAAGCCATGCCGTTGCTGGTGGCATCCTGCTCCGCTTCGAGCATGTGGGTCGCCAACGCCGCAACCGTGAGCCCAAGTGCCGACACCGCCGATGGTCGTGTGCATTTCACTGCAGCGAACCTCAACTGCAAGTATCACCGCAGCATTGAGCACCCCACTACCAGTCGGGTGTTAAGCGCCATGTTTGCGGATCAGCAGCACTTCGCGCATCACGCTGCGTTGCCGGCTGTCAGCCAGTTCGGCGACGAAGGCGCAGCTAACCACACTCGTTTTTGCCGTAGCTACGGTGAGCCTGGCGTCGAGTTCTTCGTGTTCGGTCGCAGTGCCTTTGATACCCGCTACCCCGCACCGCAGAAGTACCCGGCACGTCAAACCCTGGAGGCCTCGCAAGCGGTCGCTCGTTTGCATGGCCTGAGTGAAGAGGGTGTGGTCTACGCTCAGCAGAATCCTGCAGTAATCGATCAGGGTGTGTTCCACAACGACGTGATCGCTGTGGGTAATGGTGAGGTGTTGTTCTACCACGAGGATGCCTTTCTGAGCACCGATGCGATGCTCGCCGAACTGCAAGCTAAACTGGCTAAACGAGGCGGCAACTTCAAAAGTATCTGCGTGCCGCGTGCTCAGGTGTCTGTAGAGGATGCAGTCCGTTCGTACTTGTTCAACAGTCAGTTGTTGTCGCGTGCCGATGGCTCGATGCTGCTGATCGTGCCTGAAGAGTGCCGCAATAACGAGCGCGTCTGGGCGTACCTGTCGGCGCTGACCAGCCAGGGAGGCCCGGTTACAGAGGTCAAGGTATTCGACCTCAAGCAGAGTATGCAGAACGGGGGTGGCCCGGCGTGCCTGCGCTTGCGTGTCGCGCTCAATGAAACGGAACTGGCGGCGGTCAATCCAGGCGTTATCATGACGGCGCCGCTGTATGACACGCTGACCCAGTGGGTTGACAAGCATTACCGCGATCGCTTGAGCGAAAGCGATCTGGCCGACCCGCAGTTGCTGGTGGAGTGCCGTACGGCGTTGGATGAGCTGACCCAGATTCTGAAGCTGGGCTCGGTCTATCCATTCCAACTTGAACCTTGAGAGAGAATTCGATTATGTCCGACGCCCTGCAGCTGATCCTCGAAGACGATGACGGCACTCAGCTGGAAACCTCCTGCACCCGCTTTGCGGTGGTCTGGCAAGGCAAGGAGGTATGGATTCAGCAGGATGGCCGCGGTCAGTTGCTGATCGGCGTCGACGTCGAAGAAGACGACGCCGAGTACGCCAACCTTCTGCTGCGCCCGCTGGCCACTAACCTGGTCAGCCTGCAACTGGAAATGGAACCGGCCGATGCCGGTGAAGACGACGATCACGTCCACGGCCCAGACTGCGGACACCATCACTAAGGACACGGCCCATGCTCGCCCTCGGCAAACTGCTTGACCTGACCCTGGCCGGTCGTGAACCGGCGGAGAAGACTCAGACGACTGTCGAGGGCGTGCGTATGCGCTGGCTCGGCGAAGGTGCACTGGAAGTGTGTCCTCCCAAGGCTCGCGACAATGGCATGGACCTGCTGCTTTCAGCGGGTATTCACGGCAATGAAACAGCCCCCATCGAGTTGCTCGATGAGTTGCTGCATGGCATTGCCCGCGGTGACATCAAGCCGCGCGTACGGATGCTGTTTCTGTTTGGTAACCCCGAAGCTATTCGTCGCGGCGAGCGTTATATCGAGCAGGACGTCAATCGCCTGTTCAATGGGCGCCATGAGTTATCCAGTGGTACAGAAGCCCTGCGTGCCGGCGAGCTCGAGCGCTTGGCTGCGACATTCTTTAGCGTGCCGGGACGTATGCGTTTGCATTACGACCTGCATACCGCGATCCGAGGTTCGAAGATCGAGCAGTTTGCGCTGTATCCCTTCAAGGAGGGCCGTCAGCACTCGCGTCGTGAGCTGGCGCGCTTGCGTGCTGCGGGTATGGAGGCGGTATTGTTGCAAAGCAAGGCCTCCGTTACGTTCACGGCCTATACCTACGAGCAACTGGATGCTGAGGCATTTACGTTGGAGCTGGGCAAGGCGCGACCGTTTGGTCAGAACCAGCAGGTGAACCTGCAGCTGTTGGAAAAGCGTCTTAAGCAAATTATCGAAGGTGACGAGCCGAGCGCAGAAGGCGAGCTGCTTGATGGCTTGCAACTGTTCAGCGTTGCTCGCGAAATCATCAAGCACAGCGACAACTTCCACCTGCACCTGCCTGCCGATATCGAAAACTTCTCCGAACTCTCCAAGGGCTACCTGTTGGCCGAGGATCTGGCCGAGACGCGCTGGATTGTGGAGGAAGAGGGGGCTCGTATCATTTTCCCGAATCCCAAGGTCAAGAATGGCCTGCGTGCCGGCATTCTGGTTGTGCCAACCACGCCGGATCAACTGGGCTGACCGGGCGTCGCTAGTATCAGGTTCGTGCTGTTGCCAGTGGCGCCGGCCCCGCAGATGGGCGCCGGCGTTCGAGTTGGCGGGTGGATTATACGGCGCGTTTTTGCGGTACTTCGTTGCGGCGAAGCGCGCGCAGCTTCTGCAGGGTGTCGGCACAGGTCTTCGCGGCCTCGGCACCCTTCACCAGGAAGTGCTCGAAGTAGAAGGTCTGGTGTTCGTCGCCCGCGTGGAAGTGGTGCGGCGTCAGTACCACCGAGAACACCGGTACTTCGGTTTCCAGTTGAACCTGCATCAAGCCGCTGATCACCGACTGTGCCACGAATTCATGCCGGTACAGGCCACCATCGACCACCAGGCCTGCAGCCACAATGCCGGCATAGCGGCCTGTGCGTGCCAGCAGCTTGGCGTGCAGCGGGATTTCAAATGCGCCGCCGACTTCGAAGAAATCGATGTCGCCAGGTTGATAGCCGTGATTGCCCATCTCTTCGACAAAGGCCTTGCGTGCCTGGTCGACAATATCCTTGTGCCAGCAGGCCTGAATGAACGCGATACGTTCCTGAGGATGGCTCTTGCTATCGATTGCAGTGGGTTGCATTAAAACGGACTCCTGTTTGTATGAGAAACAGGGCATCTGGATCGAAAGGGATAGTCGGCATGCAGCTAGGCAGCCGTAGGCACGCATGTGCCTATCCCGTTCTCTCTTTATCCGGACTATGACCGTCGGCCCCGGAATCACACCGGGTCTGCTGACCTTGCAGTGGTGCTGCAAGCGCTCGCGGGCTATGCGCATTCAGCGCAATTACCGCCGGTGGGGAATTGCGCCCCGCCCTGAGAACGTCGCCGTCAGCGGCTGACGGCAGCGGATTATTAGCACAGTTTTCCGGGAAACGTATAGCCTGCTAATGATATTGACGCCTATGAAAGACATTTCATCCGAGAACCCTTGCCAATTGGCGGGGCGATCCTCCGTAATGCCTTGTCAGTAGGGGAAATCAGGCTTTAGCATCCCGGGCATGCTTGGCGGAGGTAATTTTGCCGCTTTTGTTTGTCATTGCCGTTACAGGTTGTCCAATTGACGGCTTCTATCGCATAAACACACTGTACCCAGGCCTTAGGCCCGATATAATGCGGCCCTTTGCCGTCGTTTCGTCAATTTGACGCAAGCATTTGCCTCTGGCCGCCGTTTCCGTGGAAGAACCTATGAAAAGCGCAGAAATCCGTGAAGCCTTCCTTCGCTTCTTCGAAGAGCAGGGACATACCCGTGTCGCGTCCAGCTCTTTGATTCCGGGCAACGACCCGACCCTGCTGTTTACCAACGCCGGGATGAACCAGTTCAAGGACTGTTTCCTGGGCCAGGAAAAACGTGCCTATACCCGAGCTGTGAGCAGCCAGAAGTGCGTACGCGCCGGCGGCAAGCACAACGACCTGGAAAACGTCGGCTATACCGCACGCCACCACACGTTCTTTGAAATGCTGGGTAACTTCAGCTTTGGTGACTATTTCAAGCGCGATGCAATCACCTTTGCCTGGAGCTTCCTGACCTCGGAAAAATGGTTGAACCTGCCCAAGGAGAAACTGTGGGTAACGGTCTACGCCAGCGACGACGAAGCGTATGACATCTGGACCAAAGAGGTCGGTGTTCCGGCTGAGCGCATGGTTCGTATCGGTGACAACAAAGGGGCGCCATACGCGTCCGACAACTTCTGGACCATGGGCGATACCGGCCCGTGCGGTCCTTGCACCGAGATCTTCTACGATCACGGCCCGGAGATCTGGGGCGGTCCACCTGGCTCGCCGGAAGAAGATGGTGACCGTTACATCGAGATCTGGAACAACGTGTTCATGCAGTTCAACCGTACTGCTGACGGCGTCCTGCACCCGCTGCCTGCGCCGTCTGTTGATACCGGTATGGGCCTGGAGCGGATCAGTGCGGTCATGCAGCACGTTCACTCCAACTACGAGATCGACCTCTTCCAGAGCCTGCTTGCCGCATCGGCCAAGGCGATCGGTTGCAGCAACGACGCCCAGCCTTCACTCAAGGTTGTGGCCGACCATATTCGCTCCTGCGGGTTCCTGATCGCCGACGGTGTGTTGCCGTCCAACGAAGGTCGTGGCTATGTATTGCGGCGTATCATTCGTCGCGCCTGCCGTCACGGCAACAAGCTGGGCGCCAAGGGCAGTTTCTTCTACCAGATCGTGGCTGCGCTGGTGGCCGAGATGGGCGAGGCCTTCCCTGAGCTGAAGGCGCAGCAGGCGCATATCGAGCGCGTCCTCAAGGCGGAAGAAGAGCAGTTCGCCAAGACGCTCGAGCAGGGCTTGAAAATTCTCGAGCAGGACCTGGCTGAACTCAAAGGCAGCGTGGTACCTGGTGACGTGGTATTCAAACTCTACGACACCTACGGGTTCCCGATGGACCTGACGGGCGATATCGCTCGTGAGCGTAACCTGACCCTGGATGAGGCTGGCTTCGAGCGTGAGATGGATGCTCAGCGTGAGCGTGCGCGTTCTGCAAGCGCCTTTGGTCTGGACTACAACAGCCTGGTCAAGGTTGATGTAGCCACTGAGTTTACCGGCTACACCACCACCGAAGGCAATGCCACTGTCGTAGCCCTCTATAAAGATGGCCAGGCGGTTGAGCAGTTGGCTGAAGGCGAGCAGGGCGTTGTGATTCTGGATACAACCCCGTTCTATGCCGAGTCCGGTGGCCAGGTGGGTGACACCGGTTACCTGCTGGCCGGCAGTGCACGGTTTGATGTGCGTGATACCACCAAGACCGGTGGTGCGTTCCTGCATCATGGTCAGGTTGCCAGCGGCAGCCTGAAGGTCGGGGAGCAGGTTCAGGCTCAGGTCGATGCCGATGTGCAGCATGCCACCTCGTTGAACCACTCCGCGACGCACTTGCTGCATGCGGCGCTGCGTCAGGTGCTCGGCGATCACGTACAACAGAAAGGCTCGCTGGTTGATAGCCAGCGCCTGCGTTTCGACTTCAGCCACTTCGAGGCGCTCAAACCTGAGCAGCTCAAGGCGTTGGAAGACATCGTCAACCGCGAAGTGCGCAACAACTCCGAGGTGCAAACCGAAGAGACCGATATCGACACCGCCAAGAAGAAGGGCGCCATGGCGCTGTTCGGCGAGAAGTATGGCGACAGCGTGCGGGTGCTGAGCATGGGCGGCGATTTCTCCGTCGAACTGTGCGGCGGTATCCACGCCAAGCGTACCGGCGATATCGGCCTGCTCAAGATCATTAGCGAAGGTGGCGTAGCCTCCGGTGTGCGTCGTATCGAGGCGGTCACCGGTGCTGCTGCGCTGGCTTACCTGAACGCCGCCGAAGAGCAGCTCAAGGAAGCCGCGCAACTGGTCAAGGGCAGTCGTGACAACCTGATCGACAAGCTCTCGGCTGTGCTTGAGCGAAACCGTCAGCTGGAAAAGCAACTGGAGCAGTTGCAGGCCAAGGCCGCCAGTGCTGCGGGCGACGACCTGTCGAGCGCAGCCGTCGACGTCAAGGGCGTCAAGGTGCTGGCTGCGCGTCTTGATGGCCAGGATGGCAAGGCGCTGCTGGCGCTGGTCGATCAGTTGAAGAACAAACTCGGCCGCGCAGTGATCCTGCTCGGCAGTGTCTATGAGGACAAGGTCGTACTGGTAGCGGGTGTGACCAAGGACCTGACTGGCCAACTCAAAGCCGGTGATTTGATGAAGCAAGCCGCTGCGGCGGTGGGCGGCAAAGGGGGTGGGCGTCCGGACATGGCGCAAGGCGGCGGTGTCGACGCTGCTGCGCTGGACGGCGCACTGGCCCTGACCGTGCCATTCGTAGAGCAGGGCGTCTAAGACGCGAAGCGGCCCGTCGTCTAGTGGCGGGCTGTTGATTGATTGTTTATTGGGTGCCCTTCACGGGCTGAGGCGGCTTTGAAATGGCGTTGATCGTACAGAAATTTGGCGGTACCTCGGTCGGCACAGTCGAGCGAATCGAGCAGGTTGCCGAGAAGGTCAAGAAATTCCGCGAAGCCGGCGATGATCTGGTGGTTGTACTGTCGGCGATGAGCGGCGAAACCAATCGCCTGATCGATCTGGCCAAGCAGATCAGCGATCAGCCGGTTCCACGTGAACTGGATGTGATCGTCTCCACGGGTGAGCAGGTGACCATTGCCTTGCTGGCCATGGCACTGATGAAGCGCGGCATTCCTGCCGTGTCTTACACCGGTAACCAGGTGCGGATCCTCACTGACAGCGCGCATAACAAGGCGCGCATCCTGCAAATCGATGATCAGAAGATTCGTGCCGACCTCAAGGCTGGCCGTGTCGTTGTGGTTGCTGGTTTCCAGGGTGTCGATGAGCACGGCAACATCACCACCCTCGGGCGTGGTGGTTCCGATACCACTGGCGTGGCCCTGGCGGCTGCACTGAAGGCTGATGAGTGCCAGATCTACACCGACGTCGATGGTGTCTACACCACTGACCCGCGTGTGGTGTCCCAGGCTCAGCGGCTGGACAAGATCACCTTCGAAGAGATGCTGGAAATGGCCAGTCTCGGTTCCAAGGTGCTGCAGATCCGTGCCGTCGAGTTCGCCGGCAAGTACAACGTCCCGCTGCGCGTGCTGCACAGCTTTCAGGAGGGTCCGGGTACCCTCATTACTATTGATGAAGAGGAATCCATGGAACAGCCGATCATTTCCGGCATCGCCTTCAATCGCGATGAAGCCAAGCTGACCATTCGCGGCGTACCTGATACCCCAGGCGTTGCTTTCAAGATCCTCGGTCCTATCAGTGCCGCGAACATTGAAGTCGACATGATCGTGCAGAACGTCTCGCACGATAACACCACCGACTTTACCTTTACCGTGCACCGTAATGACTATGCCAAGGCGCAGCAGGTGCTGGAAAACACGGCCCGTGAAATCGGCGCCCGTGAGGTAGTCGGTGATACCAAGATCGCCAAGGTGTCCATCGTCGGTGTCGGTATGCGTTCACACGCCGGTGTTGCGAGCCGCATGTTCGAAGCGCTGGCAAAGGAGAGCATCAACATTCAGATGATCTCCACTTCCGAGATCAAGGTCTCTGTAGTTATTGAAGAGAAGTACCTGGAACTGGCTGTGCGTGCACTGCACACGGCCTTCGAGCTGGACGCCCCCGCCCGCCAGGGTGAGTAAGGCTCCTGCCTAAAAAGGGCGCGGCATGGC
>NZ_MBPN01000073.1 GCF_001695625.1 Pseudomonas defluvii
CACACAGCACGTGGCCTGCAGCAACCTCTCCCAAGGTTATCCACAAGCTGATCCCCGTGCTTTGTGCACAAGCCCTTGAATCTGCTCATTTTTTGCTCAAACCTCCACAGGCCGCAGCCGGCTTGGCGCTGCCAGGAGGCTCCCCAGGTTATCCACAGGGGCATCCCCGGTAAAACGGGATAACTACTCTTCCGGTCGTAACGTGAGCTCTACCATCAGATCGTCTGCCAGTTCTTCCAGGTGCTTCTGTAGCTGTTCGAGCGGCAAGGTCAGCGGCAGCGCCAACAACGCTTCAGCATAAAACAGCGGCTCGCTGCTCATGGGGGCCGGTCGCACATCCGTGTTCAAGCGCTCAACGTTGATCCCCAGCTCGGCCAACAAACGCGTGATATCGCGCACGATGCCTGGCCGGTCGTTGCCAACCAGCTCCATCGCGATAGGCTTCCAGGTGCACGAAGGTTCGATGCCGCTTTCGGCGATCAGCACGCGAATACCCTGGCTGGCCAGCGCTTGCAAGGCTTCGACCAACTCATCATAGGACTCCGCCGGAACAGCCACGCGCAAAATCCCGGCAAACTGGCCGGCCATCCGCGACATCCGGCTCTCGAGCCAGTTGCCGTTATGCTCGGCAATGCATTCTGCGATGCGCTCCACCTGTCCCGCCTTGTCGGCGGCAATCACTGTCAATACGAGATGATTCACGCGGCAGCCCTCTGCGTTTAACGGTTCGATTCGCCCGAATTGCCAAGGCGCCGGGAAAGTATAGGCAAGGCGCGGCAACCTGCCGCAGCCGTCCCAAAAGACAAATCGTGTACTGTTTTAAGATTTATCTGGAACAATCTCTCTGTTTTTTGAGAACATGTTGTCTTCCAGCGTGACCCCATGCGACCAAACGGTCGCAGAACGACGTATTTAGTCTAATTTTCACAACCGCCGCGCATCATGTAGTATGCCGCAGCGCGGACTACAAAACGTTGATTCGATGTCTGCCAAGGCGCCTGTGAAAATACGCAACCGCCCGCCAGCACGCCTGGCAGGCTGCACCCAGCCGCCCTCCGGGCAAGTTCTGGTGCCGTGTTTAGAGAAGCGCTACAGGCTTTAAATAGAAGAGCTGAATAGCTGAGCAGAGTGAGGCAAGCAATGACTGAACACGTTCAAGTCGGTGGCCTTCAGGTCGCCAAAGTCCTGTTCGACTTCGTGAACAACGAAGCCATTCCTGGAACCGGTATCAACGCCGAACAGTTCTGGGTGGGTGCGGAAAAGATCATCAACGACCTCGCTCCAAAGAACAAAGCCCTCCTGGCCAAACGTGACGACCTGCAGGCGAAGATCGACGCCTGGCACCAGGCACGCAAAGGCCAGGCACACGATGCTGCGGCCTACAAAGCCTTCCTTCAGGAAATCGGCTACCTGCTGCCAGAAGCGGCAGATTTCCAGATTTCCACCGAAAACGTCGATGACGAAATCGCTCGCATGGCCGGCCCACAACTGGTGGTTCCGGTCATGAATGCGCGCTTTGCCCTGAACGCATCCAACGCCCGCTGGGGCTCGCTGTACGACGCCCTGTATGGCACCGACGCCATCAGCGAAGCGGGTGGCGCGGAAAAAGGCAAAGGCTACAACAAGGTTCGTGGCGACAAGGTCATTGCCTTCGCCCGCGCCTTCCTCGATGAGTCCGCGCCACTGGCAGCCGGCTCCCATGTCGACGCCACCGCCTACCGTATCGAAAACGGAGAACTGGTAGTCGCCCTCAAAGGTGGCAGCAACAGTGGCCTGCGCGATGATGCACAACTGATTGGCTTCCAGGGTGATGCGGCGAAACCGACCGCCATCCTGCTCAAGCACAACGGCCTGCACTTCGAGATCCAGATCGACGCCAACACCCCTGTCGGCCAAACCGACGCAGCGGGTGTGAAAGACATCCTGGTCGAAGCCGCCCTGACCACCATCATGGACTGCGAAGACTCCGTCGCTGCGGTCGATGCCGACGACAAAGTGGTGGTCTACCGCAACTGGCTCGGCCTGATGAAAGGCGACCTGTCTGAAAGCGTCAGCAAAGGTGGCCAGAGCTTCACCCGCACCATGAACCCGGACCGCGAGTACAGCACGCCTCAGGGTGGCACGTTGAGCCTTCACGGTCGTTCGCTGCTGTTTGTGCGTAACGTTGGTCACCTGATGACCATCGACGCCATTCTCGACAAAGACGGCAACGAAGTACCAGAGGGCATCCTCGACGGCCTGATCACCAACCTGGCAGCGGTGCACAACCTCAACGGCAACACCTCCCGCAAGAACAGCCGTACCGGCTCTGTGTATATCGTGAAGCCGAAAATGCATGGCCCTGAAGAAGCCGCATTTACCAATGAACTGTTCGGTCGCATCGAAGACGTTCTGGGCTTGAAACGTAATACGCTGAAAGTCGGCATCATGGACGAGGAGCGTCGTACCACGGTCAACCTGAAGGCCTGCATCCAGGCTGCCAGCGAGCGTGTAGTGTTCATCAACACCGGTTTCCTTGATCGCACCGGCGATGAAATCCACACCTCCATGGAGGCTGGCGCCATGGTGCGCAAAGGCGACATGAAAACCGAGAAGTGGATCGGCGCTTACGAGAACTCCAACGTCGATATCGGTCTGGCCGCTGGCCTGTCAGGTCGTGCACAGATCGGTAAAGGCATGTGGGCCATGCCGGACCTGATGGCCGGCATGCTCGAACAGAAGATCGCTCACCCGCTGGCTGGCGCCAACACTGCCTGGGTGCCGTCGCCAACGGCTGCTGCGCTGCACGCGCTGCATTATCACAAGGTCGACGTCTTCGCCCGCCAGGCGGAACTGGCCAAGCGTGCACCGGCTTCGGTCGACGACATCCTGACCATCCCGCTGGCCGCCAATACCAACTGGTCCGACGAAGAGATCCGTAACGAGCTGGACAACAACGCCCAGGGCATCCTCGGTTATGTTGTGCGCTGGATCGACCAAGGCGTTGGCTGCTCGAAAGTGCCGGACATCAACGATGTAGGCCTGATGGAAGACCGCGCCACCCTGCGGATTTCCAGTCAACTGCTGGCCAACTGGTTGCGTCACGGTATCGTCAGCGAAGCCCAGGTCATGGAGAGCCTCAAACGCATGGCCCCCGTGGTTGACCGGCAGAACGCCAACGACCCGCTGTACCGCCCACTGGCACCAGACTTCGACAACAACATCGCCTTCCAGGCGGCAGTCGAACTGGTGGTAGAAGGTACCAAGCAGCCGAACGGCTACACCGAGCCGGTCCTGCACCGTCGTCGGCGCGAGTTCAAGGCGCGTAACGGCCTGTAACGCCATCGCCAGCACTGTCTCCCACCGGGGGGCGGTGCTGGCGGCGACGCACGCCGCCTCACGCTCAATTCACGCCCAACTCCCGCCGCACCAGCGCCAGCAACGCCTCCATATCGATCGGCCCGAGCAGAAAGTCCACTACGCCCAGGCGCATTGCCGAGATCGCATCCTGCACATCAGCCTCGTCCGAGGTAATCACGATGGGCAAAGCCGCCCGTTCCGTTCCCCGAATCAACCGAATCAACGCCAGGCCATCAACCGGGGCCATATGCAGGCCCGTGATCAACAGGCCGATTGTCCGATCCTTCTTCAGCCGCTGAAGTACCGCTTGGCCGTCATCCAGCACCAGGCACTGCACGCCATGGCTGGAGAGCTGCGCAGCCATCAGGTCAGCGGCATTGCGCGGGTCATCGACAATCAATACTGTCAGGGCTGCCGGTGCCTGCATGACCGCACTTAGCGCCTCGCGCTCGGCGTCACTCAAGATACTTTCATGATCGGTCATCACGGCTCCATGCACGTAGAAAATTGCCCACTGGAACAAGTTCAGACTGCATTCGGACGCCTTGCAACCTGCCTATGCCGCGTTTTTTAGACTTACGTCCAATGGGCACTGCCGGGCCTGCGACCGACCATGGAGGCAGACAAGAACAATCTTCGGCGCTGCGCCGCCGAGCCCAGAGATGTGGTCGAACACATGAGTAAAATGGACGCCTTCGCCCAAGCCGGCAAGACGGCAGTCATGCAGAACATTCAGGGAACCATGCAGTTCCTGCAGCGTTTCCCTCCGTTCAACCAGATGGAGAACGCCCATCTGGCCTATCTGGTTGAACAGTGCCAGTTGCGTTTCTATGCTGCCGACGAAAGTATCATCAAGCCCGCCGATGGGCCTGTGGAGCATTTCTACATCGTCAAACAGGGGCGTGTGGTCGGCGAACGCCCGCACACCGCCAAACGCGGCACTGAAACCACCTTTGAAATCACCAGTGGCGAGTGCTTCCCACTGGCGGCGCTGCTGGGTGAGCGTGCGACCCGTACCGAGCATCTGGCCGCCGAGGACACCTTCTGCCTGCGGTTACCGAAAGCTGCGTTCATTCGTCTGTTCACGCTGTCTGACGTGTTCCGGGACTTCGCCCTGCGTGGGGTCAGCAGCCTGCTGGATCAGGTCAACCAGCAAGTCCAGCGCAAGGCCGTCGAAACACTGGGCACTCAGTACTCGCTGAACACCCGCCTGGGTGAGCTGGCAATGCGTCACCCGGTGGTCTGCGGCCCCGAGACAGCGCTGCGCGAAGCAGTACGGCTGATGCATGAACAACAGGTTGGCAGCATCGTCATCGTCGACCCCCAGCGTGCACCGATTGGCATCTTCACCCTGCGCGACCTTCGCCAGGTGGTGGCCGACGCCAGCGCCGACTTCGCCACGCCGATCGAACAGCACATGACCCACGCGCCGTTCTTCCTCAGCCCCGAGGCCAGTGCCTTCGATGCGGCCATTGCAATGACCGAGCGGCACATCGCCCATGTTTGCCTGGTGGAAGACAAACGCCTGTGTGGCGTGGTGTCCGAACGTGACCTGTTCTCCCTGCAACGGGTGGACCTGGTGCACCTGGCCCGCACCATCCGCAATGCGCCACGCATCGAGAACCTGGTATCGATGCGCGGCGAGATCGGTCAACTGGTCGAGCGCATGCTGGCCCACGGCGCATCCTCGACCCAGATTACCCAGATCATCACCTTGCTCAACGACCATACGGTCTGCCGCGTCATCGAGTTGGCGCTTCAGGACAAAGGCGATCCGGGTGTGCCGTTCAGTTGGCTGTGTTTTGGTAGCGAAGGGCGACGCGAGCAAACCCTGCATACCGACCAGGACAACGGCATTCTCTTCGAGGCACGCGATGCGGCCCAGGCCGAAGAGATCCGCAGCAAGCTGTTGCCGCTGGCACTGCACATCAACCAAGGCCTGGCCCAATGTGGATTCACCCTGTGCAAAGGCAACATCATGGCCAGCAATCCACAGCTGTGCCTCTCACGCGCCGAGTGGGCCCGCCGCTTCGCCGCCTTCATTCGTGAAGCCACGCCGGAGAACCTGCTGGCTTCAAGCATCTACTTTGACCTTCGGGTGGTCTGGGGCGACGAAAGCGCCTGCGAGCAACTGCGTCAGGGCATTCTTGAGCAGGTAGCCGACAACCGTCTGTTCCAACGCATGATGGCCGAAAACGCCTTGCGTCAGCGCCCACCCGTTGGCCGTTTCCGGGACTTCGTCCTGACGCGCCAGGGCGACGACAAGGCCGCAACACTCGACCTTAAGGTTCAGGGCCTGACACCGTTCGTCGACGGCGCACGCCTGCTCGCGCTGGCCAATGGCATCGGCGCCAACAACACCCTGGAGCGCCTGCGCCAACTGGTTGCCAAGGACGTCATCGACCCGCTGGACGGTGCGGCCTATGAAGAGGCCTACCACTTCATCCAGCAAACCCGGATGCAGCAACACCAGTTGCAAACCCGGCATCACCTGCCCTACTCCAACCGCGTCGACCCGGACAGCCTGAACCATCTGGACCGACGCATCCTGCGTGAATCCCTGCGCCAGGCCCAGCGCCTGCAAGCCAGCCTGACCCTGCGGTACCAGTTATGAGTCTGTTTGCCTGGCTGCGTCCCCGCCAGCCCCACCTTAACGAACAACAAGCGCAGCGCCTGGCACAATTGCCTGGCGCTGCCGCCCTCGACGAGCGCCCGCTAGACGAACAACGCTGGGTTGTTCTCGACCTGGAGACCAGTGGGTTGAACGTCAACCGTGATCAGGTACTGTCAATTGGTGCGGTAGTCATTGAGGACGGCGCCATCGACTTCAGCCAACAGTTTGAGCGCACCCTGCACCGACACGACCACAAACTCAGCCCCAGCGTGCTTATCCATGGCCTTGGCCCCAGCGCCATTGCTGCCGGTTGCGACCCCGCGCAAGCCTTGCTTGACCTGATGGAGTTTGTTGGCGAAAGCCCGATACTGGCCTTTCATGCACCCTTTGATCAGCGCATGCTCAGCCGCGCCCTTAAAGACAGCCTGGGTTACCGCCTGCAACACCCTTTCATCGATGTGGCCGAACTGGCCCCCCAGCTCAACCCCAACGCCACCTTGCGTGAAGCCGGGCTTGATGACTGGACCTACTACTTCGGCCTTGAGGCCAGCGAACGCCACCATGCCAGTGCCGACGCCATGGTCACTGCCGAACTGGCCCTGATCCTGTTCAACCAGGCAAAACGGCAACACATCGACAGCCCCCTGGCGCTTGAACAGCGGCTAAACGGCTGGCGCCGGCGTCAGCAGCAGCGTCAGCTCTTCTAAGCGATCACACTGACGCTCAGACAAGCGTCGGCAGTTCCCGATCCAGCCGCTGGTACAGGGCGCTGTCCGTGGGCCAGTTGCGCAGCAACCGCGCCCGGTCACGGGCAAATGCCGGGGCGAAGCTGAGCTGGGTCGCATGGTGGCTCATCGCATCCAGGTCGATCAGCGCCCAACGACCATCCTGCCAGAACAGGTTATGCCCTTTCAGGTCACCATGGCTGATGCGCTCATGGATCAAGCGCTCCAACAACTGCTGCAGAGCCTGCAACTGCTCCTGAGGCACGTCGCCGCTCTCGACATACGGCGCAAAGCACTCGACCAGGTCAGGCCCGTCCATGTACTCGGTCACCAGGTAAGCACGACCACGCAAGCCGCAGGTCCGCCGTTCCAGTACCGCCAGCGGCTTCGGCGTGGCGATTTCCAGAAACGCCAGGCGATGCCCTTCAATCCATGAATGCCAGGCACGACTCGGACGCCAGAAGCGCTTGAACCAGTGAGCGGCATTCTTGATGTTGTAGCGCTTGATCACCAGATGGCGGCCATCGACCTCGACCCGAGCGACACTGGCGGCCCCTCCGGTCTTGTACATATGCCCTTGTTCGATCAACGTATCGGCCTGCTCCAGCACAGCGCTCATCGCGGCCAACTCATCGCGGCGCACGGCCCGCAACCCGGAAAGCCCGCGCTCGACGCTAAACAGCGTGCATTCACGGCCGGCCTTGTCCAGGTAGTCCTTCAGCCGCCAGGCACGCACCTTGTCGGTCTGTTTCTGCAGCGCTTCCAGTACCAGCGCATGTTCACCATTGGCCAACAGGTAATGAACCAACAGTTCTTCGATGTACGGTTCAAGACGCTTGGGCAACTGCGCAAACAACACCCCAAGGTTCTGCAGCACCCGATCACGCGACAGCGGTTGGCCTGGGGTTTCGGTCTTTATACCGGCCCCGTCGATCAGGTACAGCTGACCGTTGTGACGCAACAGGTTGTCCAGGTGCAGGTCTTCCTGCCAAAGGCCCTTGGCGTGCATCTGCGCCACCGCAGCCAATGCCTCGCCCAGCACCTGCTGCTGCTCGTCTGCCAGCAACGGCAGGTTCTCCACTTCGGCCCAGGCGTCGGCCAGGCTGAGGGCACCCTCAAGAAACTCGAACAGCAGCCAGCCGCCCTCGCCCTCGCGCAGGCCATCTGCCAAAAGCCGCGGCGTGGTCAGCCCTTGCCCGGCAAGCAAGCGCACGCCCTCCAGCTCACGCTGAAAGTGCCGCGCAGCGCTGTTGCCCACCAGCAGCTTGGCCAGTACGGGCTTGCCACGCCAGACCCCGGCACCGACATAGCGTTGCCCAGGCAGCACCCGCAACAGCGTGAGCAGTTGCAGATCGGCAGCACCGGCTGCATCGGCCAGGGAAATGCTCAGTGGCAGCGTCGGGCGACGTCCGGCGCTCTTGAGTTCAGACAATTGCATCAGCGAGCCTCTTTAATACAGCGGCGGCGCGTCAGGCGCTCCAACCAATTATCGACCAAAGCGCTATCTGCTGGCTGTTTCAGATAAGCCGCCAGCAGCACACGCACATCGCCTTCGCTCCAGGCCTGGGCACGCCGCAGCAATGGTTCCAGGTCTTTCAGCCGATCGCGCATGCCAAACAACAACGGTCGCGTTTTCTCCAGGTCAATCAGCCGCGCCTGCCAGCCATCACGGCGCTCACGCAGAAAAATATGCTTGGGATAGAAGCAGCAATGCACCTGACCGGCACGGTGCAGCTTACGCGCGGCTCGTCCACACACCTGAAGAATGCCCTGACGCTTCGACGCCGACAGCTGCGGCCACTTTTCCAGCAGGCTTTCCAGGTCGCTCCAGTCGTCCAGTGCACGAGTCATCAGAATAGCTCGACGCTCACCGCAAATACGCCGCTCACCGTAGTAGACCGCCTGCAACGCGGGGATACTCAGGGCCTGGTAACGGCTGATATTGCGAAACTCGCGGGCAAACGTCGGCTCACCGAATGGCCGGTGCAAGGTGCGAGTCAGGTAGTTGCTCTGACGCTTCAGGTAGTAGCCCTTCCCCTCAAGCTCCAAGCGGTAAACGCTGCTCCAGCCACCACGCCCGGTATTGGGCTCATCGACCGCATCGAGCTGCAGTGCCCAAAGTTGGTCGAAATCGCTCAGGCCATGACGGGCGAGCAATGCCAACTCGCCACTGGCCAGAAAATCGCTCATTCACGTCCCTCAAAAAACCTTACAACATGCCGAATGCGCCGCTTGTCCGCCGCATCGAGCCGCTTGCACCCACGGTACTGCAGGTAGAAGCGCAATCTTTGGGTAGCCGACAACTGATACTTGGCCACTTTATCCAGGCATGCCAAATCCTTTGTAATCCGGTAGCGCAGCATAAAGCCCCACCAGAAGTCGCCCGTCGGGCAGTCGATCAGGAACAACGTGCCCTGATCATCGACCAGCAGGTTGCGCCACTTAAGGTCGTTGTGGGTAAAACGCTGGTCATGCATGCAGCGGGTATGCCGCGCCAGCTGTTGACTCAGATGGTCAACCCAGGCGCGGTCACGCAAGCGCGGGTCACGGCGTTCCGCCAGCGCCGACAAGTCTTCGGTATGCGGCAACTCGCGGGTAATCATCGCCCCGCGGCTAAAACTCAGGCCGTTGCGCTCCAAGCCCCAGGCGATCACTTCGGCGGTAGGGATGTTCCACTTTGCAAACTGCCTGAGGTTCTGCCATTCCGCTTTGATCCGTGGGCGCCCGAGGTAACGGCGCAGGCCTTTGCCAGCACCGACATAGCGTTTGACGTAATAGTTGATTCCGTCGCGCTGAATCCGGATCACCTCGCTCAACAGATCGTGCGTCAAGCGCTCACCCTGAAGCGCGAAGACCGCATCGATACTGCCAAAATCGGCTGCGAGTGCCGCATAGGCAGGGTCAAGTGTCCAACCCGTCATCAGAGCGCATCCCCATACCGTTGCTTGCGCGCATAGAGCTTCTGGGCCTTGCCCTCCAGCCAGCGCAACAAGGCTGCTTCATCAGCCAGAACCTGACGCAATGGCTGCTGAAAATAGCCGCGCAGGAAGCGCAGCTTGTCGCGCGGAGTCAGGCCGATGTCCAGAGCCGAGAAATACAGCGCTGCCAGGTCTTTGTCGCGCCAGCGCCGGGAGATCTGCGCGCGGGTTTGAGCGCGGTGCAGGTCGATCACCGAAAGCTTGAAGTCATCCGCCGTCACTGGACGGTCGGTGTGCAGCAGGAAGTGGCAGATGTAGCAGTCACGGTGATTGACCCCTGCGCGGTGCATGGTACCGGTCATGCGCGCCACTTCCGCAATCAACGCCCTTTTCAGGCGCGGCTCTGGTGGCTGCTGGGTCCAGTTCAGGCTGAAATCTTCCAGGCTGACCGTGGGCGCCAGTTCCTCCGTCACGATGAACGAGTGCTGGGTCGCAGGGTTGCTGCCACGCTCACCATAGGCCACTGCGGTCATGGTGGGGACGCCGACCTGGTGCAGGCGCTCAATGGCGCGCCATTCCTGGCCAGCACCGAGCACCGGCAGCTTGGCCGTGAACAGGTTCTTGAAGATCTCACCCCAGCCAATGCCACGGTGAATCTTGACGAAATAACCCCGCCCCTCGACCTCGGTGCGCAGGGTACGGCGGCCTTCCAGCTCGCGGTACACCTGGCCTTGCAAGGCTTCAACAGCCTCGAAGGCATCGCACCCGGCCCACAGGCGCTTGAAGGGTTCAGCCAGTTTCAGCTTCATGCGCGCTCCTGCGCCAGAATCACATCGGCGGCATGCTCGGGCATGCTGTACAAGTCGGCACTGTCGGCAAACGCCAAACCATTACGCGCCCAGGCGGCGCGAGCGGTGTTGTCTTCAAGCATGCGTTGCAGGTACTGGTTAAGCTGCTCCTGCTCGAAGGGTTCATCGAGCACCAGGCCGCTGTCAGCCTCGGCAATGTAATGGGCATAACCACAGACCGCCGAGACCAGCACCGGCAAACCCGCCACCAAGGCCTCCAGCAACACCGTCCCGGTGTTCTCGTTGTAGGCCGGGTGAATCAACAGGTCGGCACCGAGCAGGAAGCGCGGAATATCGCTGCGCCCCTTGAGGAACTGCACGTGATCACCCAGGCCCAGCGCCGTACTCTGCAGTTGGAACACCTTGGGGTCGTCCTGACCGATCACCATCAGCCGGGTACGTTTGCGCAAGTCCGAAGGCAGTGCCGCCAGGGCTTTCAGGCTGCGATCGACGCCTTTGGTCTTGAAACCCGAACCGATCTGCACCAGCAACAGCTCATCGTCCGACAGCTTGAACTCGCGGCGAAACGCCGCACGAATCTCTGCGGCGTTGGCCGGCGCCCGGCGATCCTGGGAGATGCCCGGCGGCAGCAAGTGGAAACGTTGCAGCGGCGTGCCGTAGTGTTTGATGAACAGTGGTTGTTGCACTTCGGAGATCATCAAGATTTCAGTCTTGGACTCTGGCGCAAATACCGCCCGCTCGTACTCGGCAAAATGCCGGTAGCGGCCCCAACGCCGGTACAGCGAGTTACGCAGGGTCTGCGCCTTGTCCTCGAAGCAGCCGTCAGCCGCATAGTAAACGTCCAGGCCGGGCATCTTGTTGAAACCGATCAAGCGATCGACCGGGCGTTTGGCCAGGTCGGCCGCCATCCAGGCACTGAGCTTTTCATTGCGTCGGTGGTTGAACAGCGCCTTGACCGGCGCCACCAACACTTCAAAGCCCGGAGGTACATCGCCCTCCCAGATCAACGTGTAGACACGGATCTGGTGCCCGCGACGCTGGCACTCCAACGCAATGCGCATGAAGTCGCGTTGCAGGCCACCGAACGGGAAATACTTGTAGAGCACAAAAGCCAGTTGCATCAACGAACATCCTCAGCCAGCAGCAGCGCGCTCAGTCGGCCCGCGACGTGCTCGGGATTCAAGCGAGTGAAACACAACGGCCACTCGCGTTTGAGATCGAACCGACGCTGATCGTCAGCGCTCGGTTTGTAGGTGCATTTCTTCTGCAGGCAGGGCGCACAGGGGAAATTGCTCCCCAGGTGTATCTGCGCCTTGCCATAGGCACCGGTGAGCCCGGGGTTGGTCGGCCCGAACAAGGACAGGGTTGGCACATCCAGCGCTGCCGCCAGGTGCCCGAGGCCGGTATCTACCGCCACACAGGCCCTGGCCGACGCCAGCACCCGGGCGACACCGGCCAGATTCAGTTTCGGCAAGACCTTGGCATTGCTCAGCCCTTGGGCAATGCGCTCGGCGCGCGCACGCTCGGCCGGGTTCCCCCACGGCAGACGCACCTCGACACGCAGGCGGCCCATGCGCTCGGCCAGCTCCCGCCAGTAGGCCTCAGGCCAGTGCTTGGTGTCCCAGGTGGTGCCATGCAGAAACACCACGAACGGTGCCGCGATGCCTTCCTGCAAGCGGGCACGATCAAGGCCGTAGTCACCCAAACCGGAAGGCAGGTCGTAGCCCAGCGACAAGGCGAACAGCTGACGCACCCGCTCGACCGCGTGCTGGCCATTGGCAACCGACAGTCGACGGTCATAGAACCGGCTCGACAGGCCTTCGCGGGCCGAATAGCGGTCAAGGCCAGCTACCGGTGCCTTGACGTAGCGGGTCAACCAGGCGCTCTTGACCAAGCCTTGAGCATCGATCACCAGGTCGTACTGGCGTTCACGCAGACGCTGCTTGAACTGGCGCCATTCGCCGCTCTTGAAGGTCTGCCAGAGGTTCTTGCGCCAGCGGCGAATAGCCACCGGAATGACCTTGTCCACCGCAGGATGCCAACTGGGGATCTCGGCGAAACCCTCTTCGACCACCCAGTCGAAGCGGATGCCGGGAATCGCCCGGGACGCATCGGTCAGCGCCGGCAACGCGTGAATCACGTCACCCAGAGAAGACGTCTTGATCAGCAATACCCGCACTTAGTCGACCTCGGCCATGACATCAATCAACGTCGGGCCGTTCAACCGCTGCAGCGCGGCAGCCACGGCATCCGGCTCCAGCTGGCGCAGGCAATTGTAGTGGCCAAAGCGGCAGGTCCGCTCGAAACACGGGCTGCACTCAAGGCCCAGGCGAACGATTTCCACCTGATCGGCCAACGGCGGGGTGAAGCCCGGCGAGGTCGAGCCATAAACCGCCACCAGCGGACGGTTAAGGGCCGCAGCCACATGCATCAGGCCAGAGTCGTTGGACACCACCGCGTCACTGCAGGACAGCAGGTCGATCGCCTCGGCCAGGGAGGTTTCGCCACTGAGGTTGGTCGACTCCTCGCGCAGCCCAGGGATCAGCCGCTCACGGATCGACTCGCCCACTGCATGGTCGTTCTTCGAGCCAAACAGCCACACCTGCCAGCCTTCACGGATCTTGATTTCAGCGACCTTGGCGTAATGCTCGGACGGCCAACGCTTGGCCTCACCAAACTCGGCGCCAGGGCACAAGGCCAATACCGGGCGATCCAGGCTCAGGCCGAACTTGGCCAGCGCGGCCTCTCGGCTTTCGGCCTCGATGCGCAGGTTCGGACGCGGATAGGGTTGGGGCAGCTCGGCACCGGCCGGATACGCCAGGGCCATGAAGCGCTCGATCATCAAGGGATAGCGTGCCTTGTCGAGCGTACGCACATCATTGAGCAGACCGTAGCGGAACTCGCCACGCCAGCCGGTACGCCGAGCGATGCCGGCAAAGAACGGCACCAGCGCCGACTTCATCGAATTGGGCAACAGAATCGCCTGATCGTACTCGCCAGCCAGGGATTTACCGATACGCCGACGGGTCGCCAACTCCAGCACGCCGTGGCCGAGCGGGAAGCTCAAGGCCTTGCGCACTTCAGGCATACGCTCAAGGATCGGCCGGCTCCATTCAGGTGCCAGCACATCGATCACACACTCGGGGTGATGCTGCTTCAGGCAATGGAACAGGGTCTGTGCCATTACCATGTCGCCCACCCAGCTGGGCCCAATGATCAAAATTCTCATGCTTTATCCAGAAACGATCAGGGAGGCTGCAGCCTGTTCATCAACAGCCTGGCCTCCCCTCTTTATAATCAGGCTTGATCCGACCAGTGTACGCCATGTGGTCGCAGCAGGCCTTCCATCGCCTGAATCAACGGCTCGAACCCCTCACTTCAGACCCAACTCAGCCCAGATACGCCGCACCTCGCGCCGCTCGCTGACGAACTGCCCGGCATCGATGACCCCGGCCTGTTTCTGCAAGGCCTGGCGATGTGCAGCCGAACGGAATGCCTTGTAGACCTCACGCAGCAGCACCGCATCGCTGACCGGCATCAGCCCGGCTTCCTCAAGCCCTTCAAGGATGCGGATGTTATCGGTGTAACGCAGCAAGGCCGGATGCTTGTCAGACCAGGCCAAAGCGGCGTATTGCACCATAAATTCGATATCGACGATACCACCGGCGTCCTGCTTGATATCGAAGGGCATACCGGCGTCATAGGCATTGGCCGCCGTACCGGCAGCCGTCGCCTTGGTCCCGAGGTTGTCGCGCATCTTGGCGCGCATCTCACTCACTTCGGTCTGCAGTTTACCCAAGTCGCGGCTCTGACCGAGGATACGGGCACGTACGCCCTCGAACGCTGCGCCGACCTGCGGGCACCCGACCAGCACACGGGCACGCACCAGCGCCTGATGCTCCCAGGTCCAGGCCTCGTTCTGCTGATAACGCTCGAACGCGCCCAGCGAACTGACCAACAGCCCCGAGGCGCCGGACGGGCGCAAGCGCATGTCGACATCGTATAACTGGCCGGAGTTGGTCTGAGTGGTCAGCAAGTGGATGATCCGTTGCCCCAGACGCGTGAAAAACTGCGCGCTGTCGATCGGTTTGGCACCGTCGGTTTCGGCTTGCGGGTCGCCGTCATGGATAAACACCAGGTCCAGGTCCGAGCCGTGGCCCAACTCGATACCGCCCACCTTGCCGTAGCCCACAATAATGAAGCCCGGATCGCAGAGGCTACCGTCGCTGCGTTTAGGCTGGCCATGACGGGCCACCGTCTGGCGCCAGGCCAAGGCCAGCACCTGATCGAGGATCGCTTCAGCCAACCAGGTCAGGTAGTCACTGACCTTCATCAACGGCAGGTTGCCGGCAATTTCCGACGCAGCAACACGCAGGCTGTGCGCCAGCTTGAAGTGCCGCAGCGCCTCCATCTGCTGCTCCAGGTCATCCTCGGGAATACGCGTCAGCCGCTCACGCAGCTCGGCAGCCAGCTCCGGCGCATGAGGCGGGCTGAACAGGCGACCTTCATTGAGCAGCTCATCAAGCAACAGCGGGAAGCGCGCAATCTGCTCGGCAATCCAGGGGCTGGCGGCACAGAGGGTCAGCAAGCGCCGCAAGGCGCCTGGGTTTTCAGTCAGTAGAACCAGATAGGCGGAACGCCGCGCCACCGCCTCGACGAGCGGCAATACCCGCTCCAGTACCAGATCGGGATCAGCATGCTCCACCGCTTGCGCCAGCAGGCGTGGAATAAAGGCATCCAGGCGCTCACGACCCAGGCGCTGCATGGCACGCAACTGTGGGCTCGCGCGCAGGCCGGCCAGTTGTTTCAGGGCCTTGGGCCCGTCGACAAACCCGGCGTCCTGCAACTGACGACAGGCGGCCTCCTCATCCTGTACCTCTTCCCACAACGGCAGCCATTCGCCTCCGACCACCTCTTCACCGGCTTCGCTGTCCTCGTCGGGGTCGGCAATGACCTGGCGGAAATGCCAGTCGATGCGCCCACGCCAGTACATCAACTGTTCATGGAACGCCGCCCAGTCGGCAAAGCCAAGCATAAAGGCGATCCGGGCACGGTCCAGCTCACTGTCAGGCAGCATTTGTGTCTGGCGGTCGGCAATCGCCTGGATGGCATGCTCGGTATAACGCAGGAACTCATAGCCCTCGCGCAGTTCGGCAACCACCGCAGG
This sequence comes from Pseudomonas defluvii, assembly GCF_001695625.1. Classification (GTDB taxonomy): domain Bacteria; phylum Pseudomonadota; class Gammaproteobacteria; order Pseudomonadales; family Pseudomonadaceae; genus Aquipseudomonas; species Aquipseudomonas defluvii. Next base: position 15,573 of record NZ_MBPN01000073.1, read on the forward strand.
CGGCAGGTAGCCCTGCCCTTCAAGGGTTGCCAGCACCTTGAGCAGCGGCCGCTGCTGCAGGCTCAGGTCACGCCCGCCGTGAATCAACTGGAACGCCTGGGCGATAAATTCGACCTCGCGGATACCGCCAGCCCCCAGCTTTATATTGTCGGCCATGCCCTTGCGCCGGACTTCCTGCTGGATCAACTGCTTCATGGTGCGCAGCGCTTCGATCGCCGAGAAGTCCAGGTAACGCCGGTAAACGAATGGCCGCAGCATTTCCTGCAACTGCGCGCCAGTGGTCTGATCGCCAGCCACTACCCGCGCCTTGATCATCGCGTAGCGTTCCCAGTCTCGACCCTGGTCCTGGTAGTACTGCTCAAGGGCATTGAAGCTGAGCACCAACGCGCCAGCCGAGCCATAAGGGCGCAAACGCATGTCGACTCGGAATACGAAACCGTCGACGGTGACCGGGTCCAGCGCCTTGATCAGGCGTTGACCAAGGCGGGTAAAGAACTCCTGATTATCCAGCGAACGTTTGACCCCTTCGGTTTCCCCGCCTTCCGGGTAGGCGAAGATCAGGTCGATATCCGAAGACAGGTTCAGCTCGACCGCGCCGAGCTTGCCCATGCCAAGCACCACCATGTGCTGCGGCTCGCCGCTACGGTGGCCGATGGGTGTGCCGAACTGCTGGCACTGACGCGGGTACAGCCATTGATAGGCCTGATCGATGGCCGCATCGGCCAGGTCGGAAAGGTCACGGCACGTCTGCACCAGATCGGCCTGGCGATTCAGATCACGCCATATGATCCGTACCTGCTGGCGCGTGCGCTGTCGGCGCAGGTTGCGCGCCAACTCGTCTTCCGTCGTGGCCGCCTGGGCCGCTGCAGCCACCTGGGCGCACAACTCACCGGCAGCGAACGGGCGGTCCAGTTCGCCACTGGCCAGCAGGTCCAGGAGCATCTGCGGGTCTCGCAGCACCTGTTGCAGGACAAAGTCACTGGCCGCGCAAACCCGGTCAAACTGCTGCCAGCGTTCTGGGCTCCAGTCGTCCAGTTGCAGGCCAGCGTCTGCGACCGCACTGCGCAGCGACTGTTTATTGCGCTCGACCAGCGGCGCGAAGGAAGCGGGCAACTCGGCCAGCGAAGGCAAGCTCATGGTCTATCCTTGAACGGCGTGAAAAAGTGGTGGGCTGCAAGGCACGTAAAACAAGGCCTCGGACAGACTGTCGTACAAAAGTTATAAATAGCTGAAAAAACCGATTTCTTGGTAGAAAACATCGCAGCAAACCCTTTGATGACGGAGCTTTTACCACCCGTATCGATTTTTCCCACAACCCGAGCAGAGGCCACGAGCCATTTTTCTGTAGTTTTACTACTATCATTTCGCCTCAAAAGCATGAAATGCCGATTGATTTGTAGTAAAACTACACAGCGCCGGGACCCTATCCGGTAATCCAAGAATTCATGTCGCCTGCCCACAAGGCCAGGCGCCAAAAAACTCAGGCCACCGATTCTGGTAGCCTTTCCGCCCTGGAGCAAGCCATGCAAGACCTCGATCCCGTCGAAACCCAGGAATGGCTGGACGCCTTGGAGTCGGTTCTCGACAAAGAAGGCGAAGACCGCGCTCACTACCTGATGACCCGTATGGGCGAGCTGGCAACCCGTAGTGGTTCGCAGCTGCCATATGCCATCACCACGCCATACCGCAATACCATTCCCGTCACCCACGAAGCACGTATGCCTGGCGACCTGTTCATGGAACGCCGCATTCGCTCGCTGGTGCGCTGGAACGCGCTGGCCATGGTAATGCGTACCAACCTGAAAGACTCGGATCTGGGCGGCCACATCTCCAGCTTCGCCTCCAGTGCCACCCTGTATGACATTGGCTTCAACTACTTCTTCCAGGCCCCGACCGATGAACACGGCGGCGACCTGATCTTCTTCCAGGGCCACGCCTCGCCGGGCGTCTACGCCCGCGCGTTCATGGAAGGCCGCATCAGCGAAGATCAGATGAACAACTTCCGCCAGGAAGTCGATGGCAATGGCCTGTCGTCGTACCCGCACCCATGGCTGATGCCTGACTTCTGGCAGTTCCCGACCGTTTCGATGGGCCTGGGCCCAATCCAGGCGATCTACCAGGCACGCTTCATGAAGTACCTGGAAAGCCGTGGCTACATCCCTGAAGGCAAGCAGAAGGTCTGGTGCTTCATGGGTGACGGCGAGTGCGACGAGCCGGAATCCCTGGGTGCAATCGCCCTGGCCGGCCGCGAGAAGCTGGACAACCTGATCTTCGTCATCAACTGCAACCTGCAGCGCCTCGACGGCCCGGTTCGCGGCAACGGCAAGATCATCCAGGAACTCGAAGGCGTGTTCCGTGGCGGTGGCTGGAACGTCAACAAAGTCGTCTGGGGCCGTTTCTGGGACCCACTGCTGGCCAAGGACACCCACGGTATCCTGCAGCGCCGCATGGACGAAGTCATCGACGGCGAGTACCAGAACTACAAGGCCAAGGACGGCGCGTTCGTCCGTGAGCACTTCTTCAACACCCCAGAACTCAAGGCCATGGTCGAAGACCTGTCCGACGACGAGATCTGGAAGCTCAACCGTGGTGGCCACGACCCGTACAAGGTCTATGCAGCCTACCATCAGGCGGTCAACCACAAAGACCAGCCGACTGTCATCCTGGCCAAGACCATCAAGGGTTACGGTACCGGTGCAGGCGAAGCCAAGAACACCGCGCACAACACCAAGAAGGTCGACATCGACAGCCTGCGGCTGTTCCGCGACCGCTTCGACATCCCGGTCAAGGATGACGAGCTGGAAAACCTGCCGTTCTTCAAACCGGAAGAAGGCAGCGCCGAAGCCCGTTACCTGAGCGAGCGCCGTGCCGCCCTGGGTGGCTTCGTGCCTCAGCGTCGCGCCAAGAGCTTCAGCATCCCGACTCCGCCACTGGAAACCCTCAAGGCAATCCTGGACGGCTCGGGCGACCGTGAAATCTCCACCACCATGGCCTTCGTGCGGATCCTCGCGCAACTGGTCAAGGACAAGGAAGTCGGCCAGCGCATCGTGCCGATCATCCCGGACGAAGCCCGTACCTTCGGTATGGAAGGCATGTTCCGTCAGTTGGGCATCTACTCCTCGGTCGGCCAGCTCTACGAGCCAGTCGATAAAGACCAGGTGATGTTCTACCGCGAAGACAAGAAGGGCCAGATCCTCGAGGAAGGCATCAACGAAGCGGGCGCCATGTCCTCCTTCATCGCTGCCGGTACCTCGTACAGCTGCCACAACCAGCCGATGCTGCCGTTCTACATCTTCTACTCGATGTTCGGCTTCCAACGTATCGGCGACCTGGCCTGGGCCGCTGGCGACAGCCGCACCCGTGGCTTCCTGATCGGCGGTACCGCCGGTCGCACCACGCTCAACGGCGAAGGCCTGCAGCACGAAGACGGTCACAGCCACATGCTGGCTGGCACCATCCCGAACTGCCGCACCTACGACCCGACCTATGGCTATGAACTGGCGGTAATCATCCGCGAGGGCATGCGCCAGATGATGGAAGAGCAGCAGGACATCTTCTACTACATCACCGTGATGAACGAAGCCTACACCCAGCCAGCCATGCCGGCCGGTGTCGAGGAAGGCATCATCAAGGGCATGTACCTGCTCGAGGAAGACACCCGCGAAGCGGCGCACCACGTTCAACTAATGGGCTCCGGCACCATCCTGCGTGAAGTCCGCGAAGCGGCGAAGATCCTGCGTGAAGAGTTCAACGTCGGCGCTGATGTCTGGAGCGTTACCAGCTTCAACGAACTGCGTCGCGACGGCCTGGCCGTAGAGCGCAGCAACCGCCTGCACCCTGGCCAGAAGCCGAAGACTACCTACGTCGAAGAGTGCCTGGCAGGCCGTAAGGGCCCGGTCATTGCCTCCACCGACTACATGAAACTGTTCGCCGAGCAGATTCGTCAGTGGGTACCGAGCAAAGAATTCAAAGTCCTGGGTACCGATGGCTTCGGTCGCAGCGACAGCCGCAAGAAACTGCGTCACTTCTTCGAAGTCGACCGCAACTTCGTAGTGCTGGCTGCCCTGGAAGCCTTGGCCGACCGTGGCGATATCGAACCGAAAGTGGTGGCTGAAGCCATCGCCCGTTTCGGCATCGACCCGGAAAAACGCAACCCACTGGACTGCTGAGGAGTATTTCTAAGTGAGCGAACTCATTCGCGTACCTGACATCGGCAGCGGTGAAGGTGAAATCATTGAGCTGTTCGTCAAAGTTGGCGACCGCATTGAAGCCGACCAGAGCCTGCTGACCCTGGAGTCCGACAAGGCCTCCATGGAGATCCCGGCTCCGAAAGCCGGCGTGATCAAGGCACTGAAGGTCAAGCTGGGTGATCGCCTGAAAGAAGGCGACGAGCTGATGGAACTGGAAGTCGAGGGCGCCGCTGCGGCGCCTGAGGCTCCGGCCGCAGCACCTGCAGCCGCCCCGGCACCTGCTGCAGCGCCAGTCGCCGCAGCCGCGCCAGCAGCTGCCCCTGCGGCTGCCACTGTTCAGGACATCCATGTTCCGGACATCGGCTCCTCGGGCAAGGCCAAGATCATCGAAGTACTGGTCAAGGTCGGCGACAGCGTCGTAGCTGACCAGTCGCTGATCACCCTGGAATCGGACAAGGCAAGCATGGAGATTCCATCGCCTGCTGCTGGCGTGGTCGAAGCGATCATCGCCAAGCTGGACGACGAAGTCGGCACTGGCGACCTGATCCTGAAGCTGAAGGTTGCAGGCGCAGCTCCGGCTGCCGCCCCGGCGCCGGCCGCAGCACCCGCCAAGGCCGAAGCGGCTCCAGCTGCAGCACCTGCTGCAGCGCCAGCAGCGGCGGCCAAGGTCGAGGTGGCACCTGTCGCCGCTCCGGCTGCCAACAACGGTGCCAAGGTTCACGCCGGCCCTGCCGTGCGTCAACTGGCCCGCGAATTCGGCGTCGAGCTGAACGCTGTTTCGGCCAGCGGCCCGCACGGTCGTGTCCTCAAGGAAGACGTGCAGGCGTACGTCAAGGCCATGATGCAGAAGGCCAAGGAAGCGCCTGCCGCCGGTGCAACCGGTGGTGCAGGCATCCCGCCGATCCCGGAAGTCGACTTCAGCCGTTTCGGCGAAGTCGAGGAAGTGGCGATGACGCGCCTGATGCAGGTTGGTGCCACCAACCTGCACCGCAGCTGGCTGAACGTGCCTCACGTTACCCAGTTCGACTCGGCCGACATCACCGAACTGGAAGCCTTCCGCGTTGCGCAGAAAGCCGTCGCCGAGAAAGCGGGCGTCAAGCTGACCGTGCTGCCACTGCTGCTCAAAGCCTGTGCACACCTGCTCAAGGAACTGCCAGACTTCAACAGCTCGCTGGCACCAAGCGGCAAGGCCATCCTGCGCAAGAAATACGTGAACATCGGCTTCGCCGTGGACACCCCGGATGGTCTGCTGGTTCCGGTCATCAAGAACGTCGACCAGAAGAGCCTGCTGCAACTGGCTGGTGAGGCTGCGGCCCTGGCTGAAAAAGCCCGGACCAAGAAGCTCTCGGCTGATGACATGCAGGGCGCCTGCTTCACCATCTCCAGCCTCGGACACATTGGCGGCACCGGCTTCACGCCGATCGTCAACGCGCCGGAAGTGGCGATCCTTGGTGTCTCCAAGGCCACCATCCAGCCAGTCTGGGATGGCAAAACCTTCCAGCCGAAGCTGATGCTGCCGCTGTCGCTGTCCTACGATCACCGCGTGATCAACGGCGCCGCAGCAGCACGCTTCACCAAGCGTCTGAGCGACCTGCTGGCCGACATCCGCACCATGCTGCTGTAATCGCTACTCCCTGTCTCCCTCTGCCGGGGGAGACAGACCCTTTTTCGAGCTGCCACGCTCGTACCTCAACCCCGCCAATTTGGCGGGGCTTTTTTTGCCTGTTATTTGTGCTTTGCAATACACGCTAGTTGGATGATGTTATTCGACCCGGCTAATTGCGTACCTGTCCACTCCTCAATTCGGCGCAGTTGTTCAGGAGACAGGTCATATACATAAATGGCATCGTCAGGCTCTTTCCAGCCCATCAGAGCGATGAGTTCAGCTTGCCGAGCAAATGGGATTTCAACAGTTTTTAGGAGTTCTTCTGTTTCGCTATCAAACACTTCAATGACGTGGTTCATTTTTCTACTGTCCTTGCCGGGTTCTCAGGCTTGGTTTGCTCGCCGGTACTGGCATCGTACTCCCCTAGGTGTTTGCCTTGTTTGCTGTACAGCTCTACTGTGCCGTGTTGAGAGTCCCATTCGTAGATCCTTCCAGAACTGTCTTTCCAGCGCCGTCGCTTTTTACCTCCTCCTTGAACGTAAGTTTTGGAAGGGGCGATTTTCGCATCAGGAAATGCAGGTAGTATGGCGGGCGGCTGATGGTATCTATGATCGCCTCCCAACGGTTTTGAATACACGACATAGAGCGACTTCAGCCCGGAGTCGACGGGGAAGGCAATAATTCGGTCGCCCAGCGTGACATCATCGGTAATCGGATAGCCGTCGATTTGTGAGTCTTCGCCCTCCGAGATAGGATGCACGAGGATGCTTCCAATCGACTCATCAGTATGTTCCGGATAAATCAGTTCGGGCGTGTTTAAAGGTCCCCTATTAGGCGTCCAAAGAATGGTTAAGCCGTCGCCTAGATCTGCTTGAAGTGTTCGCTTATCAGCTCCCCATTTGGCTTGTACGATGCGCACGGCGTCTTCCCCTAATGTGGCCGTGGTGTGAATGCCGTAGAGTTGTAATGCACCGTCAGCATCGCGACGGAACTGGAAGCGCACCCGGGAAGCGGCGCCGTCCATCATGCGTAGCTCGTCATCCGAATACAGCGTTCCATCCCCCATACGGGCGGGAAGCATTCCAGCGATAAAAACAGTAGCTGAGCCACCCGCCAGCGCAGCACCTCGCAGCATCCAGGTAAAACCTCGCTGCAAAATGCCACCTCCGGCTATTCGACCCAAAGCGGAATCAGCCCCCATCGTGCTCGCAAGCGTGGCAGCCCCTGCGGGGATCGCCTTGGTCTTCACCACCATGAGGTTACCGAAATTGGCAGCAGGCTCGAGTACTGTGCCCGCCTTCGTGTCACCCCACCTATCAGGTGTACAGGATTTGGCAAAAACCGCGCCCTTGGGTACTTTAGGGCGCGGCCACTCGTCTTTCTGGAGATAAACCACAGGAGCATCTGGGAGCCGACTTACAAGCCCGCCACCAATAGGATCCGGCTCTTTTATCAGCAACCAGTCGCCACTTTTGATGGCATTGAAAACATCACTATCAGTACTGCCGCGAATGGCACGACGCATCGCGCCTAATCCCTCGACAGGATGGCTGGCGCTCAGGGCATTACTGACCAAGCTGATAGCGTCGTCCGGGGGCACTATGTAACTTTTGCTAACGCCTTCTGAGGCGAAGTCATCACTCCGAATCAAGCGCATGAAATTCCTTCGTATCATCCTGAAAAAGTAACTAGCCACCATATGATCTGGTCGCCGGGTATTGATGCGGCGCGTGGAGCGGCACTCCAGTATGTGAAAAAGCCCCTTTAAGCTGGGGTGGCCGTGACCTTCTCGCACGCTCAAGGAATGACAAGCACCCTGTATCAGAATCGGTACTTCGGATTGGAAGCGAGTGCCCAAGGATGGCGGGCTCAAGGCTCGGCCGAAAATGCGCTTGCTAGGCGCCTTCGATCATCAGGTCGGCGAGATTAGGCATGCAACGTACGCCTTCGACGTCATTGTCGTAGGTAGCGAAACTAGCAGTTGAATAGCGTCAAGCACGGGCAAAAACATGCCTCGGTGAAAATTCGGAAGCTCCCTACAAGCCAAAAGAGAAAACACCTACAAAAGCCTTCAATGCGCATGCCTACCCAGGCACAAGCCCCAACGCCCCCTCGCTTCAGAAACTGTCGATACGGTCGATAACCTGAAAAGTCGTAACCACGTGTTGCGCTTGTCAGCCAGCACGGCATGATGCAACCTTGCGGCACGCATTTTTCCACGAGTTCCAGGCCACTGCGCATTCGTACCTTTGAAGCGAGCTCTCCATGAAAAGCCAACCCGATGCCGCCAGCCGTATGGTGGCCGAGGTAGTAACGCAATTGCCCGTGCCTTCGCGGCTCGGCATGCTGCGTTTCGAGCGGCTGAATGAAGCCAGTTGGGCCATGCTGTTTCTCGACCCGAGCTGTGAACGCCAGTTCGGCATGCCTGCCGTCGACCTCTGCGCCCTGATCGGGTCGCCTTACGCGAGCCTGATGGAGCCTGAGGCGCGCTACAAACTGCACGACGCCATTGAGCTGCAACTGAGCCAGCGCAACCATTACCTGGTGCGCTACACGCTGCACACAAGCGTAGGGCCGCTGCACCTGCTGGAAGTTGGCGAAGCGTACAAACAGCACAATCGGCACCTGTTGCGCGGCTACTTGCTGGTAATCGACGGGCAGCCTGGCGATAGCCCAGAGCTTTCGCCCAGCGAACTGGAAACCCGTAACAACCGCCTGCAGATCGCCCTGCAACTCAACCAGCAAGCGCAACAGGAACAGCTCGAGCATCTGGAGCGGGTGCGCGCCCAGCAGGACCTGATCCTGCGCCTGGCACGACAGCGTTACAGCGCCGGCAACTCGCTGCAGGAGGCCGCCGAACTGATCACCCGCAGCGCCTGCGAGATCTACAAGGTCGACTGCGCAAGCATCTGGAACCTGGAAGACCAGCGCCTGGAGCCTATCTCGGCCTACTACCGCGATACCCAGGAATACCGCCTGCCCGAAGCGTTCGACGCCAGCCAGTTCCCCAACTACCTGGAAGCCCTGCACACCAGCCGTGCCATCGACGCCCACAATGCCAACCACGATCCGCGCACCCGCGAGCTGGTTGATCACCTGCGCCAGCACAACATCAGCGCCATGCTCGATGCCAGTATCCGCATCGACGGGCAGGTGGTCGGTGTGCTGTGCCTGGAGCATAGAGGCTCGACACGTACCTGGCAGTCGGACGAACTTGCCTTTGCTGGCGAGCTGGCCGACCAGTTCGCCCAGGTCATCAACAACCACAACCGCCGCACGGCCACCAGTGCCCTGCACCTGTTCCAGCGCGCCGTGGAGCAAAGCGCCAACGCCTTCCTGCTGGTCAACCGCGATGGCGTGGTCGAGTACGTAAACCCGAGCTTCACGGCGATCACCCAGTACAGCGCCGAAGAGGTCCATGGCCACCGCCTGTCAGAGCTGCCGGCCCTGGAAAACCTCAACGACCTGCTCTTCGATGCGCCCTCCAGCCTGGCCATGAACAACAGTTGGCAAGGCGAGTTCAAAAGCCGGCGCAAGAACCTCGAGCCGTACTGGGGACAGTTGTCGATCTCCAAGGTCTATGGCGATAACCGCGAACTGACCCACTACATCGGCATCTACGAAGACATCACCCAAACCAAGCTGGCCCAACAGCGTATCGAACGCCTGGCCTACACCGACAACCTGACCACCCTGGGCAACCGGCCCTCATTTATCCGAAACCTGGACGAGCGATTTAACTGCGACAGCGACCGCAAGATCAGCCTGTTGCTGGTGGACATCGACAACTTCAAGCGGATCAATGACAGCCTTGGCCATCAGACCGGCGACAAACTGCTGATCAGCCTGGCCCGACGCCTGCGCAACAGCCTGAGCCCCGGTGGCAGCCTGGCGCGGTTTGCCAGTAACGAATTTGCCGTACTGCTCGACGATACCGACATGGAGGGTGGCCAGCAGGTTGCGCAACAGTTGCTCAAGACCCTCGACAAGCCACTGTTTGTCGATAACCAGTTGATCAACGTCACCGCCTCGGTCGGCCTGGCCTGCGCACCGCTGCACGGGCGCGACCCGCAAACCCTGATGAAGAACGCCGGGCTTGCGCTGCACAAGGCCAAAGCCAACGGCAAGCATCAGGTCCAGGTCTTCACCGAAGCGCTCAACGCCGAAGCCAGCTACAAACTGTTTGTCGAGAACAACCTGCGCCGGGCGCTGACCCAGAACGAACTGGAAGTGTTCTACCAGCCTAAGGTCTGCCTGCGCAGCGGTCGCCTGCTGGGCATGGAGGCGCTGCTGCGCTGGAACCATCCGGAAAAGGGCATGATTCGCCCAGACCAGTTCATCAGCGTCGCCGAAGAAACCGGCCTGATCATTCCAATCGGCAAGTGGATCGCCCGTCAGGCCTGCCGCATGAGCCAGGAGCTGGCAAGCGAAGGCCTGGGCAACCTGCAAGTGGCCATCAACCTGTCACCCAAGCAGTTCTCCGACCCGGACCTGGTCGCCTCGATTGCCAAAATCCTCAAAGAGGAAGCCCTGCCGCCGCACCTCCTGGAACTTGAGTTGACCGAAGGCCTGTTGCTTGAAGCCACCGAAGACACTCACCGCCAACTCGACGAGCTCAAGCAGTTGGGCCTGACCCTGGCCATGGACGACTTCGGCACCGGCTACTCGTCACTGAGCTACCTGAAGAAGTTCCCGATCGACATCATCAAGATCGACCGCAGCTTCATCAACGAAATTCCCGACAACCAGGACGACATGGAGATCACCTCAGCCGTGGTCGCCATGGCCCACAACCTCAAGCTCAAGGTGGTTGCCGAAGGCATCGAGACCGCTGAGCAATTGGCATTTCTGCGCAGGCACCGTTGCGATGTCGGCCAGGGTTACCTGTTTGACCGGCCCATCTCCGGCCACGAGCTGCTGGATAAACTCAAGCGCTACCCACGCGGCCCAATCGCCTGACAGCCGTGTAACACTCGGGCACACTACAGGTCTAAGCCTTATCGACGCCGCCTCGCGGCCGTCCCATCTGACATAGAGGAGTGGGTTCATGGTCTTGCGCTCTGAAATCCTGACAAACAAAAGCACGCTACCGACTGAAAAGCAGGCCCTGCCGGGCCGCGAACAACACGTGACCTTACCCGAGTATCACTTCGTCAACGGCAATCCACTGCTGGGGCCGTTCACGGGCAATGTGGAATTCGCCATTTTCGGCCTGGGTTGCTTCTGGGGGGCAGAACGCCGTTTCTGGCAACGCGAAGGCGTGGTCAGCACAGTGGTAGGTTACGCGGGTGGCTTCACACCGAACCCGACCTACGAGGAAGTCTGCTCTGGCCTGACCGGCCACACTGAAGTGGTGCTGGTTGTCTACGAGCCGGAAAAGGTCAGCTACCAGGAACTGCTAACGATGTTCTGGGAACTGCATGACCCAACACAGGGGATGCGCCAGGGCAATGACATTGGCACGCAGTATCGCTCGGTGATCTATACCACCATCCCTAGCCAGCTGGAACAGGCCTTGGCCAGCAAGCACGTGTACCAGGCCGAACTGACCAAGGCCGGCCGAGGCACCATCACCACTGAAATCGCCGAAGCCCCGACTGTGTACTTCGCCGAGGCCTACCACCAGCAGTACCTGGCCAAGAACCCGAATGGCTACTGCGGCATCGGCGGTACAGGCATCTGCATGCCGCCCAGCCTGCAAAACAACTGAGGAACTGACATGTCCGCACCGAGCATGACGCTGTTTTACTCGCCGTTCTCGCCGTTCGTCCGCAAGATCATGGTCTTGCTGCACGAAACCGGGCAACTGGACCGGGTCGCGCTGCAGAGCGTCAACATCAGCCCGACCCAGCCCGACGCGACGCTGAACCAAGGCAACCCGGCCGGGAAAATCCCGGCCCTGCGCCTGGCGGACGGCTCGGTGCTGCATGACAGCCGGGTGATCTTCGAGTACCTCGACCTGCAGCATGTCGGCAACCCACTGATCCCGCGTGAGGGCTCCGCACGCTGGCAGCGCCTGACCGTTGCCTCACTGGCTGACGCGATTGCCGAGGCAGCCGTGCTGACCCGCTACGAGACCTTCCTGCGTCCGGAAGAAAAGCGCTGGGATGCCTGGGTCGATGCACAACAGGAGAAGATCCGGCGCGGCCTGGCCCAACTGGAACAGGCGCACATCGCTGAACTCAGCGCGGCATTCGACGTGGCGGCCATTGGTGTCGCCTGTGCCTTGGGTTACCTCGACCTGCGCATGCCACAGTTCGGCTGGCGCAGTGCTCAACCGAAACTGGCGGCCTGGTACGCTGACGTCAGCCAGCGGCCATCACTCCGGGCCACTGAACCACCCAAGGCCTGATCGGCGGCCTGCCCGCGATACCTGTGGGAGCCGGGCTTGCCCACGATCACCCCACCGACGTCATCGCAGGCAAGCCAGCTCCAACAGATCCCGCGCAACCTGTAGGAGCCGGGCTTGCCCGCGATGCAAACACCGCGAACTCACGGGCACCCCACCGACGCCATCGCAGGCAAGC
>NZ_MBPN01000074.1 GCF_001695625.1 Pseudomonas defluvii
GTTGCAGCAACGAGCAGGGCTCGTCCAGCTTGTCCAGCGCCCCGAGCGACAGTTCGGTCTTGCCCTCGGTGTTCTCGCTCAGTTGAATCGCCGGGTTGTCGGGCAGGCGCGCGGCTACTGCCAGCCAGGTTGCATCCAGCTCGACGGACAAGGCGTCCAGGGTGGTTTTGGCGTCGATGGTCAGGCCCAGTGACCGGCAGATGATCGGTCGCGCCGCCAGCCATTCGGCACCGTCGAGCAGGCCAAGGCGCGGGTCGGCATAGCGCCAACTGGGCGAGACGAAGACATCGCGGCGGCGCAGGGCCGTGCGCAGCGCATCGAGCGTGCAGAACACATAGGCACCCATGTCGAGGGAGCCATCTTCGCGGGTGATGTGCTTCTGCCAAGCCTTGGCCACGATCTCCTGCGGCGCGTCATCCTCTGGCTTCCGGCGCGGCAGGTTCAGTTGCAGCCACTCCAGACTAGCCGCCACGCCCTTGCCGGCCGGGCTGAAGCCGAAGCGGATGTGCTTGAGCAGGTCGGGCAGGAAGCGGCGCACGCTGCGGTAGCGCGCTTCCAATGCAAGAAAATAGACGTCATCTACCGGGCGGATCAGCGCGTTGACCTCTTCCAGGGCCTTTTCCAGGGTGGTCCTCGGCAGGTCGTTGAACAGCCGGGCGCGCACGTTGTCATCGCTGATCGAGCTGTCCAGCACGACCTTGCACGCGGCGGCGAGCGTCGCGGCCGACCGATCCAGGTCTTTCAGGCTGCGCATGCGGGCTTTCTTGTCGGCCTTCTCCGCGTTGCTGAACAGGTCGCGCAGCAAGGCCTCCAGGACTTCCAGTGCGTCGTCGTGCGCAGTCGCCTCCAGGCAGAGTGCGAAGGCCACCAGTGTCGCCATCCGCCGCGACGCCGGCAGCCGATTAATCGCGGTGACCTTGGCCGTGTTGGCGAAGCGGGCCAGGGCGGCGATACGGCTGGGAGGGATGTGCGCCGCCGCCGGCAAGGTGATGCCGATGCCGCGCACGTCATCGAGCCGGCGCAGTGCCCGAATCAACGCGGGGCCACTGACCATGACCGGGCCGGAGCGCAATTGATCCAGCCGGGAGCTGCGGTTGCCTTCGGCCACCGTCAGCAAGTCTTGCAGTTGCAATCGCTGTTCCTCAGTCACGCTGCGGCCCAGCGTAAACCAGAGGCGTTCTTCGACCCGACTGCGCAACTGGGCGATAAAGCGCTCTAGTTGAGACACACCAGGCAGGAGGACTTTCTGTGTGAACAGCCACGAGGTGGCTCGCTCAAACAGCACTCCCGGCCGGTCGGTGCCCGTCCAGCAGAGGGCATACAGCCAGCGGCTCAAGCGAAAGCCGATGCCCGGATCGGTGAAATGACGATAGCCAAAGCGGTTCTGAATATCGGTGGCATGTATCCAGCGGCGATGATCGCTATAGCGCTGGAGGCAGTCGGGGTCTGGAATCGCCAGTTGTCGGCAAAGCACCTGCAGGACTTCCACCGGCACGGCGGCGGGCTTGTCCGGCAGAACGCCAACGAAGCGGACGGTGGTCAGCAGAACGGCATAACCCAGACGGTTATGGTTACCCCGCAGCACCTGGATGGCTTCACGGTCTTCATCGCTCAGGTGGAAGTAACGTTCCAGCTCTTCACGGCTGGGCGAATCAACATAGCGGCCAAAACCGTCGCGTTGCTCTTGAGTCAGAAAACCGACCGGCATTGATCACAGCACCTCGACGCAGAACACGGCGGGCGTGACGATCCGCGTGCGTTCGATGTGCCCGCGTTGCAGCAGGCCGGCGCGGCGATCACCGGTTACCAGGTAGTCCGCATCGCCCGCCAAGGCCATGGCCAGCAAAAACGAGTCATCCGGATCATCGGCTTCGACCTCGATGGTCAGGCGCTCCAGTACCACAGCCCGTTGCAGGTTATTGATCATGGCGCCCACCTTGGCGGGCTGTAGGATGGCCTGAAGCTTGGGATAGCGGCTGGCTCGACGAATTTCATCGAGTTGCATCCGCGAGGTCACCACCTCGAAACGCGCCGCCCGCCAGGCACGGTAGATCGCATCGGGCGCGCCATGTGGCGAGATCAGGGCGCTGAACAGGATGTTGGTATCCAACACGACCCGCATCAGCGCTTACGTGCCCAGTCGAGCGCTTCGTCAACCGCGTTGGTCAATTCTGCCTCACTCAGATGGGCGTTAGCGGCCTTGGCCTGCTCAGCGCTCAGCTCCAGGATGTGTGCCCGTACCGCTTCTTCGATGAAGCGCGACAGGTCGCCCTTACGGCCGCCGCCCTGGCTGGCCAGAAACATCCGAAGCGACTGGTCGGTGTCGGCCGAGACGGCGACATTCCAGCGAATGGTATTCATAGCGTTCTCCGCTAATAGGTGTTTGTGTGTTTATACGCCAATCACAAAGGGCGATGCAATGGTTCGACAAAACGAAGGTTTTGCCGAACTCTATCGAGGAATGGCTCGGTTCGTTAAGCTCCCCGCGCTACGGTTCAAATAACTGGTACGCTTAATCAAAGTTCAACTATTACTAACGTAGTCGAGTAAACAGTACTTTTGATGAAGATCGGTTATGCGCGAGTGAGCACTCGGGATCAGAAAGCCGACCTACAAGTCGATGCCCTGAAACAGGCCGGGTGCGAACGCATCTACCAAGACATCGCCAGCGGCGCGAAAAGCGCCCGGCCGGAGTTGGACAAACTGCTGGCCAACGTGCGGCCGGGTGATGCCGTGGTGATCTGGAAGCTGGATCGCCTTGGGCGTTCCCTCAAGCACCTGGTCGAGTTGGTCGGCGAGCTGGCAGAGCGCAAGGTCGGCTTACAGAGCCTGAATGACCCCATCGACACCACCCACGCCCAAGGCCGCCTGGTGTTCAACCTGTTCGCCTCGCTGGCGGAGTTCGAGCGCGAGCTGATCCGCGAGCGGACTCAGGCGGGTCTGTCGGCCGCACGGGCGCGTGGCCGGATCGGTGGCCGTCCCAAGGGCCTGCCAGCCAAGGCTGAGGCCACCGCCATGGCGGCCGAAACCCTCTACCGCGAAGGTCGCCTGAGCGTCAGCGCGATCGGCGAGAAGCTGCACATCTCCAAGAGCACGCTGTACAGCTACCTGCGCCACCGTGGTGTCGAGATCGGCGCGTACCAGAAGAGCGCCAGGTCACGCGACCAGCAGCCTTCGGCCGCGTCGCCGGCAGAGCCGCCCGCCGCCGAGCGGGTGGCCACCGTCACCCTGCGCCTCGCGGTGGTGAATAACAGCAAGTTCGTGCGCGGCCGGAAGCGGGCCACGGAGAACATTGAGCGCTACTGCCTGGAGCCCTATGGCATGAAGCGGCTGGATGCCGGCCACTATGAGTTGACCATTCCGTATCGGAGCGACGATGAGCTGGACAAGAGCGTGCATGACCTGCTGACCGAGATCAGCCAGGAGGCCGACATGCGCAACTGTTTTGTCGAGATGGGCGCCTGGGAAGAAGACACCGAAAAGCGTTGGTAGGGCTTACGTTGGTTTTTGGTTCCATTGCTCCCCAAACCCCATACACGACCAGTTGGCGGGAGCTTCCTCGAGCACGATGAAACACCGATCGTCAACGGTATTCCTGCAATTACCCATGAATTGACAATTATCAGCCTAGCTTACGGTGATCCGTAGAATTCTTTACTACGACGCCAGTCAAAGCCGCGCCAAACCTTCTACTCGAGGCGCGAAACCAAATAGGAATGCTCTGATGTTTTTCCCTTCTAGCGCATGACAGAGGGGAAAATCCGATGGCAATCCGATAGTATCCGGTATGAAAAATGCTCAGGAGCCGTCCCCGGTAATGTGGCGCGGCTCTATGCTGCCTGATGAAAACCCAACAATGAGGGCACAAGGATGTGTATGCCCCAACAGACACCAACGCCAATGATTGATCGCTCCCAAGTCGAGCAAAATCGCTACCTCGATTACTGCCTGAAGCACAAGGTAGAGATTTCCATCATTCTGATTTCAGGAACCCACTTCATCGGCTTTGTGCTTGATCATGATCGCAAGGGCCTTCTGCTTGGAGGAAAGCGGGAGGACAAGCCTGCTCGCTACATTTCCAAGGGTTACATCGCATTGATACGGCCCAACAAGGATGAAGAACTTGAGCTGTTCCTGGAATATCGCGGAATGGGAACCTTCCTGCAACGGAAACGGCAAAACCAGGCGCTGAAGAAACTCAAGGCTCGGGGTAGTCAGGGGGGGAAAGCGGGGGGACCAACGCCGAAAAAACTCTCGCTCCGGCCGGCCATCGATTGATGGCCCGCCGGGCGACGTCACCGCTCAATTCGTACTGGCAATCTCCAGGTGCTCTCCGGCGTACGCAATGACGATCTTAGAATCGATGATCTGAAAGTAAATGCGCATGCACACCTGGTTGCCAATGCCAGATCCAACCCGCAGATGACGCTCGAAGTACATCCGCTGGCCTTGGTAGCTGAATTCACGCTGAGCGCGCATCTTGCCGCAATTGCTGGTCGCATCCGACTCCTTGGCGACATAGGCGCCGCCAAGGAGTTCGCGTGACACAGAGTCCGGGTTGCCCGCAGCCAGGGAGTCGAAGTAGGGGTTCACCAGCGTGTCCAGCAGATCCAGCATGCGCTCGGAGTAGGCAAACTTCTCCGACGCCTTCGCCGACTTCCACGCTGACTCCAGAATCTCAACGCGATCACCGGAAGTCACCTGCAGGTACGCAAGGACGTCGACCGGAGTGATGCCCTTGCGAGTTGCAATACGGCGCAGTAGAGATGGCTCGACTTCAGGCGCGAACTGTTGAGTGGGAAGTGGCCGGGCATCCGCAGCCTGGCGAAGGCGATGAGCCTCACTCTTCGCTACCTTCAGCTCCTGCTCGAGATGCTGGTTACGGTCCTCTGCATCAGCGAGCTCACTTCGCAACTCCTTCACCACGTCAGATTCGGGAACAGGCTCCACTACCTGAACGGGCTGCTCTTTGCCTTTAGACTTGGCCTTCTCCTTGAGTTGCTCCGCAGGAGCCGCCAGGCGTTGCCAATCTGCGAAGAACTCTCGCCAGTGCTGAACCTCGGCCGCGTAGGTCTTTATTTCCGATTCGAACCACTCACGACTCGCCAGTATTTGAGTCCGGCCTTGCTCTGCAAGATCAGCCAGCTTGAGCATGTTCGCCGCGGTCAGGTTGTCACCCAGATCCTTGATTTGCGACTGAACCTTCTGGACTGCGTCCATCTGCCTCTCTGCACGCTGTTGGAACGCCAGAGGCTCCTCCTGCAGAAGACTGGTACAGATGGCTTTTCGCAAGATTTGTACTGCCTCCAGGGTTGGAGTCGGCAGTTTCTGAATAGGCTTGTTGAACAGATCACGGGTGAAGACTTTGGCGTCCAACGGAATCTCGGTCGTGGCCGAGTAGGACTCCAGAGAGTCGAGCAAGCTGTTCCAGTTGGGCGAGCCGGTATTACTGACAAAGTCGGAGTAGATTTCGTGTAGCACCTGGGAGTCGGGGCGCGCCGCCAAAAGCGTTCGTTCCAGTTCGAAAACCTTCAGCTCCGAAGACGAAACGCGAGTGAGGCCCGACTCAATTTTGGGAGCCCGCCGTTTGACCTCATTGACACAGGCAATAAAGGTTTCAGTCCCTACCGCCTGCCAAAACTCTCCAGCACCAGCTTCATCAGCCACCTCGACTCCCGCTAGGCCCGCATATCCAATCTGCCGAACCCGTGTCGACGACGTGGCGATCAGACGATCCAGCGGGTCAGGAAGCAGCGACAGAAGTGTCGTGATGGCCATGTCGATGCGGAACCCATCCGTCGACGCGAGATTGGGCCGGTGGAATGCCTTCAGCAGAGCACCAATCGTTAGCAGGGTTACGCAGTTGTGCCGAGAAAAGCCGCCATGGTCATGGAGACGCGATGTCCAAGGCCAGATCGACTCTACGGCCCGGGCAACCTCCGCTGCGCTACCTCCATTACTGAGTGATCGTATCTCTCCCACTTCAGCACCGAGCAAATGCTTGAGGTTGGCCTCCAAGCGGCTAGCGGGGAAAAGATTGGCTGCTTCATCGGCCGGAAATGCGTCCACGATCGCGGTGAAGCACTGCGGAGAAATGAACAACGAGGTCAGCGCGGCGTGGGGCGGTACACGCATCAGCATCCGCGTATCGCCGAGGGCGGAGATCTTCGCTTTGCATATCTGTTCAAATACGCTGGCCACCGCTTTTGCTGAACCATACCAGGCCGTCCAGGCTGCGCCCTGGCTCCTCTGATTCACAAATGTCGCTGGCAGTGGAAGGTTGCCCAGTAAACGCTCACCGTTGATGCCTGGAGAGGCTCCGGCGGCGGTTAGTTGGTCAACGGAAGCTGATGTCGATATTGTCTCATCAGCCCGATTGTGGGGGAGGGTAAGGATGTTCAAGTCGGTATCACTCCGGAGTGCAGGAGCTTTCGGACTATAACGATCGAACTCTGAATTCCCACCCACACTCTGGTCCTGAACGACCTCCACCTGAGCTTCAGTGGGTGCTGTGCACTCGCTCGATTCGGGGGCGGTGACGGCCTCTACAATCGCGAGGCTGTCGACCTGCTCGGTGTTCAGGACTTCTTCGCTCTCGGTGATCTCGTCCTCGTAGATGTCGGTTGCCCGAGGCATGGGGCGGGACAGGAACTGGATCAGTTTGGGGCAAGGCGGCTCTTCAGCGATGAAGACAGGGGACAGCGCCTCATTAACCGGCCGGGCTTTGGAACCCACGAACTCAATGTCGTGTTCGTAGGAGAAGTTCTTGAGGAAACGAAGGCTGACACCAACCAGTTTGCTGACCTCTTTCATGGTCATGGTCTGGGCCAGCTCTTGGACGCGCTCCAGGAACTTGTTCTGGCGCTCCCAGTGCGCTTTCTTGGAAAGCAGGTCGAGTTGCGGCGGTAACTGGAGTTCGTCTGGCTTGAGCAACGGCTTTCGCGGCTCAACGCGCTTGGGTTCCTTAGACAAGCGGATCTCCTCGTACTGCTTGAAGATCGACTTGCTCTCCTCTTTGGTTCGGAGCTCAGGATCTGAGAACTCGATGTTGTTCCGGGCGGCATAATTGCGAAGGAACCCGGCACTAACTCCTAACAGGCGGCTGGCTTCTTTCAGCGCGAATCTGAAGTCGTTCGCATACGAGAGAACCTTGTTCCGAAACTCCTGCTTTGCAGCCTCATCCGCGGCCAGCGCCCTGGCCTGAAGATCATCGACAGAAATCGTCGCACTCGACAGCATGGTACCCCCCTCCAATGGATCAGGGGGGAACACCCAAAAAGGTGCGCTCTACTAAAGCAGAAACCGTCCCTTCGCTCTCGGCGAATGGAGGCGAAGGAACCGAGCCACAGGCTGGTACCGGCTTTAGTAGAGAGCACTGCTCCCCCCTCATTTCAACGGACCCCACGGTTGCGTAATCGCATACGCGCGGAGCTTTATGTGTCTGCTCTGAGACATCGGGCAGTGATATTACTAGGCCATGCCATCTGTGAAAAGCTTCACATCCAAATATCGGGCGCCAATTTTCCGCCGAAAATCGGCCTTTGAAGCCCTGGAGGTTTGATAAACCACTGATTTTTCTTGACCATAACGCCAGATTCATTCCCGAATATGAGAAATGAAAATGCTGGCAAAATGGCGCCAAAAAAAGCGCGTCTTGGCTTGAATCCACAGCTTGCCTCGTTATGCTGGCCATTCACCTCCACTGCTACGATGCCCGAAGTAGAGACTTCGTCAGGTGCAAGGAGGCTGAAAACCATCAGACAAGGAATGAAGTACCTGTGAACAAGAGCACCCTGCGCAAGACTCTGCTGGCGGCATCGATCGCAGCAAGCACTCACGTATACGCTGTCTCGGGCGTAACCGACCTGACCCAGGATGTCAGCGGTGATACCGAAGTCGCCCTGTCGCTCAGCGAACACGGAAACGTCACCCTGACTGGCAATGCTCAGCGCATCGAAGGCGAGGATGGGGTTGGCTTCGAAGGCGTGAAGATCAACGGCAATCTGGTCAACAACGCCAACATCACCGCCCGCGGCTCGGCTGTCGACGGGTTGGACCTGGACATCAGCGACGACCAGAACGCCACTCGAACCGAAGTCACCGGCGACATCATCAACAACGGCAACATCGACCTGACCGGGGCCGGCGCGGTCGGTATCGTGATGGACGGCGTCCGTGCCAACAGCCTGATCAACAACGGCAATATCGACGTCCTGGATGATCCGGACGGCGTAGAAACCGACAAAGCCCGTGGTATCGAGATCGGCAACACGAAGCTGGAAGGCGATGTCATCAACAGCGGCAACATCGTCGCCACTGGTGAAGGCGCGAAGGGTATTACCGCCTTCTCCAACGGCGCTGACCTGAACAACCAGACCAAGATCGGCGCCGATGTTGAAAACAAGGGCAACATCTCGGTGTCCGGCGACAACTCCATTGGCATCGAACTGGACGACGTGCAGTTTGGCCACGACATCCTGAACAACGGCGGCATTTCCGCTGCGGGCGACAATGCGATCGGCATTTCCGTCGACGACACCCACTACAACGCCATCGTCAACACCGGCCTCATCATCGCTCGCGGTGCCGACTCTCGCGGCATCCTGGTGATGGACTCCACCGGCCCCAACTCCGACCTGGGCAACAACGGCATCGTGAACAGCGGCAACATCGTTGCCGACGGCATCGCCATCCAGATCGGCAATCGCCCGGGCAATGGCAGCGGTACGGACCACTTCATCATCACCCAGAACGGCGGCCTGATTCAGGGTGGCGAGAAATCCATCGATGGCAACATGCAGACCATCCTTCGCTTCAACGGCGGTACCATCGCCGGCGACATCGAAGGCCTGGACTCCATGCAGGTCAATGGCAACGCCAACTTCATCGGTGGCGAAATCGAAGCCGATGACGTTCAGATCAAGGGCGGCCAACTGAACCTGTCGAACCTTCACACCGACCTGACCGGCAACCTGAGCATCGCCTCCGGAGCAGCTCTGCAGGTCCGCCTGAGCGACAGCACCAACGTGAACACTCCGGTGGTCAGCGTCGACGGCACCGCCAGTTTCGCTGCCGGCAGCAAGCTAAATGTCACCGCCAACCCGGGCGACTTCACCGGTACCCGCCAGGGCACTGCGTATACCCTGGTATCAGCGGACGACATTCAGAACTCTGGGCTCGAAGTAAAGAGCAGCTCCGCTCTGCTGCAGGTCAAGTCCTACGAAATCGGCGAGCAGCTGGTCACCGCCGTGGTTACCGGCAAAACCGGTGACGCCGCTCAGGACATCCTGAAAGGCCAGGGCTCCAGCCGTAACGCGCTGAACGCCATCACTCCTTTCGTGGACTCGGTCATGGGCAACATGAGCAGCGACGACCAGGTCTTCCAGGCCTTCGCCAACGCTTCTGAAGCTGAACTCGCCAAGCTGGCCGAGCAACTGGCACCCCAGGTGAACGGCGGCGCTACCCAAGCTGCGATGGGTACCCAATCGCTGGTTTCCAACGCCATCAACTCCCGTCTGGGCTCCTCGTCTGGCATGTCCTCCGGCGACGTTCTGCAAGAAACCGGTGTATGGATCAAGGCCCTGCATAGCGATGCCGACCAAAACCGTCGCAATCAGATCGAAGGCTTCAGCGCCGATACTGATGGCATCATCATCGGCGCCGACGGCAAGCTGAACGAGCAGACCACCCTCGGTCTGGCCTACAGCTACGCCACCAGCGATGTCGACTCCGACGACGGCAACAGCACCGATGTGAAGAGCCAGGCTCTGATCGCCTACGGCAGCTGGAAGCAAGGTCCGGTCTTCGTCGACGCCAGCCTGACCTTCGGCAAGAACGACAACGAATCCAAGCGTCACATCGCTGGCACCACCGCGAAGGGCGACTACGATTCCGACCTGTTCGGCCTGAACGTCCTGGGCGGCTACGGCTTCAACGTGGGTGACGGCTACATCGTCGAACCTCGTGCAGCCCTGCGCTACAGCAACCTGAAGATCGACGGCTACACCGAGAAGGGCTCCTCCGCGGCACTGTCGGTAGATGGCCAGCGCATCGAAGTTGCCGAGCTGGGCGCCGGTGTGCGCTTCGCCAAGGACTTCAACGTCGGCAACGGCACTCTGAAGCCGGAAGTCACCCTGATGACCTACCACGACTTCGCCGCCGACCAGGCTGACACCACCAGCGCATTCGTACTGGGTGGCAACGCCTTCGTCAGCAACGCCGCCAAGCCGACTCGCAACAGCTACGAGGCTGGCGTAGGCGCGGAGTACAGCGTCGGTGCCATGACCTTCGGTGCCTCGTACAACTACCTGCGCAAAGCCGACTTCAACGCCGACACCTTCTCGCTGAAAGCTCGCTACGACTTCTAGGACATACCAGGAAGTCGTTCCGCAAATCACAATGGCCCGCCTCGTGCGGGCCATTGTCCATGTGACCGAGGAAAGCCGATGTACATCGCCCTTAACCGCATTATCCTCGCCGCCGGCGCGCTCCTAGCCCTCTCAGGCTGCGCCAACAACGTCAACCTCAAGGAAATCTCGAGCGGGTCCAGTCTGCACCCTGAGGTATTGCTTTCATCCCCCTACAATATCCAGGCCTTAGTGCCCGCCGGTACCAGATACCGCACACTTCGGGTGTACATCGAGGGCGATGGCCATGCCTGGGCCACCCGAACACAACCGAGCACAGATCCTACACCTCACACGTCTCTGATGGCTCAATTCGCGGCTGAAGATCCCGCGCCAGCAGCGTACTTGGCCCGGCCTTGCCAGTTCGTCATCACTGGTGCATGCAAACCAGCGCTCTGGACGTCCGAACGCTTTGGGCGGGCGTCTGTTGATGCCATGAACTCCGCCTTGAACAACCTGAAATCCCGGTACCGGACTGAGTCCTTCGAACTGGTGGGATATTCCGGCGGCGCTGCCATAGCTTTGATCCTAGCCGGCGAGCGTGATGACGTTGGACAAGTTCAAACCATCGCAGGGAATGTCGATCCTGTGACCTGGACGAAGCTCAAGAACATCACCCCTCTGCTCGGATCGCTCTCGCCACTGGAATACTCGGCTCGCCTCGCCGGCATCCCCCAGAGGCACTTGATCGGCCAAAACGACGAGGTGGTGCCTGCTGAAGTCGTACGAGCGTATAGCCTGCAGGTCCAGGCAAAATGCCTGTCCACCGTCGTGGTGCCAAGTGCGTCTCACGACCGCGGCTACGCCGACGCATGGCGTGCGGTAAGGGATCTGCCTTTCAACTGCGACATGAGCGGCAGCCCCCAATCATCCCAGGCTGAATAGCCCTAATTTCTTTGAAGGACGCGGTCATGCAACAGCAGATCATCATCCAGCCAGAAGGCAGCGAACTGATCTACGAGGTTCTCGTCAGCCATGACGGCGGTACCGTCTGGGTCAACTGTTCGGACGGCAACAGCGTTGGTCGCTTTTCCAAGCATGCCGGCATTGACCTTCATCGGACGATCGCAGAGCAGATGGCGGGGGAGGGCCAATGCCTGGACTGCACTCACGAACCGGCCGGGCCCGAAGAATGGGAGCGATTCTGTGGTGGGTTGACACAACACTTCAACGTCACCCTTCCGCCGGATCTCATTCGATTCCCATAACTCCATCGTTCTCAGAAAGGACATTCCTACTGATGTTGAAGAAATTGAAGGATCAAATCGCCGTCCAGTGGGGACGGTTCACCGGTTGGCTCGACGTACTCGAGCGCCGTTGGAAATCGTACTGGTTGAAGAGGGTCGCATCCGCAACAGCATTCGCTATGGTCGCAGGCTTCACCTTGCTGGCCCTATACGGCCCGGCTGTATCCGTGAGCTACCTGGTGACTGCGGCCGGCCTATTACTGGTAGCGCTAAGCCTTCTCGTGCGGTTCAAGTTCTTGCAGGACCTGGCGACATTGTCAGGCGTTGCCCTAGCCGCCTGGTGGTATGTTCAATCCCTGCCTGGCGTCTTCAACCCGGTCCAGCACGTGAGGTTCGACGCAGAACCTCAGACGTCTGGATTTTTCGTCTTGCCGAAGACCAGGCCGCAAGGAAAGTCGCAAATCGATGACTGTGATTTCGACTCAGCAAGCTCCACGCTTACATGCTCGGTGAGGGTTGTGCCAGTTCCACCTGAGAAGACGGTGGAAGCTCCGGATGACAGGTTGTCACTGCAACCGTGAAAGAGAAAACCGCCACAAGGGCGGTTTTTTTACGCAACCTGATCTTCAAGCCAGGGATTACCAGTTTCCAACCAACGGTCACCACATAAGCCATCCGCCGGCACGGGCCACGGCGCCTTTTTCTCCAGATCAGATGGGGATTGCGGCGAGCGGAACAGATCCAGCTGGTCTTCCCCGGCAGTAGTGGCTTGGTGGGCTGCGTTCATCTGATGTGCCTGAAAAATCTTGGTTGAAGCGAGGTGTAGCAGGTTATCACGACGTTACTCGTCGTCTTCCAGACGCTCCGCGATGCCTGGGAAGACCTCACCATGGCCAGGCTCCCACCGCGGCGCACTGAGCGAGGCCGGCTGACCGATGGCGAGCTTGCCAAAATTGAACTTGGGCTGAACGTACCCTTGGGCATTCTGAACACTCTTCCAACCCACATATCTCATCATGCTGATGAGGTCCCAGCCCTCGTCGATCGCCCAGTTGGCAAAGCCATGTCGGAAGGAGTGGCTGGTGTAGCGCTGCTCTACGCCGGCGGCTTCGGCTACTCGCCGCAGGATGGGACCGATAGCGGAACTCGAGAGCCCCTCATCCGCCATCCGCCCCCAGCGAGTGATAGGTCGGAAGACGGGCCCATAGTGAATACCAGAGTCTTCGAGCCAATGCGTGTATGCCCTGACGGGGCAAAGCTCGATGAGGGCCGGCACGATGAATTCCTGGCCAAGTGCATCACGGTCATGCTTGGTTTTTCTAAGGAAAATCCGCATATCCCGGTCTGGAATCACCGTGATGTTGTGTGCTTCGATCCGGCTCAATTCGTCGCTTCGGAAGGCACGCCAGAAGCCGATTAGCACCAGCGCGCGATTGCGTGAAGCGGCCAGCTGCTTGGCGAGATCGCCGGCAGAAATTGCGGCGCGCTCAGCGGTGTCTAGGTAGTCGATCATCTTGCGCAGATTCTCGATCGCGATGGGGAGGGCCTTCTTGGGCGCTTTGTTGAACAACGCCCGGATGCCCTTCATGGTCCGCTTCACCTTACTCTTGGTTGGGTCAGGGAAACCGAACTCTTGGTGCCACTTCGCAATGGCTGCAACTCGCAACTGCAGGGTGTTGACAGAGAGCTCTCCAGCAAAAGTGCGGACGTAGCGATCCACCATCTCCTCGGTGGCAGGAAGCAGCCCCCCATTGCTTTTGAAATGCTCACGAGCCTGCCGGTAGGCCTTGTCGGTGTTCGGGCTACCTGCGGCGCTATCGATGAGGGCTGACTTCAACTCGAAGTCCATGGCCATCACCTTGTTGCCGGCATTGTCGTTGTCGGGTCGCTTACTCATAGTCAAGGTCGCTGAAAGGGTCTAAGCATCCTAACGCAGACCTGTGCGATTTGAACGCTGCCAGTGGTCCCGGCAGCGCCCTCGCGTGTCGAATGTGATTATTGCTTGCTCTGGCCCCACATCCGCTCAACTACATCGTCTTCAAGCTTGTAGCGCCCCTTCGGGCACTCAACGATCCATGGCGACTTTCTGGCCCGGGAGTTGAAACCCACCAGCTTGCAGGGGCCCAGGCTGGTATGCGGTTTAGCTTGGGACACGTCGTATCCGTAGAGGTTGGCTGCTTGTTCGAGTTCAGTTTGGGCTTTGGACTTTGCGCCCTTTACCGTGGCCTCGACCTTGATCGTGCAGGTCCCCTGCGGGTCGTAGGTGATTTTTCCAGCCTCAATGCTGATTTCGGGATGGAGGTTGGCCAGTGCGCTGTTGATCAAGCCACGAAGAACCTTGAGGTTGGTGGTGTTGAAGCCGGAGGTGAAGTCGGTCATTTGGAGCTCCTTCTGAGGTGCTGTTGAAAGGTGACGACCATTCTCCGGCCCCCTCACTGTGCCAGAAGCCAAACCTGGAAGAATCCCAACATCAGTCCTCGTACTCCTGTAGCAAATCACCCAGGCCGTCACTATCCCGAGAAATCTTCACCTCGGCCGTTATCATCACCAGTACCACCAATACTGAGTTCGCCTATGAAACGTGCCATCGTTTTGTCACTCGTACTTACATCGGTAGCCGGCTGTGATGCCCTAACCGAAATGGCTGCCAATGTCAGCCAGGCGTTTATTGCCCAATACCCCGACCTGCAGAAGCCGATCAGCCTGGTGTTCGTTCCGGGTTACAAGGTCATGATCGGCGGCAAGGCCACACCGATCACCGGGGAAGACACTTGCCCACCGCAGGACGGCGTTATGGCCAAATTGTTCGGGCCCAATCCCTATGAGGGCAGCAACAAATGTGTTGAGGTTTCGCCGACAGCGACCGAGGTGCACGTGAAGTTTCCCGACGTAGCTGCAGGCGGGAGCCTGAAGGAGGAGAAGTGGAGCGTCCTGCGCGATGGGGGTCGTGTGGCGCTTCGCCGGCCGAATGGTGACTTTGTGACTCCGGAGAAGTCCTGAAGTGCAGCGTGGCGACAAGCTGAAAAGCTTCAAGACCGAGGTGGTGATTCCGCTGTTGATCCTGGGCTTGATCGCCATCTGGAACATGGATCGGCTTGCGGCAACATTCTTCGAAGCCGAACACGCCACGGTCAGATTGAAAAACTGCGCCAGCGCCGAGTGCGAGTTGCACGGCACTCTCCGGATTGAACCAATGTCCGGTGACTATCTCCTGACCAGCGTTGAGGGAAGGGTCACCCGCTTCCCTCAATCCTCTCTGGCCAGCGCTCGCTGGCCGGCCAAGATTGCCAAGTAGGCAAGCCTACTGATTCATAACGACAGGCTGAAGCATCGTCGGAAGGACGACCGGATCGATCACCTGGGTCAGTAGGTGATCATGCCCCTCCACGTGCCAGTTGGCCCAGATCCGCCCCTTCCCATCAGGCTCCAGGCTGAGCCAGTTTCGTTCTGGTACCAGGTAGTGGCCCTTGAAGCCGATCGGCAGCATGCGGGCGTGAACACCGTACTCAATGACCTCTTCACCTGCCCCGAACTTCTCCATGAAGTAGACGGCAACTGCCGGCGGCGGTGTGTGCACAATCCCCGTAGATACCAGCTGGAAGATGGCTCCAGCACCATTTCCATGCTGTGGCAGCATCGATTCGATTACAGCGGCGGCAGCGACGTGGACATCACCGCTGACGATAGTCACCCGAGTGCCTTTTGCCGAGAAGTTCAGCAAGCGCTTGATCAGTCGCTGCCTTTCGTCACGGTGGGGTTTGCTACGCCAATGATCGCGGAGATCGTCCTCGAGCTCCCACTGCCCGGGCAAAGCATTGAGAGCCACCTCCGCGGCATTCAGGTCAAGGTAGGCGACCGGTAGGCTGGAGTACACGATCAAATGCTTGTGCTTGGAGGTATCGAGCTGATCCAGCCAGGCGAAGATAGCTTCCCAGGTGTACTCCGAGACAATCTGTGTCGGGCTAAGGCCGTCAGGACGTTTTAGGTCAGGGTGACGTTCGCTGCGCAAATCCGGAACCAGAAAAGCGACCTCGCCGAGACCGGAGTAGGCAAGGCTGAAGCCTTTGGCCTGCGGACTCTGGTTAGGTACCGCAGAGGGGTGGACTTCATCCTCAGCCAGCTGCTGCTGAAAGAGCCTGTAGTACCGCGTCGCCAGCCGGAAGAGGTTCTGGTAGACGTCGCACTCATGCAGGTCCTGAGGATATGAGCCCCACCCATCGGTGATGTCGTGGTCGTCCCACATGGCCACGTAGGGGATCGACTGCAGCATCTCGCGCGGGCCGGCCTGATTCCAGCGCTGGACATAGAGTTGGGTGAAGTATTCGTCGACCTGCTTTTCCAGCTTTCGTGACCATTTCGCAGCTACCTGCTTGCTATGCCACAGATCTGCCCAGTCCTTCATCTCTCCGGGTATCACCATCAAGTCATCGGTGTAGACCTGGTCTCCCCCCATGACCAGGACATGGAATTCTTTACCCTTGATCTTGTGACGAGCAGCCATGTCGAACCAGCGTTCGTTCTGCCTATCCTTCACCTTCTTGCGGTACTTGTCAGCAGAGAACCCGTTGCACGAGCC
Source organism: Pseudomonas defluvii (assembly GCF_001695625.1). Lineage (GTDB taxonomy): Bacteria > Pseudomonadota > Gammaproteobacteria > Pseudomonadales > Pseudomonadaceae > Aquipseudomonas > Aquipseudomonas defluvii. The sequence goes on from NZ_MBPN01000074.1 coordinate 16,170, forward strand.
ATAGGCAACCCTCGGAGACTCCCCAAGGGCAGGAACGAAGAAGCTCGCCTTGCCTCCTGACACACTGCAGGAGCACTGCTGCGACTTAGCAGCTTTCTGAGACGTTGATAGGTCTACCCTCCAGACATCCTGGGTTGGACTTCCGAATGGGATCGAAGCGATACGGGTGACCTTGTCGACCACGCAGTTTGTGGGCTCAGGCTTCGGTTTGGGGTCACCTTTATCCAGGACAACAAGAGCAGAGACTTGGTACAGATCGTTGTGGATACCGCGGAAATGAAGGATGGGACCGAGTAACAGGCTCATGCGCTGTCCTCCTTGACGTAAAGGTATGAGCCCCGTCCTCGCTGACTTTCAGTCACCCCACAGCGCCGGCCGCAGCTTTCTCGATGGTTGCAATGTGATACTAGCCGGTGCCTGAGAAAATGCTCGATCGCCCGAAGTCTCTATGTGGCGCGGACGTCAAACCCGAGAAACCGCAGAGCCTTGGCCATGCGTCCGTTGATTGGGGGCACCTGTTCTGGCTTCAGCGTTCCGACCAGCTCCAATGCACAGAATCGGCCGAAGGAAGCGAGTTTGTACTTCGGATCGTAAAGTACGGAGCCAATGCGTGCGGCAAACTCCTCGTGGCCATGAATCAGGTAAATCAGGGTGTCCTGAACACGACCGAGGTCCTCCCGGTTCCCTTCCCAAAACTTGGCCGGCAGAGCCTCGGCGCCACCCAATGTGAAACGGAGCTGCTCGGAGAATGCGTGGACACACATCAGTGCTGCAGCGATCTGCTCCTTGCTGCTGGCACGAATCGACTCCGGGCTCTCCATCACCGCGTGCAGTGTTTCCAGCAGTTCGAAGTAGTCCTCTGGAATCCGAGGAGTAGCGGTGGAAAGCCATTCCATTACCAAGGTTTGGATTTGGGTCCTTCGATCTTGAGGCCTGCGGATGGGGGCATCCTGCCACGCAGCATCTCCTGGGGCGTGCTCGAGTCGCACCCAGTTCAAGTAGCGGTTCACCTCCGGTCCCCATGCAAGGCCGTTGAATTCAGGTCGGCGAGTGCCTTGCTCACGAAGGATTGCGGCGACCTCCTCAAACGCCGGCAGGTATTGCTCATAGATAGTCTTCCTCAGATCACTGAGGTAATGCTGCTGAGCGGTCTTATGTCCGCTGCCGGCAAGGACAGTTGGAGGCTCTACATCAGCGAGGCTTTGGAATGGGGTATCCCGACTGTCCATCCGACTGGCCTTCTCCCAGGCATCCTTGAATTTCAGATAGACCTGCCTGGTTAATACCTCGGCACTGTCCCAAAGCACAGCGAACAGCGCCTCGAGGTCTCTGATCCGCTCTTCATCGCCAGGCTGGTCGAGCAGAACGACTGCTTCTCGGTTGCTGACCAGGCCGCCATCCGTGAGGTTTGCTGAGCCCAACATGGCCACGCCATCGAAGAGGAAGATCTTGGCATGGAAGCCATCCGTGAAGTACCGGATGGAGCAGTTGTCGGCTTCGAGTGCTTGGCGCAGGGCGGCGGGATTCGTCGCTGGATTGAGCCCCACCAGGAGATCTATCTTCGCGCCACGTTCCGCAGCCTCCAATATCTCGCCCGGGCGAGTGAAGTAGGGCGCTGCAAGCCGGATATGCGACGCTGTAGAGATAAGCCGCTGGAAAGGCCTGAGGACTTGGTCCTGGCCGGGGCTGTTGGTGAAGATGCTGCTGTCCGCCATGCTGACAACCTGTTCCGTGATCTTCAGGACAGGCTGGCAGCAAGGAGCGGGGACTTCAACTGAGTCGGCGCGCGATTGAGAAGAGGGCGGCCCGTTCCGCATCGAGGTCGGGGCGGTGGAGGAAGGGGAGCCACTCAGCCGCCAGGTCCTCCTCGAGCGCGTTACGAGGGACGCCTGGCCAAAGGTTACCAGGGGGGCTAACCACCGGCACAACAGATCTTCCTTTTGCGTACAGCAAGCCCCAACGGGCAGGAAGATCTTCCGGCCGTATCAACCCCTCCGGGCAGAGGTAGAAACGGTAATTGCCCAAGCCTCCGGAAACCCGCTCCGGCTTCAAGCGATCGGCCCGGAAGTCACTGAGGCTGACCTTCACCTCAATCACTCCGGAACACATGGAGCGGAATCCCAGAACATCGGGCCGCTCACGGCTCCCTGCTGCCCAAATTTCGGTAGTAACCACAGGGAAGCCGTTCTTCTTGAACCACCTGGCCCCCATGGCTGTCAGCTTGTCATGCTCCGGACTCGGCATATTCCCCTCTCTTTTTTTGACCTGATCAATGGGTTCAGGCGTCAACGTCTTGGGCATTCGGCGGCGGCACGGGCAAGGTTAGGATTTGCGCCAGGTCATAGACGTACACCTCGACGCTGACCAGCTTGGAAGCGTGGTCGCCTTCACGGCTGACGAACTGGGCGATCTTGTGCGTCCCCGGGAAGCTCTGGGCAAACAGCGCCCGAAGCGCATCGCGGGATGCCGGGCAGTCGGTCACGCCTTTGCCGTCGTCGTCGTGCAGGACAAAGCCACGGCGCTCCAGGTCGGCCAGCCAGAGCGCCTTGCGCTCGGCGTGGGACAGATGCTCAGCGCCGGCAGTGAGCGGTCGAGCAGAAAGGGACTGCAGGGAAAATCTCACCTGCAAGCTATATTCCCCGAACTGAATTTCGCTGGTATGGCCGAAGCCCTCCAGCCGCCACCAATCGCGCAACTGGCGGGCCAAGTTGCCGAGTGCCGGCTGTATGGCCTCCGCCGGCATCTGCCGGCCCAGCAGCGCCTCCAAGTCGCGAATGCGCATATTGGCCTGACGCAGTTCGCCGAAACGCTGCTCGATAGTCGCTTTCGACTCCGTATCGACGCCGAGCAAGCGGCCTAGGGTGGCCAGCTCAAATTCGGTCGTTTCCATCGCCATGCGCGCCTGGGCACGGGTCAGGCCAGGCACGGTGCTCTGTTCAAGAAGGAACGGCAAAATGGCGAGACTCTGCTGCGCCTTCTTGACTGTGGCCTTGATGGCGGCCCGCTGGTCCTCGCTCAGATCCAGAGGCACCTGTTCGGCGGGGTCGTCAGTATGTTGGGTAAGGCGGTGCACTGGTCGAAACTCCTTTTGGCGCAGCGGTGGGTAAGTGCTCTTTACCCTGATTAATCCGCCTTGTTGGCAGCTGAGTCAGCCTCGGCAGCGTGAAGTCGTCGCTGCTCAGCTTCTTTCAAGTCATTTGATCGACGCATCTCATTAGCGATCCTGTCCAAACTGGAGGACACCCACCCCAGCCCGAGCAACAAAAAGGGCGCAAAAAACAACAAAAACCAGAAATCCAAAATGATTCCTCCTGCAATTAGCCGCGAAAAATAGCCCGCTTCTACGGCCTCAGCCCAGCGATTGCTGGGCTTAAGCGGTACTGCGATCACTTCCCGAGACTTTCGGGGGTGAAGAGCACTTTTCTGTTCTTGTAGAGGCTCTGATACACGTCGGTGGGAAGGGAGGCTATTTCCGGGATTGCCTTGACGTCCTGGATTGCTTTGACCGCGGAGGTGTCAAATGCCTTATTGCCGCTCGACTGATGAACACGGACTTGCTTGATCACGCCCTTCCGATCCATCTCGATTTCGATGGTGACCTGCATGCCATCCTTTGCACTAGCCGGACGGTGCCAGTTGCTACTGATTCGCTCCACCAGCAGGCTATCGACTTTGTCAGGAGTGACCGGCCCATCGACTTTCTGTTCAGTGTCCAGCAGCTCGGCCAGAGCCTTGGTCTTGGGGCCGCTGACTCCGGTACCGACGCTTGGGGTAGTAGTAGATCCTGGGGCAGACTTGGCCTCGCCAGTTGTTGCTCCCAGCGGGCTGGCGTGCACAGACGACGGAGGCTTCCCGTTACCATCTTTGCCAGCTGCCGCAGGGCTGCGAGCAAGCTCGACCACTTCCTTCACCAGCCTAACCACACCCTCGATCTTGGCATCGGCGTCGCCGGCACGCCCCTGTAGATCAGCAATCTCTTGCTTCAGCTGATCGACTTCTCTGGCGTACTGGTCGGCCGTCTTCTTCGCGCCCAGAGCGATGAAAAAGCCGCCCGCGGAAAACGCGAGCACCACGGCACCAACTGCAACGGCCATCAGCGCATTCTGTTTCTCGTTCACACCGATCCCCCTGGGTTTACATCGAAGAAGGGAGGATAACGGGCGCTTCCGATGCTCCAAAGTCAAAGGGTCGCGCGCAAATCCCCGTCCGTTGGATGACGCTGAACAAGAGACCTGATCAGCCGATCGCCATGGCCATCCTCCGATCATGCAAAGAGTCCGCGTCCTCCTGACCAGATTGATTGCCAATCAACTCCCGCCCCCTTGCACTGTCCAAACTAAACCCCCGGCGCAGTTTGATACCAAAGAGGCCCATAGCGTGGGCTAGGGTGTACCAACTGCTGTGCTGCTTGAGGGTCAACGTGTCTCCGTGCACCACCACGGCAGGAATATGCAAAAGACTTAGTTGCAGATACGCCATGTGGACGGCCCTGCAGTCGATATCGACCAGGGTGGCGTGCAGGTGCTGCTGGTAGTTGATGCCCAATTCTCGCAGGCGAAGTGCAAACGCGATGACCATCGCACCAGCCCCACAAGAGGGTTCCGAAAGGGTGATGAACCCTCGCTCCTCGATAAGACTTTGAACATGTCCTGTATCAGCAAGCGTCAGGTCCGTAAGGACCTGGCTGATCGATTCTGGGGTGAAAAACTGTCCACTCCGAGAATTCGAGCCGCCTACCTCCATGAACAGCCTTCCCAAGATATCGCTGGGGTCTTTTTCCAGGGCCTGCTGTAACTCATCGAGCATTGCACGGAATAGGTATTGATCCTTCGGCTTGTACCTTTGGATCAGCCGCATGTACTGGGCTTCCCGGGCCTCCCGGTGGAGCACGTCTACTGCGTTTGAGACCGCCACGGCTGCCATCTCGCAGAAGTCTTGAAAGACCTCGCGGGGTGGGTGGTAGCCCACCGAATGAATGAGCTTGGCCAGGTTGTCGGTGTGCTGCTTTGCGGGTGACATACTGCGCTCCATCAGTTTCTAGATGGGCGCAGTATTCGGTGGGATAGGTTGTGCCAGAACCGGTGCCGCTTGGTATGGTTGGTCAGCTCTTACGGCGGGGCAAAGCCCGAACCTCCGGTCCAATTACGAAATCGTGACCAGGTGGGGCCTGGACATAGTCCGCTTCCGGTTGGATAAGCAAGGGGGCAATGTCGCAGCCCAGCTGCTCGACGTTTCCGAGCTTCTCTAACTCTTCCTTCAACCAAAGAACCTTCGCATCTATCTCGTGATAGGCGACTTCCCACTGCAGGCCGATGTAGCCATTACGTCGCTCCTGCAGTCCTTCCGCGATCCGGTTCAATTGCTTATCGCTCGGCTGCAGCCAGTGAAGGGCCAGAGGATTGGTCAGAAAAACGGTCCCCGGCCTCACATCCAGCGTCAGGAACTGATTGTCGGACCCAACCTGGGAGAACATGTGATCAGCCTGAATCGCCAGGTTGATGAAATACAGCCCCTCCCAGTCTGGATCGGCATGAGGCCATGACTCACAGCATGCCACCCAAAGCGTGGCGGTGGACAGGGGGTAGGGAAGGTCGTTGAGGCCAGCGGTGTGGATCTCGATGATGGGGCTCAATGAGGAGGTGACAACCTGCTCTGGGATGGCAACCGCAATTAGGGACTCTGCATCTACGGCGAAGGTATTCATGAGTCTTCTCGAGCTTGAGGCCGGTAAGGCGAAGTCGGCCAGGTAGAGTTAGGATCAATGGGCCAGGTGCGGTCGGCATACGCCATCGCAGCTTCGCGGGAGCGGAATCGACGGCGCATCACCTTCGAGGGATGACCAATATCCGACTTGTCACCGGTAATGTACGGCGGCCACGCCAGCCAATAGTCGGCTTCTGGCTGATCGTTTTCATCATGCGGCTGGGCCGCACCCGCCATATCCCGGCGCGTCCAGCTGCTCGGCCTGAACTCTCTCCAAGTCGGGGTCTGGCTATCCATAGGTTACTCAACAGGCTCCATCTGCCGGCGAGCTGAGGCAATGCGCGGGAGACGTACTGGCCTGGCAGATAGTTCCTGGAGGTGCGCACCCAGATCGAAGTGGCCCGCCGCGCGCATCAAGGGCACTATCCTCATTGCCCTTGCATCCCCTCGAGGGAGAAATACCGCCCGGCCGTCGAGGTGGCGAGGCAACGGTGTCCAAAGGAAACCGGCCCGGTATTCCCTCATTGCATCGAAGAATCGTTGGAAAGCCTCTGAATCATCATTCAGGGCAAACACCTCATACTCGCCAACCAGCCGAGACACCGCGGCCTGAGAAAGGCGGTGGACGCGCAGAAGGCCTTTCAGAGGAACGGGAACTTCCAACCGGGCAGCCAGGTAGCGGCCAGCCACGAAATGATGGGAACCCCCAGAGTTCATCAAGAAAACTCGGCCGTCCCACTGGTGGCATGCAAAGAAGTCGTCGGTGGAGTCGCGATGAAGGATGCGGATCTCGTACCACCCCAGGCTCTTTTCAAGGTTCGCGTGAGTGATCTCCCCTACGAGATACTGCGTCCTGGCCACAGCCATAGCATCGAGGCTCTCGAAATCTCGAAGCTCCGACTTGGAGGCACAAAGCCCCTGGACATCCTGGATCTCACACTCCCAGGACTCGACGATCTCTGTGTAGCCAACGTTGGCCAGCGCATCGATGGTGTAGTGGTAGCTGCAGAATTCGGTTCCAACAGCCTTCCATCCAAGCAGCTCCCCCGGTGCTCGCCAGTTTCCGGTCAAGTAGCTCCCCTTGCCCCACTCGTGCCACCGAACGACCTCTGATGAGGCAATCGAACAGGGCTGTCCTGGTAAATCGAACCTCAGATCGCGGTTTTGCTGCAGCATATGCCCAAGGGAGGCCGGATGCCCGAGGCAGTCCAAACTGAAGCGAAGGACCTTTGCCCATGTGTCACGCATAACGCCATTCTCCGTTGTGTTGAATCCCAACCATTGTCGGGGCTTAGGAGGCTGCATAGCTGTCAATTCGCCCCAGTTGGAGGGCCGACCCCACGGCGCGCCATCAGTGTTTGAGGATAACGGGCAAGGGGCTAGTCGAAGAACCTTCGTGGGATTCAGCGGCCGAAAGCAGCAGCAATCTGTGGATTGAGCCAGAACCCTGGCCGTCCACGGAACAATTCAGCGCCAGTGCGGATGTGCTGCAGCATCAGTTCGCCCGACATCCAGGTGCGGCCGAGCAACTCGGCTGCCAGGGATGTCATGTTGCGACCGGCCCAGGCATCCACTACAAGATCGCCTTCCTCAGTCAGAAACTGAATCAGGAACTCGGGAATCGAAAAGGGCATCGGAGCACCGTGGGTCGGCAAGCCAAGGGCCTCTGCGGCTTTGCGGTGTTGAGTGCCGTAGGCGCAACGGTGTCCACGGGTGATCACGTTCTTCGGGATCGATCCGGCAGTCTCGTTGCTGAAGCTGCCCGGACGTAGGCGATATGCGCCATCACCGTAGTTCGTGTGGCGTTTCTCGCCACCATTCTGGATCAACCGCAGATGCCGTTCGGAATGCGGCTGGAGGACGCGGTTGTTGTTCGATTTGCATTTCAGCGGGTTCTTTGCGAACCAGAGTACAGGCTCATACCCCACATTGAGTTGCTGACGGGATTTCGAGGCCCACTGAACCGGACCAGGAGCCTTTGCGGGGTTTTCCCAGATGAGCCGGTCCATCAGGTAGAGTCCAAATCGATCACAGACTTCCAGTACCAGGCGCTCCACATAGGTCGAGCGCGCCGGTAGTCCCGGGAGGAAGCAATCCTGCGATACGTTCAAGACGAGACTGCCTTCTTCTGCCAGCGCCTCGACCACAGGCTCGAGCGTGGCGCAGATGAAGTCGACGATTTCCCGCTCATCAGGGTTGCCGTAAGCCCTTTCCTTCCTCAACGGGTACGGCGGAGATTGGAGCGCAAGCACGACCGGTACAGTGAGCCTTTTGAAGATATCCGCGCTTGGCCCCCAGATCGCCAGGCCCAGGTCAGTACGAAAGCCGAGCACCTTCACACCAGACTTCGCTGGATTGAGGTCGCGTTTGGCATCTTCGGTCAAGCGCCACACGCCGCGCTCTCCGTTGACGCGCTCGATGATACCCATCTGTTTCAGTGATTGCTGAGTCCACCGGATAGCGCGGCGAACCAGGCTGTGTTTCTGCCCACTCTCCCCAACAGGCGCAAGCTCGTTCAAGGCTTCCGTAGAAACGCCAAGGTGGTTGGTGACGATCTCGTAGAGCGCGGTGTTCGTCAGGGGCTTGTCGGGGTTGGCCTTGTAGATGCCCGCAATCTGGTCGACGGCGAACAGTTCGCCCTGACCCGGGGCGCTGACTTTGTGTTTGAGTCGGGTGGTGCGCATCGTTTCATTCTCACTCGCGGCCGCAGATTTATCGCGGCGGTTCGATGGAGCTGGCCAACTGGCCAATTGATCACCCGGAGATGATCAGGGCGCTCCGGCTGTGCCAGAACCCGTGCGAATGTGATTCAGGTTCGATGATGTCCTTGAATGGCCTTCATTCGTTCGTAGGTGCGCAGGGCACTGTTCCCCTTACTCCAGTCGATCCCCACCTCATCGTCCATCAGCTGATGGAGTTCCTCCCAATGCGAAACGAGAGCAGCCCATTCGCGTCCGTGGATGGCCATCTCCGAGATTCGCGCCTTCCACTCGGGTACCAGTTCCAGCAGGCGCAGGCATCGACCCAGGTCAGAAGGATCGGACGGTGTGCAGAAGCCATCCTCGGGCAGGACGCCCATCATGCTCGACCAAATCGCTATAGCGGAAAGACCCGTATCTTCCCCTACGATCCACTGGGAAACGCGCTTGAGAAAATCGTTGTTCATTGCAGCTCCAAGACAAAAGAACAGGGCTGCAGATTACTTGGTGGGTAGGCCTGAATCAGTTGAAAGGGGGGGGATGAAATTCAAGTCGGTGCATGCAAAGCCGATCTTGTGAAGACATCAATACGAGAAGCGAGCAGGGCAAGAGAGGGACGAATTCCGCTTATAAGCGGAAGACGACTATAGTCTGAATCCCCAAAATTCCAGCTTTTCGCGTGTCAAGCTGGGACAGCCTTATCCATTTTCGTAATCACAACGTGGCCTTTGGCCGCGCACTTCGAAACCTGCGAAAAACTGCCAACCTCACTCAAGAGCAGCTTGGGTTTGAAGCTGGTCTAGATCGCACCTACATCTCGGTCCTCGAGCGCGGGGAGCGTTCGCCCACGCTTGACACTATCGTTTCCCTTAGCGACGTGTTCGGCTTGAGCGTTCTAGAGCTCGCCAGTCACATCCAAAGTCAGTTGGACGAGATGCATGACAACCAAGACTCTTCGCGAAGCCCTTAATCACTACCGTGAGAAAGTCTCGATTCTCAAGAAGGGCTACAAGCAAGAATGCTATCGCATTCAGCAGATAGCCAACTCGCTCCTGGGTGAGAAAATCGTGCGCGAGATCACATCTGTTGACATCGCGACTTACAGAGATGAAAGGCTTCAGCAGCTCAATGGCAAAACTGGTCAACAGATCTCGCCGGCTACCGTTCGCCTCGAGATGTCCTTGCTGTCGAATCTGTTCGAGCTTGGACGTATCGAGTGGGGCATCTGCGATGACAATCCAGTCCTCAAGGTTAGAAAGCCCAAAATGCCGCCTGGCCGTGAGCGTCGGCTGACCTCAAGAGAGGAACGCCTGATCCTCCGTTACGCCCACAATTATGGGAACTCTGAGCTCTACGCGATCATCATCGTTGCCCTGGAAACAGCGATGCGGCAAGGTGAAATCCTCAACCTCTCGTGGGAACACATCAACCTCAAAACGCGCATTGCACATCTCCCCGATACGAAGAACGGAACTCGCCGAGATGTCCCTCTCTCCATCAAGGCACGAGACGCCTTAATCCAACTAGGTGTTGCCGGCAATGGCCGGGTGTTCTCCTACACGAACGCCGGACTCAAGACCACATGGCGAGTCATGCTGCTCCGGCTTGGAATTGAAGACCTCCACTTCCATGACCTGCGTCACGAGGCGATTAGCAGGCTCTTTGAGCTTGGAACCTTGGACATGATGGAGGTCGCCGCGATCAGCGGTCATAAATCGCTTTCAATGCTCAAAAGGTACACCCATCTCAAGGCGCAGCGCCTCGTCAAGAAATTGGAAGGAGGTAAGAGCCGGGGCCGCCAGGTGGTCATCAACCACCTTGTTCCGTATCCCGCCTCTGTAGCTCGGACAAGCAAGGACGTGACGATTCGGCTGCTGGACTTCGAAGGGCTGACGGCTTCAGCTGCTACGAAGGAGTCTGCGATTACCTTGGCACAGGACCAACTGTTGAGGCGCCTGATGACCTCGATACGGGACGCCGAAACCATACCCCAGCCGGATCAGTACCTGGACATCGTTCATGAGGCGGACATCGTCATGATCGACCCGCTTGCAGCAGCATAATACTTTTTTTCAGCGAAAGTCGCGGGCATCCCTGCCTGCAAAGCCACGGAGCTCGGGGCGTTGGGCCAACTGCAGCTGGAAAAAACAGGAGAAAGTCTCACCTCGGCAAAACTGCATCCGTGAAGCGTTTTGAAGGAGGAATATCTGGAATTTTTCATACAGGCAAGGTTGCCAATCCGGTGTTTGGAAGGTAATTGGTCCTGAATTCATAGAATAAGCGCAACGCTTGAAACGAGAGGCAGAGAGCCAGCCACCGGTAGAATCCAGGCTCTCACA
>NZ_MBPN01000075.1 GCF_001695625.1 Pseudomonas defluvii
ACTCCACAAGCAATCCATCGGGACAGCGCAGGTACGAAACGGTTTGCCCCCAGGGCTTCTGCTCGGGGGCCTTGAGCTCGGTTGCGCCGCAGGCCAGTGCCTGGGCGTGGGCGACCTCGACTGTATCGGTGGCGAGAGCGATTTCCATGCCTAGCGGCCGGGCTGACTCAGCCGCCACGACCAGCCCCTCTGGCAGGTTGGCCTTGCCCAGCTCCCGTGAAGCGAAAGCCAGGGTGGTGGCACCGGTGTCCAGTTCGCCATAGTCGCCAGACTCATGCAAAAAGCGCCGGTTAATGCCAAAGGCCTGTTCAAAGAACGCCAGCGATGACGCGACATCGGGTACGTAAAGAATGGTGTAGGCAAATTTCATGGGCAGTCCCTGACCTTGAGTTGATCCAGTTGATGTGTATACACGTTTTCAGCGGGCCTTTGGCACCGCGGTTTTCTTCGGACGTTTGGCGCTGCTCGATGGTTTACGCGCTGCGGCCTTGCGTTTCTTTTTCCAGGGGGCGCCGCTACCCCCGGCTGGAACTGCCGGGCCGCTGATGTTCAGGCTGAGCCCGGCACATCGCTCGACCTGCTTGCTCATCCATGCCGATTGCTTGGCAACGAACGCCTCCAGGCTCATCTCGCCGGTTTGCACCATGTCCAGTGACTGCTCCCAGATAGCCGTAGTGCCTGGGTCGGCAATGGCCCGAGGTACTGCGTCGATCAGGCTGCAGGCCGCCGGGGTGGCCGACAACGCCTTGCCGTTCTTTACCAGGTAGCCTCGGTCGAGCAAGCCCTGGATGATTCCGGCACGGGTCGCCTCGGTACCAATACCGGTGGTGTCCTTGAGTTTTTGCTTGAGCCGTGGATCGTCGACCAGTTTGGCGACGTTCTTCATGGCCTTGATCAGGTCGCCCTCGGTGAACGGTTTGGGCGGCTGGGTCCAGAGGTCCTTGAGATTGACCCCGGCCACGGTGCAGTGCTGGCCTTTGCTCAGTGCCGGCAACACCTGCGCTGCCGGCGCTTCGCGACCTTTGCCGGGGGTCAGGGCTTCGGGCAGGGCGCGGCGCCAGCCGGGTTCGACGATACGCTTGCCAACGGCGCGCAGGGCCTGACCGGCACAGTCGAAGTCGGCCTCGGTGCGGTCGTATTCGTGATTGGGCAGAAACTGCGCCAGGTAGCGTGCACGGATCAGGCTGAACACCGCCTTGTGCTTGCTCGGCAAGCGCCCCAGGTCGATGGCCGCAGCGGTAGGGATGATGCCGTGGTGGGCGCTGACCTTGGCATCGTTCCAGGCGCGTGAGCGGCGTTGCGGCTCCAGATAGGGTTGCAGTGCGGCCAGGCTGGCGTCGGCCCGGCCCAGTGCGGCGAGGATGGCCGGGGCCTCGCTGTGCTGGCTTAGTGGCAGGTAGCCACAGTCACTGCGTGGGTAGGTGATGACCTTGTAGGTTTCATACAGCGCCTGGGCGATGTCGAGGGTTTCCTGGGCGCCCAGGCCCAGCTTTTTCGAGCAGAGCTCCTGCAGGGTACCGAGGTCGAAGGGCAACGGGGCGGCTTCGCGTACCCGCTCCGTGCTGACGTTCACCACCTCAGCGCTGGCCGCGCCGCCAATGGCCTCGGCGGCCTGCTGTGCCAGTACCGGGTTGAGGCAGCGGCCCTGATCGTCACAGGCGTCTTCCGGGGCGCGCCACTGCGCGGTAAAGCTCGCATTGGCGCTGCTCAGCGTCACCTCGATGGCCCAGAACGGTACCGGCACGAAGTCGGCGATGCTGCGGTCGCGGTCGACCACCAGGCGTAGGGTAGGGGTTTGCACCCGGCCAACCGGCAACACGCCCTGGTACCCGGAGCGACGGCCGAGCAGGGTGAACAGGCGACTCATGTTCATGCCGATCAGCCAGTCGGCCCGTGAGCGACCCAGGGCCGAGTGGTAGAGGCTGAACGTAGCGGCACCGGGCTTGAGCGCTGCCAGAGCCTTGCGGATAGAGGCATCGTCGAGTGCCGATAACCACAGGCGCTGAATCGGCCCACGGTAGCGGCAGTGCTCGACCAGTTCACGGGCGATCATTTCACCTTCGCGGTCGGCGTCGGTAGCGATGACCAGTTCACGGGCTTCGCCGAGCAGGCGTTTCACCGCCTTGAACTGGCTGGCGGTTTTCGGTTTGACCAGCATCTTCCACTGCTGCGGCACGATGGGCAGGTCTTCCAGTACCCAGCGTTTATAGCGGGCATCGTAGGCGTCGGGTGGTGCGGTTTCCAGCAGGTGACCGATGCACCAGGTTACGCAGAGGTCGTTGCCGACCCAGCAGCCATCACCGCGCCGGTTGGCGCCGAGGACTTTGGCGATGTCCTTGGCCTGGGAGGGTTTTTCGCAGAGAAAGAGGCGCATGGCCGATGATGAGTCTGGCGGCTATAGAAGTTGCATAGCATGCGCAGGGTGGCGGCGGGAGGCAAGCATTATCTGTATGGATGTACAGTTTATTGTGTCTGCGGATTTGCCAGGGGCTGAGCAATCCGCGGGTGCGGTCTTGCCAGCTGCCTGATCCTCGCAGGTTGGGGGAGCGAGCCGTGCCCGCGATGCAGGCACCGCGAACTCATGGGCCCCCACCAGTAGCAACCCTGCTAACGCTACAAAACCCGACTCAGCCTTGTGCAGAGGCCTTCAGCGCCTGCGCCAGGTCGGCCAGGATGTCGTCGCTGTGCTCGATGCCAATGGACAGGCGTACCATGTCACGTGGCACTCCGGCCTTCTCCAGTTCTTCGTCGTTCAGCTGGCGGTGGGTCGTGGAGGCCGGGTGGCAGGCCAGCGATTTGGCGTCGCCAATGTTCACCAGGCGTACTACCAGTTTCAGCGCATCGATGAAGCGCGCCCCGGCTTCCTGGCCGCCCTTGATGCCGAACGAGAGGATCGACGCCGGCTTGCCACCGGTGTAGCGCACGGCCAGCTCATGCTCGGGATGGTCCGGCAGGCCGGCATATTTCACCCAGGCGACTTGTTCATGCTCACGCAGGTAGTTCGCCACTTTCAGGGCGTTCTCGGTATGGCGCTCCATGCGCAGGGCCAGTGTTTCCAGGCCTTGCAGGATCAGGAAGGCGTTGAACGGCGACAGTGCCGCGCCGGTGTTGCGCAGTGGCACTACGCGGCAGCGGCCGATAAAGGCTGCCGGGCCGAAGGCTTCGGTGTAGGTGACGCCGTGATAGGACGGGTCAGGGGTGTTGAGCAGGGCAAAACGCTGCTTGTATTCAGCCCATGGGAAGTTCCCAGAGTCAATCACGATGCCGCCGATGCTGGTGCCGTGGCCACCGATGTACTTGGTCAGCGAATGCACGACGATGTCGGCACCGTGCTCGAACGGGCGGCACAGGATCGGGGTGGCGACGGTGTTGTCGACGATCAGCGGCACGCCATGGCGGTGCGCGGCGTCAGCCAGTGCCTGGAGGTCGACGATGTTGCCCGCCGGGTTGCCGATAGACTCGCAGAACACCGCCTTGGTCTTGTCGTCGATCAGTGCCTCGAGCGCGGCAATGTCGTCATGGGCGGCGAAGCGGGTCTGGATACCGAAGCGTGGCAGGGTGTGGGCCAGCAGGTTGTAGGTGCCGCCGTACAGTTTGGCCACCGAGACGATGTTGTCGCCGGCCTCGGCCACGGTCTGGATGGCGTAGGTGATGGCAGCCATGCCCGAAGCCACGGCCAGTGCGCCAACGCCACCTTCAAGCGCGGCCATGCGTTTTTCCAGGACGTCGTTGGTGGGGTTCATGATCCGCGAGTAGATATTGCCAGCCACCTTCAGGTCGAACAGGTCGGCACCGTGCTGGGTGTCGTCAAAGGCGAAGGAGGTGGTCTGGTAGATCGGTACGGCAACAGCCTTCGTGGTTGGATCGGGGCTGAAGCCCGCGTGAATGGCTAAGGTTTCCAGCTTCATACAGTCGTTCCCTGAGTGTTCGGTTGGAGGAGCGTGAGCATGGGCCGCAGTGTCTGCGCCGGTCAAGAGCTGCCAGGCCTGCTGAAACGCTCCTCCTGCGACTCACTCGCCTGGTGTGTGCATGCCCGCGCGTCTGAGCAGTTGCCTGCAGCGTTCAGACAGGTGCAGCACGCGCAGGTGCTTGCCGGCATTGGCATAGCGTTCGCGCAGTGTTTTCAGCGCGGCGATTGCCGAGTAGTCGACAAAGCTCAGGTGGCGGCAATCGAGCGTCACCTGGGCCGGGTCGTTGGCCGGGTCGAACTGGTTCAGGAACTGGGTGGTCGAGGCGAAGAACAGCGTGCCATGCAGTTGGTAACGCTTGCTGCCATCGGCTTCCAGATGGCCGTCTGCGTAAAGCTCGCGGGCTTGCTGCCAGGCAAAGTTCAGGGCGGCAATGATGATCCCGCACAGCACGGCGGTGGCCAGGTCGGTGAACACCGTGATGACGGTCACCGAGATGATCACCAGTACGTCGTTCAAGGGCACTTTGTTGAACACCCGCAGCGAGGCCCAGGCGAAGGTCTGCTGCGAGACCACGAACATCACTCCGACCAGCGCGGCCAGCGGGATACGCTCGATCAGCGGCGAGAGAAACAGCACGAACAGCAGGATCATCACCCCAGCGATCACGCCCGAGAGGCGACCACGGCCACCGGAGCTTAGGTTGATCACCGTTTGGCCGATCATCGCGCATCCACCCATGCCGCCGAACAGCCCTGAAACCATGTTGGCTGCACCCAGGGCGACGCACTCGCGATCCGGGTAGCCACGGGTTTCGGTGATTTCATCGGTGAGGTTCAGTGTCAGCAGGGTTTCCAGCAGGCCGATCAAGGCCATCAATATCGCATAAGGGGCGACGATGCCGAGGGTTTCAAGGTTCCAGGGTAGCTGGGGCAGCGCAAATACCGGCAGGCCGCCGGCAATGTGGGCCATGTCGCCCAAGGTGCGGGTCGGCAGGTCAAGCAGGTACACCGCAAGGCCGACACCCAGAATTGCAACCAGCGCCGGTGGCACTGCGCGGGTGAGGCGCGGCAGCAGGTAGACGATGGCCATCGTCAGCGTGACCAGCCCGATCATCAGGTAGAGCGGGGCACCACTGAGCCAGGCCTCTGCGCTTTTGAAATGCTCCAGTTGGGCAAGGGCAATGATGATGGCCAGGCCATTGACGAACCCCAGCATCACCGAGTGCGGCACCATGCGCACCAGTTTGCCCAGCCGCAGCAGGCCGAAGGCAACCATGATCAGCCCACCCAGCAGTACCGTGGCGAGCAGGTACTGCACGCCGTGTTGCACCACCAGCGCCACGATCACCACCGCCATCGACCCGGCAGCGCCGGAAATCATGCCTGGTCGCCCACCGAACAGGGCGGTCAAGGTGCAGATAATGAACGCACCGTACAACCCCATCAGCGGGTTGAGGTGCGCGACCAGCGCGAAGGCGATGCATTCGGGCAGCAGGGCGAAGGACGTGGTAAGGCCGGCCAGGGCCTCGGCGCGTAGGCGAATGGGTTTCATGGGGTACCTGAAAGAAACCGACCGGCGAAACCGGCCGTGGTCAAAGGTGTTGGCAAGGGGGAGCGGATCTTACGCAATTGCCCATGTCACGGCCAGCCCGCTGGTTGGCCGTGTTGTCTTGAGTGCCGCGTGCCGTGGCGGCTAGCCCTGTTTCTTGATAATCACGTCGGTAATGCTGGCTGGCGCTTCTGAATAGCGAATGAACTCCATCGAGTAACTGGCCCGGCCCTGGGACATCGAGCGCATGTCGGTGGAGTAGCCGAACATTTCTCCCAGTGGCACTTCGGCACGCACCACCTTGCCCGCCGGGCTGTCGTCCATGCCCTGGATCACGCCACGCCGACGGTTGAGGTCGCCCATCACATCACCCATGTATTCTTCCGGCGTGACCACTTCGACCTTCATCACCGGCTCCAGCAGCACTGCACCGCCTTTTTGCGATAGCTGCTTGGTGGCCATCGACGCGGCGATCTTGAAGGCCATCTCGTTGGAGTCGACGTCGTGGTACGAGCCGTCGAACACCGCCGCTTTCAGGCCAATCAGCGGGTAGCCGGCCAGTACGCCGTTCTGCATCTGTTCTTCGATGCCTTTCTGGATGGCCGGGATGTACTCACGGGGGATGACTCCACCGACCACTTCACTGGTGAATTCCAGGCCTTCCTTGCCTTCATCGCTTGGCGAAAAGCGAATCCAGCAATGACCGAACTGGCCGCGACCGCCCGACTGGCGGACAAACTTGCCTTCGATCTCGCAGGTATTGCGGATTTTCTCGCGGTAGGCCACCTGGGGTTTGCCGATGTTGGCATCGACGCCGAACTCGCGTTTCATTCGGTCGACGATGATGTCCAGGTGCAACTCACCCATACCGGAAATGATGGTCTGTGCGGTTTCCTCGTCGGTCTTGACCCGGAACGACGGGTCTTCCTGGGCGAGTTTGCTCAAGGCGATGCCCATTTTTTCCTGGTCGGCTTTGGTCTTGGGCTCCACGGCCACCGAGATCACCGGGTCGGGGAAGTCCATGCGCTCAAGGATAATAGGCTTGTTGATGTCGCACAGGGTATCGCCGGTGGTGACATCCTTCATGCCGATCAGTGCGGCGATGTCGCCCGCGCACACGGCCTTGATCTCGGCACGCTGGTTGGCGTGCATCTGCACCATACGCCCGACCCGTTCCTTCTTGCCCTTGACCGAGTTGAGTACCGCATCGCCTGAGGACAATACCCCGGAGTAGACCCGGACAAAGGTCAGGGTACCCACGAACGGGTCGGTGGCGATCTTGAAGGCCAGGGCCGAGAAGGGCTCGTTGTCGTCGGCATGACGTTCCAGGTGTTTGTCTTCGTGCTGCGGGTCGGTGCCGTTGATGGCCGGAATTTCCGAAGGGGCCGGCAGGTAGTCGATCACCGCGTCGAGCATCAGCGGCACCCCCTTGTTCTTGAACGACGAACCGAGGATCGTCGGCACGATCTGGTTGTCCAGGGTGCGCTGACGCAATCCTGCCTTGATTTGCGCCGTACTCAGTTCGACACCGTCCAGGTACAGGCTCATCAACTCGTCGTTGGCTTCGGCGGCGGCTTCGATCATGTGGGCACGCCATTCTTCTGCCAGTGGCCGCAGCGCGTCGGGGATTTCCTCCTCGCGGTAGCTGGTGCCCTGGTCATCGTCGTTCCAGTAGATCGCTTTCATCTTCACCAGGTCGATCTGCCCGACAAAGTGCTCCTCGGCGCCGATGGCCAGTTGAATCGGCACCGGGTGGTGCCCCAGGCGCTTGTCGATCTGTCTCACCACCCGCAGAAAGTCGGCGCCCTGGCGGTCCATCTTGTTGATGTAGGCCAGGCGAGGCACCTTGTATTTGTTGGCCTGGCGCCAGACGGTTTCAGACTGCGGCTCGACGCCGTCGGCGCCGCTGAAGACCACCACCGCACCGTCGAGCACACGCAGCGAGCGTTCGACTTCAATGGTGAAGTCAACGTGGCCGGGGGTGTCGATGATGTTGAAACGGTACTTGTTCGGGAACTGCTTGGTCGAGCCTTGCCAGAAAGCCGTGGTGGCTGCCGAGGTGATGGTGATCCCGCGCTCCTGCTCCTGGGCCATCCAGTCCATGGTCGCGGCGCCGTCATGCACCTCGCCCATTTTATAGTTGACCCCGGTGTAGAACAGGATGCGTTCGGTGGTTGTGGTCTTGCCGGCGTCTACGTGGGCAACGATGCCAATGTTGCGGTAGAGCTCGATAGGAGTGGTGCGCGCCATGATGGGTCACCTGTACGTGTGCGTGCTGGGTATTCCCAAAGTAGCAGAACAATCGACACTCGGCGGGCGCCACCCGGACATACGGCGCCTGTCAGACCTCAACCTTGTAGTTCAACCCCAGCTCATCTCCCGGTAGGCCGCGAATACCCCAGTTCTCCCGCGGGGTTTCATACAGGGTAATTTCCACATCCTGGGCGCTGATACCGGTGCGTTCGCCGATGTACAGGAACAACAGGCGAATGAGTGCTTTCTTCGCCTGTACCGAACGGCCCTCGAACAGGCTGATCTCAATGATGGTGTACTGGTGTGAGCGGTCGTCGGGGTAGAGGAAATCCGCCGGGTCCAGCGCAATGAAACGTTGGAAACGTTTCTCGACCGGATACGCCAGTGCAGCCATCACTGCGGCATGAATCGCCTCCGACAGTCCTGTGCGGTGGCGCTCCAGTGTCGAGCGCAGGCCATAGACCTTTATTTGTGCCATGGGTAGTCCATCCTTGGAAATGTGCTGGGTCAGATTGTGGTGCTGATTGCGAGGTAAAGGTCCTTTTGCCACTGTGCAAAGCGTTCATCCAGGCGTGGTTTCAGGCGGTCGAAGTTGTCCCAGGTGTCGGCCACACTGCTCGGGCTATCACTCTTTGTCGCCAGCAGGTCCTGGCAGTCGGCGGCAAACTGGCCGTTCTCGATGGCCAGGTAGTGGGCGACGAAGGCATTGCCCTGGCGGTTGAGGTCTTCAGCGTTGAGCCTGCTGTCGCAGCACTGGCGAAAGAACAGGCCGGGCGTGAGGGTACGCTCAACCAGCGAATTGATCTCGTAGTCGAAGTCTGCCTGAAAGTTACGGCTGGTCAGGGACCGTTGCACGGCCCAGGCGACGAACAGGGCGGTGTGGGGCAGTGTCGCAAGGGCTCGCAAGGAGGCGTCATCGTACGTCATGGGGCTCATCCTTTTTTGAATCATTATTCTTCCCGGGCAGTTAGCCTACACCACAACGCTGCCTGCTCGCAGCCAAGGCCCCATGTATCACTATGACGAGTAGGGGTGGGCAGGCGCAGTGCTTGCAGGCGGATGCCTGGACGCGGGTCCGCGAGCTGCGGGTTCAGGTGGCACGAAACTCCCAGAGAATCTCTACCACACGCACCGCCAACAGCATGTAGACCAGGCACAGAATGACCTGCAGGAGCAGCGGATGGCGGGCCTTGGACAGCTTGCGCAGGCCGTCGGCCATGTTCAGCAGCATCAGAAACACGGCCAGCGCTATCAGCCCGACGCCGGCCATGTGCGCTGCGAACAGGCCGAAATACACTTGGCCATCACCGGTGAGCGTGCTGCTGCCAGCCGCCAGCAGCAGCGAGCACATGAGAAAGTTGCGCAGGTTGTCGAAGACGTCCTTGTTCAGCCCATTGTCCAGCAGACGGCAGATGTGGCGCAGCAGTTCAGCCATGGCAAGGCTCCGCGAGGTGGCGAGGGTGCCTTGAGTATGGCTGCTGTTTCAGAACACCTGGCGCAGTAACCAGTACAGGCTACCCGACAACACAATCGCCGCCGGCAGGGTCAGCACCCAGGCCATCAGCAGGTTGGCGATGGTCCGTAGCTGCAGGCCCGAGCCATTGGCGGTCATGGTGCCGGCCACGCCAGAGGACAGCACATGGGTGGTCGAAACGGGCAAGCCGTACAGGTCTGCCGCACCAATGGTGAACATCGCGACCAGTTCGGCGCTGGCGCCCTGGGCGTAGGTCAGGTGGGTCTTGCCGATTTTCTCGCCGACGGTCACCACGATCCGCCGCCAACCGACCATGGTGCCCAGCCCGAGGGCGATAGCCACGGCCACCTTCACCCAGAGGGGAATGTAGTGCGTGGCATCGTCGATCTGCCGTTTGAAGTCTTGCAGGGTGGCCTGGGTCGCCGGATCAAAGTGGATCAGCTTCTGCTTGTCCATCAGGCGAATGGCTTCGCTGGTCAGGTACATGTCGTTGCGCACATTGGCCATGGCCTCGGCCGGTACGCCGGCAAAGGAGCCATATCCCTTGACCTCTTGGCCAATCAGGCCGGCGAGCGCGGCCAGGGCGGGTAGCAGATCGGCATTTGCCTGATGGCTGCGAATGAAGGTGGTCAGGGTCTGTCGCGGATCGTCGGGTGCCGGCTGTGGCGCCGTGCGCACCAGCGCCTGTTGGGTGGCCTCGGCCACGAAGGCGAATTGCACGGATTGTTCAGCGGGCATGGTGCGGTTCAGTGCATAGGCCATCGGCAGGGTTCCGACCAGAATCAGCATGATCAGCCCCATGCCTTTTTGCCCGTCGTTGGAGCCATGGGCGAAGGACACACCGGTACAGGTCAGGATCAGCATCCCGCGAATCCACCAGGGCGGTGGTGCGTTGCCGACGGGCGCCTGGTACAGCGCCTTGCGCTTGACCAACAGGCGCAAGGTCAGCAGCAACAAGGCGGCGCAGACAAAACCGACCACCGGTGACAACAGCAACGAGTAGCCGACCTTGCTGGCCTGGGTCCAGTCTATGCCGCTGGTGCCGTTGCGACCGTGCATCAGGGCATTGGCCACGCCAACGCCGATGATTGAGCCGATCAAGGTGTGTGACGATGAAGCCGGAAGCCCCAGCCACCAGGTTCCCAGGTTCCAGACAATCGCCGACAGCAGCAGGGCGAAGACCATCGAGAAGCCGGCCGACGAGCCGACCTGCAGGATCAGTTCCACCGGCAGCAACGCGACGATACCGAAGGCTACTGCGCCACTGGAGAACAGTACGCCGAGGAAATTCCAGCAGCCCGACCAGATCACGGCGAACGAGGCCGGGAGCGAATGGGTATAGATGACCGTGGCCACCGCGTTGGCGGTATCGTGGAAACCGTTGACGAACTCGAACCCCAGAGCGATTACCAGGGCCACGCCCAGCAGGACAAAGGGTGTCCAGGTGGTAATCACCGTGCCACTGGCACTGACATCGCGAAACAGGCTCCAGGCGGTGTACACCAACCCGGCCAGCAACAAGGAGAAAAACAGGGTCAGCGTGGCGCGGCTGGGGGTTTGGCTAACGCTTGAAAGTGCAGAGCGTGTCGCCAGTGTCGGGGTGGTCATGAGAAGGGGTCCAAGTAGCGTTTGCCATGAAGTAACGAGCCGTGCGTGACCAGCATAGAAACAAACAGTGATGGCGATCTGATCTTGATCAAGTAAACCTGTAAGTGCATACGTTTTACTGATCAGCGTTGTATCGTCCACAGCGTCCGTACAGGCGCTGATACGCTGTTGATCCCTTCGTAGGCTTTGGTTAATCGTTTAATGACCCTGCAACTGATTCGCGCTACTGACCAGCACTTGCCTTTTGCTCGCGCGCTGACGTGCGACAACATGCTGCCGTATTACCGGGAGTATGACCTCCTGTGGATGGATGAAGCGTTTGATCAAGCCTGGACCTGGCGTGAGCAATGGCTGATCGTCGAGGGCGAGCAGTTACTGGGTTTTTGCAGCCTGAGCCAGGATGCCCGGGCGCTGTTCATTCGCGAGCTGCAGGTGATTGCAAGCGCCCGGGGGCGGGGCGTCGGTTCCTGGGCGTTGGAGCAGTTGGCGGCCTGGGCGGCAGCGCGGCGCCTGCCGTTGTTGCGCCTGACCGTATTCAAGAGCAACCCGGCGCAGGGGTTGTACCGGCGCCGGGGCTTTGAAGCGGTGGGTGAGGACGATTGCTTTGTGCGCATGCAGCGCGTTATTGCACGGCAGCCACCTGGCTGACGCGAATCACCTGGTGCTGACGCAGGGTGGCGTCGAGCAGCAGGCTCTGTACGGGCAGCAAATCGCCGATCAACAGGTTCTGTAGCAGGGGTGTACCGTTGAAGCGGTTAGGCCCCAGGTCCACCTGGCTCAAGCCTTCGACCCGCACCACCGCCTTGCCGACCTGGCCCAGGGTGTTGCCGCTAAGAATCAACGGGCCGGGCAGGGCGCTGGCATTGCGCAGGCTGACGGCATATTCCGGGGTGTTGCCAATACGGTTGTTGATCAGCGTTGCCGCGGCGACTTCACTGGCATCTATCGCGCTACCCTGGCTGCTGCCGATCAGGTTGTCGTCAATCAGCAACGGTGCAGTGTCCGTGGGTTGCAGGCTGCGTAGCAGGATACCGTTGCCCCGGCTGGCGCCGATGCGGTTGCGGCTCAATACGAGTGCACCGTGTTGTTCGCTGACCTCGATGGCAGCCTTGTTGGCGCCAAGGATCAGGTTGCCCTCGACCAGCGCCCGGGTGTTGCCACGCAGGCGGATGGCGCTGTTGTTGTCGACGCCTCGGATCTGGTTCTGGCTGATCAGTGCCTGGCTGTCGCGGATATCCAGGGCGTATTGCTGTGATTGCTCAAAGCGATTGCTGTCGAACTGGGCCAGGGTATGTTGCAGCTCTACGGCACTGAGTTCGTTGAACTGGCTGTTACGCACCAGCAGCGTCGCCGGTCGGCTGTTGGCGGGTTGCTGCACGCTCAGGGCGGTACTCAGGCCACGCGACAGGTTGGCGTTGTAGCCCAGGCGGTTTAGGGTCGAGTTCAGCACCTGGGTGTGGCTGCCGGCCCAGGCCACCACAAACGGCCGCCAGGCCCGGTCAGTGCTGCCTGGTTTGTCGCCCGCGACGCTCTCCAGGCGAGACTGGTTCAGGCCCAGCCAGCCTTGGTTGATCAGCGCTGTACCGGAGTGGCTGTACAGGTACAGGCTGGTGCCTTCGAGCACCAGGCCACCGTCGCTGGCGATCATCAGTGGGTAGCTGAGCAGGTAGCCGTCCTTGTAGCGTTTGAGGATGCGCTCGTCCTTGAGGGCGTCATGCAGTTGCGCAAGGGTGACGCTGCCACTGCGAATCAGTACGGCGTTCGGGTGGTGCGCCTGATAGCCGGCAATGGCACGGAACAGGCCGTTGTTGACGAACGGCTCGAACGGCCAGCTACCGCCCTGGGAAGAGAACATTGGTTGCAGGCTGACACTGCCGCGTCCGGCAGGGCGCGGGCGTTCAGGCATGTGCATCTGCACAGCCTCACGGGCCTGGGCCTGCAGCTGTTGCAGGTGTGCTTGGTGCGCTGCCGTGGCAACGGTGCTGAGTGACTGCTGCAGCGGCAGGCTCTGGCTGGCGGCGTGAGCGCTGCCAGCCAGCAACAGCGCCAGGCAGGGAAGGTAGAGGTGACGGGCAAACAAGGCCATGGCGGTTCGTCCTTGGGTTACGGCAGTTTGGGGTATAACGGCTTGAGCGGGCCGCCGAGCTGGCTGTAGTTGTCGACGTCGCCGTCTTCGCTGTCATACAGCTGACGCGCCAGGCGGTTGTCCGGGGCGCGTTGCAGGAACGGGATCAACCAGGCCAGCTTGTACGGCGCGACATCGGTCTGTGACTGGCCCTTGAGTTCCGGCAGGTTGCCGGGGTCAAGGATGCTGCGCGCGGCAAAGTTGGCCAGCAGTTCCAGGGTTTGCTGATCCTCGCTGCTCCAGGGCAGGTGGTTGGCCCGCGCCGACTCGGCCAGCAGCACCAACGGCACCAGGGCGTACTGGCTGTAGGTCGCGGCCAGCTTGCTGCGCGCCACTTCCAGCGGCAGGTAGGCATAGCTGCCGTCGCTGCTGCGCACGGCCTGCTGCAGGCCTCGGCGCAGGTTGCCGTCGGCCCACTGGATGAAGTCGTCGCGCTGCACCAGCATGCCGGTCGCGGCGACTGCCCAGGCGGCCCAATAGTCATGGTTGTTGAACCAGGTGAAGTCCGGCGTCTGGCGCGGCTGGTACTCACGGATGACCAGCTCGCCAAGGCGCTCGAACCAGGTGTTTTGGGCGGGCGAGAGCTTAACCTTGCCATTGCTCGCCGCCTGGGTCAGCAGCAGGTTCGAGGCCATGGCGGCGACCGCCCATTTACGTGCGGCCATGCCGGTGCTGCTGGCGTCGGGGTTGAGCAGCGCGCCCGCCTGGGCCCAGCGCTCCAGCCACTGGTCCTGGCAGGCCAGGGCCATGTTGGCTTCTTGTGGGGTTTTGGCCCGCAGGAAGCGTTTGTTGGCGTAAATCAGCCCACCGATGAACGCTTTGACCTGCTTGCCGACCTTTTCCGTGCCTGCGTCCGGGTCGCTGCGCAAGGTCGATTTGCTGGCGTCGCTCTGGTCGTACTTGCTCTGCAGTTGCAGGTTGCCGGTGTAGGGCGGTGGCGGCTCTTTACTGCAGGCCAGGCTGCGGTAGTCGGCAATCATCGCCGACTGCGCGGTGGCCTGAGCCGGCCAGATCGAGCTGGCGGCCAGACTACTGCCCAGGTGCAGCGCGGCGCACAGGCCTAGCCCGGCGACGCTCCAGCGTTTTACAGGCATAGTCGGGTTTCCACTTCAGTGGCAGCAGTGCCGGGTTTGGTGGGTTCAAGAAACACCGAGAGCAGGTTGGCGCCGGCGAACTCCTTGGCCTTGCTCAGTTCAAGGTAGTACTGCCCGCCGGTGACGGCTGCTTCGCGGCGGAACCAGACCTTGTCGCGGGCGCCGTTGTCGTAATAGACGATGACGTAGAAGTCCTTGACGTTCTTGTCGCTGATCTTGATGTCCAGAAAGCCCTGGCCACTGCTGAGGTTCTTGCGTGCCTCACCGGCATTGCTGAGCAGCTCGATGCGGTCACTGACCTTCAAGGCCGGGCGCTGTACGTGGTTGCCGAGCACTGCGGTAGAGGTCGAGCAACCGCCTTTGATCGCCGGAATCAGTTGCCGATACATGGGTTCGGACTCTAGCTGATAGTTGGCAGGCAACTCCCAGATGATCAGCTTGGGCGGCGCCTTGGGCTTGTAGTTGTCCGAGAGCAGGTATTCGAGCAGCGAGCCATCCTGGCCGACGCCGGGCAGGGCGTAGTTGAGGATGTCCACTTCCAGGTACTGCTTGAGGTAGCCGTCGAAGTTGAACTGCTTGCTCTCGTCCTCGCGCGCGGCCGAGTTACTGTCACCGACCAGAATCACCTCTGGGTCCGGTGCTTCGTCGAACAGTGCGTTGGCGTCGTCGGCCATGGGGATGGTCTGGTAGCCACGCACGTACTGGAAGCCATAGTTGTTGCCGCAGATATAGCTCATCGCCAGGTTCAGGGTGCCGTCCTTGGGCACCATGACGCCAGGTTCAGTGCGGTACTGCTTTTTGCTCAGTTCGGCATAGAACGGTTGCCGGCGCACCTCGTCGGCCAGCAAGCGTGCAGTTGCCTCGGCACCACTGGGGGTCCAGTGGTGGTCACGACGAAAGAAGTACTCGCCCTTGGGCGGGGTGTGCACCAGTTGCATCATGTCGGGTACCACTGCGCCGGCACTGCGCAACTGTTGCAGGTAGCTGCTCAGATTGCCGCTGGCCCGGGCGAAGTCGAAGCCATGCAGTTGGTCGGGATAGAGCTTGTCGCGGTGCATCAGCCCACGGGTGGGCTGGATCGCCATGGCGACATGGATACCTTGTTGGCGGAACGCAGCCATCAGCCGGGCAAACTCTGGACGCATCGGCGCCGGGATACCGAAATCGTTGGTCAGGTCGACCATCGAGCGGAACAGCCAGCGGTTTTTGCCCGGGACAATTTCACGCATCAGCTTCATGCGCCCTTCGGCGTACTTCTGCGGGTCGCTCAGGGCGGGGCAGGTCATGCACTCAAGGCTCTCGCAGGCAGCACGTTTGCCGGTTTCAGTTGCCGTGGCGGGCAGGCTGAAGCAGGCAAGGGCGGCGACAAGGCCCAGGGGGAGTAAAGTCTTCATGTGCGCGATTCATCATCCTGTTGAACAAGGGCAGTGGTCATTCACTCGCTGGGGTCAATGCTGTTGGCCAGGCTCAGGCTGCGGTAGCCGCTGCCTTGAGGCAGCAGCACGTAGCTGTAGGAGCGACCTTTCTTCAGGAACAGTTCCTCGAACCTGGCCACGTTCTGTTCCTCGACATAGGCGGCGAAGCCGATCTTGATTTCGTTGACCATGCGGCTGCCGGTCTGGTCCTTGCCCAGCGGGTCGATGATCACGTGCTTGCCGTCGACGGTTTTCAACGCCGCCTTGGCCGGCGTCAGGTTGTAGAAGGCGACCTGGGCCTTCTTCGGTTCGTTGACGTATTTGTCGGCAATCAGGGTGAGGCTGTTGCCGTCATAGACCACGGTACTGGCGGCGTTCTTGATCAATTGCGGTTCGATCGACTTGCTGCCGACTGCGATCTTGTGTGTGCCGGCAGGGGTGAAACGGTAGCCGCTGAGTTGCCCGGGGGCGACCTTTTGCGGGGTTACCTTACCGCTCAGGGTCACCTCGATGTTGCTGTTGCTCAGGTTCAATACCCGAACAAAGGCCGAGTCGGCCGGGGCCACGGCGTCATACAGGTCGGCGTTGCCTTCGGCGGCGAGAACAATCGGCGCGTTGAGTACGCCAAGGGCCAGAGCGCTGGCGGCCAGGAACTGCTGCAAGGTGCGGGTCATGGGGATCTTCCTTTAAAAGTGTTGGGGCTGGGCGGGGCGGCTCAGTGAACCGATCCGGTGGGCAAGCAGGGTGCGCAGCGGGAACTCCCAGACCACGGTGTCGATCTGGGGATTGGCCAGTTGGTCGCTCTGCAGGAATTGGCTCATGGCCTCGAATGGCCCGCGGGCCTCGACGGCGACACTGAGCAGGTCGCGGTTCAGTGCTTCCTTGAGGAAACCGACGAAGTTCCAGTCATCGATCTTGCTGTAGCTGGTGCCGACCAGCAGCAGGCTCTGGTGCTCCTCGGCGAACAACTGATCGGCGTTCTGGCTGGCCTTGAGGGTTTCGTAGACGGCGATCGAATTGGCACCGAACTGCGGGGCCAGGGGGCTTTGCCCGAACTGGATGTAGTTCATCAAATCGCCCTTGACGATTTTTTCCGCCACCTTGTTCGACACGTAGCGTTCGTCACCGAGCAACTCAGGCCGTTGGCGGGCCAGTTCATAAGCGGTCAGGCGAGCGCCTTCCGGGCTCCAGTGGGTGTCGGACTTGAGGAACAGTTCCGGCCCTTCCAGGTGCTGCAGAAAGGTTGAACGCACCGGGGTGACGGCGATTTGTCGTGCCTGGAGCTGGCCGACGAAACGGTCATACAGGCTCACTACCCGCGGGTCGAAGGGGTGTTGGGTGTGGGCCGCATAGATGTCCAGCTTCATGGGCAACGGCAGGACGATCAGTTGCTTGTTGTGCTGTTTGAGTTGCTGCTCGACGGCGGCAATCTGTGCCAGTTGCCCCTCAATGTTGGCGTCCAGGTCGTTGGGTACGCGGTACTCCTGGTTGGTGTAGAGCCAGCCGTCCTTGCCCAGCACCACACCTTTGGTGCCTTCGCCAAACAGTTGGTACTGGGCGTTGGCCCACAGGGCTACCGAGGGTTCGCGCAGGAAGAAACGCTTGTCGTAGGCCTGCTCGAACTTGCGCAGCAACTTGCCGTCGACGAACAGCGTCCAGGCGTCGCTCTGATTTTTTGCGAAACTGAAAACGGGCGGTAGCGAGTAGATGAACATGCCCGCCAACACCAGGCAGAACAGAATGCCGTTGACCTTGCTTGCCGAGTTGAACACCGGGTACATGGCAGTCTCCTAGAACTGGAAGTACAGGAAGGGCGAGAAGGAATGCGCCGCCAGGCTGCTCAGCGCCAGGCCGAACCCGCACCACAGCAGCACGGCCTTGAGGCCGCCGACGTGGCGCATGAAGTAGTGCTCCTTGTTGCCGGCGTAGTAGCGCACGTTGTTGCTCCCAGCCAGGATCAGCCAGCACAGCGCCACCGCGGCAAAGGACATGGCCATTTTCGACGCGCCGAGTACGTACAACTCCAGCGAGCCGAGACCGTTGAAACCGAACAGCGCCTGGTAGATGGCCAGGCTGTGGCGCAGGTCGCTGGTGAAGAACAGCGGCATACTCAGGGTGATCAACAACACCGTGCGCAGGTTGCGGCCCAGGTGGTAGGGCGTGGTGATCTTGGTTGCCAGGTTGAATTTGCGCTCGATCACCATGCCGAATCCGAAGAACAGCCCCCAGCAGATGAACGCGAAGCTGGCGCCGTGCCACAGGCCCGACAGCAGCATGGTGTAGACCAGTGCGGGCAGGGCTCCGGCAATGCGTTTGCGTACCAGCGGCATGTACACGTAGTCACGCAGGAAGTGCGCCAGGGTCATGTGCCAGCGGGCCCAGAACTCGGTGATGCTCTGCGAGACGTAGGGCTGATTGAAGTTCTCCGGAAAGCGAAAGCCCATCATCAGGGCCAGGCCCAGGGCCATATGGCTGTAGCCCGCGAAGTCGAAGTACAGCTGCAGGGTCGAGATCACCAGGCCGAACCAGGCATCGCTCAATTGCAGGGTGCCTTCGCTGACGAACAGCACGTTGATCGGCGCCAGTTGGTCGGCGATCAGCACTTTCATGATGAAACCGAGCATGAACCGGCACACGCCCAGCGAGAACAGCTCCAGCGAATGGGTCCGCTGGCGCAGTTGTGGGGCCAATTGGCTGTAGCGCAGGATCGGCCCGGCAACCAGGTGAGGGAACAATGCAACGAACGCGGCAAAGTCGATGAAGTTGTTGGTCGGCGTGGCGTCCTTGCGGTAAATGTCGACGATGTAGCTCAGGGCATGGAACACATAGAAGGAGATACCCAGCGGCAGGAAAATCGTCTCCAGGGTAAAGGTATTGATGCCCAGCGGTGCGAGCAGGGCGGCCAGCACTTCGGCGCCGAAGTTGGCGTACTTGAAGTAGCCCAGGGTCGACAGGTTGCCGATGATGCCGATCCACAACAGACGAAACGCCCAGCGTTTGTCGCCGGCATCCAGGCGTGCCTTGATGCGCAGGCCGAACCAGTAGTTCCAGTAGGTGATGGCGACGAACAGCAGCAGAAAGTCCGGGCGCCACCAGGCGTAGAAGATGTAGCTGGCGGCCACGATCACCGTTGAACGCCACTGCGGCCGGGCAAGGAAGTACACGGCCAGGAACAGCGGCAGGTAAAGGAACAGAAAGACGTTGGAGGCGAAGATCATCTCGGGGCCCGTCCTTAGTAGCTGATCACGACGCCGAGCGTCAGCTGATAGTCATCGCCGGTGTCCAATGCGTTACCTGCATTCAGGTAGCTGGCGCTGACCAGGGTGTTGACGTCCAGGTGTTTGCCGTCGATGGCCACGGGAAACATTTTCCAGTAGTAGTTCAGGTCGAGCATCTGCCCGACGGTCTTGCCACCGGTATGGGTGCCTTGGGTGATGGCCTGATTACGCGCACTGCGCTGATCACCGTCGATGCGGATCGGCAGGGTGCCTTCGGCGTCGCGCAGCTTGAGCTCGGTGAGCCTCAGGTCCAGGGCGCTGCGTGGGGTTGGCTGGGTTTCCAGGGCAAAGCCGTAGTAACTGAGGTTGCGCAGGTCCAGGCTGACGAACGAACTGGTCAGGCGGGTGCTGTAGGAGCCTTGGCGGGTGATACGGTCAGACTGGATGGTGTTCAGGCGAAAACCGTCGTTATCATCGCTGGGCTTGTCGGTCAGGCCACCGCGCAATGCCAGGCGTGGGGTCCAGGGCAGGTCGTGGAAGCGCTTGCCAATCTCGCCCAGTGCCGCCCAGCCACGGGTACTGTTGCCGGTGCTGGTATTGCCATTGCCATCGGTGTTGTCGATCTCGCCGTCGAGCCCGGCCAGCTCCAGGTGGTAGTCGCTGAACAGCGGGCTGACCTGCAAGTCATCGGCCTTGAAGAATAGCCCGTAGCGCATGCCCTTGAAGTCGTAGCGGTCTTCAGGGTCGTGGCCGCTGTGGTCGTCCTCATGCATCAGGCGCACACCCGCCCAGTTACGCTCGCTCCAGCGGTAGGCATACTCACCCATCAGGTAGGTGGTGCGCTCTTCGCTGTCGGCCAGGGTGTTGACGTCACTGTTGTAGTTGTAGAACTTCTGCGCCACGGCGAGGAAACCATGGGAGAAGGTGTCGTTGTAGTTGAAACGCAACGACTCAAGGCTGTCATCCCACCAGATCCCGTAGTCGTCAAAGTAGCGCTGGCGGCCTGCCGACAGTGAAAAACGCGGGTCGTCACCCAGCAGGTTGCGTTTGACGTAGAGCTCGCGCAGCTCGGCGTACCAGCCTTCGGGCTGCTCGCGGTCGAAGCTGTTGGCGTTTTCATTCTGCACGCTGATTGCCTGGCTGGAGTCATAGTCCAGCCACAGGCGGCCGTAGACCTGCCACTTGGCCCAGCGCTTTTCCGGTGAGTACCAGGCGAACGAGGGCTCGTAGCGCAGGCTGTAGAACATCTCGCGACTGCGACCGACTTGGGAGTTTTCCGGGCCGTAGCCGGTTTGCACGGTGAGCTTGTTGAAGAACTCGGAGGTAATCAGCGGCTCGCTGCCATCGCTGGCGGCAACCCGTACCGGTTCACTGCTGTCGGCTTCCGGGCCGGTGATTTCTTCGGCGGCCAAGGCTGCGTAAACAGGGGTCAGGGCGAGCAGGGCGCCGAACAGGGAATGGTGCGCTTTCACAGGGTAGCCTCCTTCAACAGATCGTTACGGGCCACCAGGGCGCGTTCGATGTCATCCTTTTTCAGGGTTTTTTCCAGGCGTTTGAGCAGGCTGCGGGCGCCGTTTTCGCCCAGGTCCAGAGCGACCCGTGCATAGGTGTAGGCCTTGACCGGGTCATGACAGATCGCCCGGCCATACGCATGCAGGGTCGCCATGCGGTACCAGGCCGCGGTGGAGCCGTCTTGTGCCTGTTGCTGGAAAATCGCCAGGGCTTTTTCCTGGTCGGGCTCGTCCTCGACGCCCTTGCTGTAGTACTCGCCAAGTAGCAGTTGGGCATCGGGGTAGTGGCTGGCGATCAGTTCATCGATCAGTGCACGGGCTTTGTCCGGGTCGAGGGTGAGCCAGTTGTTGACCATGTAGAACGAGGCTTGCAGTGCCTTGGCCCGGGTTGGCTCCCGGGTCTTTACCTGGTCGATCAGGCTTTGGGTTTCCTCGGCGTTGTGCTCGGTCGGGTTGGAAATCATGTAGTTGGCCTTGGACACCATTGCCGGGACGAAACCGCGCTCCACCGCGTTGTCACGCCAGCGGTGAGCTTCGGCGGTGGCAAGATCAAGGGCTTCGGCCTCGGCCTTTTCCTGGGCCAGTTGCTGTGGGCTCGGTTGGGCTTTGTCCGGGCCCATGCCGTTGGCCTGGCGCTCGTAGCGGTCGGCGTCCTGTTCGGCGCGGCGCACGCTGGTGATGCTGTCGAGCAGCGAACCTATACGGTGAACGATGTCCACCGGCAGTTGCGGCCGCTCGGCCTCCAGGGTTCGGGCGAAGGCCGGGAAGGCCGTGTCCTGATCCTCGCCAAGGAAGCGGTAATAGCGGTCGATGGCCCGTATGTCGGTCCGCACCGCCTGTTGATAGCCACGCTCGGCCGCGGCACGATCGCCCTGGCGCTCGGCCAGAACAGCGCGGTACAACGCGGGACGGCAGTTGAGCAGGCACGACTGCTCATACAGGCCAAGCACCTGCGCCGCTTCATGGGTTGGCACCAGTTCCGGGTACACCAGGAACACTTCCAGGGTTGTGCTGGCGTTACGCGGGTCGAGGTTGCTCGGGTAGCGCGTCAGCGCCTGTTCAACCCAGGCGCGCTGGCCCTGGCGCAGGCTCGGGCTGCGGTCGAGCAGGCGTGCCAGTGAAGCCAGCGCCGGGACCAGCCCGCGCCCGTCGGCAAAGGCTTCGCGGTACAGACGAATCACTTCCTGGCGGCTGGCACCTTCACTGCTCGACAACAGGTCGCCCAGCAACAGCTTGGACGCCAGGTCACCCCGCTCGGCCAGCACGCGCAGATCGGCCGTGACCTCGGCGCTGGGGTCTTTGTACAGCGCATAGCGGATTTGCTCCAGGCTCTGCCCGGCCAACGCCGGGGCAGTGCAGGCCAGGGCACCGAGCAGCAACCAGGTGGGCGTCATCGGTTTCATCGCTCGGCCCTTAGCGCGACAGCGACGGCAGACCGAGGAACAGGTCTACTGACACCGGTTTCAGATAGGCCTGGGCTGGCAAGCGCGTGTCCGGACGGATCGTCAGGGCCAGGTTCTTGTTCAGCTCATCCACCCGCGAGTCCACCACCGTGCCGGTGAAGCGCTCGTCGAGGCCGAACACCTGCAGGTCGACCGAGGTCACCCGGGAAATGTCGGCGAGCTTGTCGAACGGTACGTTGGCGGTGACGAACAGGTCTTCGTTTTTCGGCAGCAGGTGCATGAGTGGCGCCTGCTTGTAGCCGAAGCCGTCCAATGGCTTGCTTGGGAAGTACACCTGGCAGTCGCACGGGCTGTTGATCACGGTTTCGATGGTGGCGCGACCGAGCAGGGTTTGCAGGTCGCCGGGCGACAGGTCGGCGACTGCCTTCATGTCGGCCGGGCTGGTAAAGCTGGTCGCCAGTTGCGTTGAAATGCTCGCCACCGGCTCGCCGGCCTTGACCTCGGTCTGCCCCGGTTGCAGCAGGAACTTCACATAGCCGTTGTCGGGCATGCTGATGACCTGGGCATTGGCCGACACCTGGGCTTGCAGCGCCGGGATGCGAAACAGCAGCAGGTAGCTCTTGTAGGCAACAAAGCTCAGCGCGGCGATCCCGGCGGCGGTGTACAGCAGGGTGCCGGTCATGGCCTTGAGGCGGTCGCCGGCCGAACGCGCGCTGGCGTAGGTGTGCTTGCGTTCCTTGATGTAGTTCTCGCGTTGCATCACGTTGAACAGGCCATTGATGTCGGCGATTTCGCCGGACATGTAGGCGGTGATGATGTAGCGCAGGATGTCGCGCTTCTGGGTATCGAGGTCGACGAACTGTGCGCCGACCTCCTGGCCGCGCTGGGACACGATCTTGACCTTGCTGTCGATATTCAGGTCGATCTGATTCAGTCGCAGCTTGATCGAGGCGTTGTACAGGCTGCCGATCTTCAGCGGGTCTGCATGAACCAGGCCGATACCGCCCAGGGAAATGTCCTGCAGCGTGCTCTCGAATGAGGGTTGGCCCGTTGCGCTGAGCAGGACCCGGGCATTGAGTTTGGTGCGCACGTACTGACGTTCGTCGATCGCTTCATGGACCACATTGGCCGGTACTGTTGGGGTGCTGGAGCTACTCATGACAGGCGCCTTTCCTTAACGTTGCGTGAGTTCGAGAAGAACCGAGATGACCCCGAAGAAGATCGCGATGGAGGAACACAGCATCGCTTTGGAGGACCAGCGGTTCAGGGCTGCATCGAAGTTGACGCTGCCGTTGCTTAATGTGGTTTTTTGTCGGGTCCAGCGCTGTTGGTCCATGTGGAACATTGCGTAAACCTTCATCACCGAGCCGACGATCTGGTTGTAATAAAGAACGAACGGGTACACCGGGCTGACCGGGTGGCCGGCAAACAGGAACATCACCGTGACCAGGGTGCGCGACAGCAGCACCCAGAACAGGTACACCAGCAGGTACTGGATGCCGAACACCAGGCCGGCCACCACCGATGCAGTCAGGCCCATCAGGCATGTCCACATCGATACCCGCTGATCCAGCAGCACATACAGGGTGAACAGCCCCAGTCGCGCTCGCCCGAGCAGGTGGGTGGCGCGGAAGTTCTGCCGCAGCGAGTTGCCGTACCAGCGGAACATCAATTGCCGGGTTGCGCGCCAGAAGCTGTTGTCTGGCGGATGCTCCACGGTCAGGGTGTTACTGTCGGGCACATAGAAGGTGTCCCAACCCGCACGCATCAGGCTCAACCAGGATGATTTGTCGTCACCGGTGAGGAACTGGAAGCGGCCCAGGCGCCAGTGTTCGAGGAAGTCGGCTTCGACATCCCTGATGAACTCGGGGTCGGTCATCACACTGGCACGGAAGAACGACAGCCGCCCGGTCAGGGTCAGCACGCGGTGCGACAGGGCCATCGAGCACATGTTGATGTGCCGTTGAACAAAACGCATCGAGTGCCATTCGCGCATCAGGCGGCTGCCTTCGACCTCGCAGAACTCGTTGGTGGTCAGGCCGCCGACATTGGGCAGGTAGGCAAACAGCTTGACCGCACGTTCGACACAGCCGGGCAGCATCATGGTGTCGCCATCGACCACGCCAACCACCGAGTCTTCCATGGGCATCTGCCGCGACAGTGCGCGAAAGGCATGCGCCAGGCCATCACGCTTGCCGGTGCCGCGGGCGCGGACGATAACCAGCTTGATGTCGTCGCGGCCCTTGACCTCGTTACGCATGATGTCCTTGATGAAGTGCTCGTCGCCTTTCTCGACGATCGAGGCGATGACCGTGCACGGTACCTTGAGCCGCTGCACTTCCTGGAATACCGACTGGTAGACCTTGAAGGTGGTATGGGTCGGGATACGGAAACTGGTGACCACCATGAACATGTGGGCTGGCAGTGCTGCATCGCCCATGCGCTCGACGGCCTTGCGAATACGTGGAAACTTCCAGTGCAGGAAGTACATGCCGCGCAGGTAATGGACAATGGCGTTGCCATAGCGCCACATGCCCAGAGTGCCGATGATGAAAATGAACAGGTGGTGATTGGGGTCCAGGTATTGCGGTGCAACCATTTCCGAGGCCAGCGCGACCAAGCCGAACAGGCAGGCCCAGGCGCAGAAGCGTGCGCTTGCCCTGAGCATGCCTGAGTGACCCGCAGGTTGGCCTGACTGTCGTTCCATGTGTTCGTCTCTCCTTGATGGTGGCGGCGCCTGCCGGCTACATGGCTGCACGTCGCCGGCCCGCGAGGCGGGCAGACGATGGCAGGTCATGTCAGTTGATGGCGGGTGCCGGCTGCTCTCTTGGTGGAGCGTTCAGGCTTACCAGCAGATCCCTTCACGGGAGGCGTCACTGGTGTGCGGCATGAAGCCGACCAGATCGACGATCTGCTTGTTGTCGTTGCGCTCCAGCGCCAGGGCGAAACGGTTGTCGTTGTTGCCGAGCACGATCACGTCCGAGTCGTCGATGACCTGTTGCAAGTCGTTGCAGAGCAGTGAGGAGACGTGCGGGATTTTTCCTTCGATGTAATCGCGGTTGGCGCCGAATACCCGCGCGTACTCCACGTTGGCGTCGTAGATGCGCAGGTCATAACCTTTGCCGATCAGCATTTCGGCCAGCTCTACCAGCGGGCTCTCGCGCAGGTCGTCACTGCCAGCCTTGAAGCTCAAGCCGAGCAGGCCGACACGACGCTTGTCGAAACCGGTCACCAGGTCGAATGCGTTCTG
This sequence comes from Pseudomonas defluvii, assembly GCF_001695625.1. Lineage (GTDB taxonomy): Bacteria > Pseudomonadota > Gammaproteobacteria > Pseudomonadales > Pseudomonadaceae > Aquipseudomonas > Aquipseudomonas defluvii. The sequence continues at coordinate 24,811 of NZ_MBPN01000075.1, forward strand.
CACCTGGCTGCGGTTACTGGCCATGATCGAGGCAAGCAGTGGGTGTTCGACGTCCAGCTGGCCGGCGCGGTAGGTGAGGGCGCGAACATCCTTGGGCAGGCACGAGCCACCGAAAGCAAAGCCGGGGCGCAGGTAATAGCGTGACAGATTGAGTTTGTGGTCCTGGCAGACCACATCCATCACTTCACGGCCGTCGACGCCCGAGGCCTTGGCAATGTTACCGATCTCATTGGCGAAGCTGACCTTGGTCGCATGCCAGACGTTGCAGGTGTATTTGATCATTTCGGCGACTTCGATCGACTTGCGAATCACCGGTGCGTCCAGGCCCTCGTAGAGCGATTGCAGCAGCTCGCCAGACTGGCTGTCGAGCTCTCCGATGACGGTCATCGCCGGGAAGTCGTAGTCGTTGATCGCCGTACTTTCACGGAGGAACTCCGGGTTCACCGCGACGCCGAAGTCGACACCGGCACGTTTGCCGGACGTGGCTTCAAGCAGCGGGATCACCACATTCTTCACTGTTCCGGGCAGCACGGTGCTGCGTACCACGACGGTGTGCCGCGAGGGCTTGTCACGCAGCGCTTCACCGATCTGGCGACACACAGCCTCCATGTAGACCAGGTCCAGGTCGCCGTTCTTCTTGCTCGGGGTACCAACGCAGAGCAGTGACAGGTCGGTTTCCAGAACTGCGGCCTGAACATCGGTCGTGCCACGCAGCAGCCCTTTGCGCAGGCCCTCCTGCAGCAATGCCTCAAGGCCAGGTTCAACGATGGGTGACTGGCCTTGGTTGATCATCTCGATCTTGGCCTCGGAGATATCGACACCGATCACCTGATGTCCGCGTGCCGAAAGGCAACCGGCACAGACAGCCCCAACATAACCCAATCCAAAAATACTGATATGCATAGTTCCCTCTCTCCCGGTTCATCGACTGATCCAGGATAGTTAGTTAGACATGTTTATAGGGCGGCAGGCGCACGCTGACAGGCAGCGCGAAGTTGTATTGCGCAGGCAGTTTTTCTGTCTTTTTTACATCCTATAAGACGACTTTTAAGAGTTTCAAGTGGCGAGTGCTTATAAAGTTTATAAATGGTCAAATTAAATCAATTAACTTTAAAAAACTGTTAAAAATCAATAACTTAAAGTTTGATGTAAGTTGGGCGTCAAAAAATTGAAAGCCTTTTTGTGGTGGTTTGTTGGCGTCAAAATGTTCGCATTAGGCGTTTTCGGGCATGAAAAACTGAAGGGTGTTCATTTTTTTGGCGCGTGCGCTCGCGCAGTGTCAGTGCGTGTGGGTTATATGTTTTTTGTCGTGTGCGTTGGGTCGCTGCAGTTCATTTCGATAACATTCAATACGCTGTAATACCGGTGTGATAGGGCACTTCTGCAGTGCGAGAAATAATGTTCACGCGCCAACGGTAGGGGTGAAATGAATGGCTTCATGTCGGGCCGTCACGGGCTGGCTTGTATTGCACGCTGCATCGCGTGCATAGTTCGGGAGCGTTCATTACCTATTGTTATTTTCAGGAAGCCCCCCCTTGGGGTGTCGTGTAAGGGATTTTGTATTCAGATGACTGGAATCGGTTCGCGTATCAGGGAAGAAAGAGAGCGGCTTGGGCTGACTCAGCGTGCTTTTGGCGACATCGGTGGTGTCGAGCCCAATGCTCAGGGCAAATACGAGAGTGGTGAGCGAACGCCCAAGCTGGACTATCTGGCCGCTGTGGCAGGGCGCGGTGTCGATGCCTTGTATGTGCTCAGCGGGGTGCATACCCCGGTGACGTCCAATGGCTTGTCGTCTGCTGAAAGCCAGTTGCTCGATTGCTATCGCACGCTGCCGCAGGCCGATCAGGAGGCTGTGGTGCAGTTGCTTCACAGCCTGTCCAGGGGGATGCAGCGGCCCGCTGTGGGTGTGAGGAAATTGACGTCGGTATCGTGACGCTTTCCGTTAGGATTCGTGTCGGGTTTTTTGTTAGAGTGGCGGGATCCAATTTAAGACCGTAACGCGAGGTGTCAGCTTGATTAGGGTCC
>NZ_MBPN01000076.1 GCF_001695625.1 Pseudomonas defluvii
TGCGGGTCATTTCAGTTAAGCAACCGACAACGGCCTACCATGCGCACCAGTCAATATTTGCTCGCCACCCAGAAAGAAACCCCTTCCGATGCAGTCGTCATCAGCCACCAACTGATGCTGCGTGCAGGCATGATCCGCAAGCTGGCATCCGGCCTTTATACCTGGCTGCCGATGGGCCTGCGGGTAATGCGCAAGGTCGAAGCCGTGGTGCGCGAGGAAATGAACGCTGCCGGCGCCCTGGAAGTGCTGATGCCAAGCATCCAGCCTGCCGAATTGTGGCAGGAGTCTGGCCGCTGGGAGCAGTACGGCCCGGAGCTGTTGCGCCTGAAGGATCGACACAACCGTGAGTTCTGCGTCGGTCCAACCCACGAAGAAGTCATCACCGATCTGGCCCGCAACGAGCTGAACAGCTATAAACAGCTGCCACTGAACCTGTACCAGATCCAGACCAAATTCCGTGATGAGATCCGCCCACGCTTCGGCCTGATGCGTGGCCGTGAGTTCATCATGAAGGACGCCTACTCCTTCCATACTGACCAGGCTTCCCTGCAGCAGACCTACGACCGCATGCACCAGGCCTACTGCAATATCTTTACTCGCCTGGGCCTGAACTTCCGGCCGGTAGAAGCTGATACCGGCTCCATCGGCGGCTCCTACTCCCACGAGTTCCACGTGCTGGCCGAGTCGGGTGAAGACGATGTGATCTTCAGCGACAGCTCCGACTACGCAGCGAACATCGAAAAAGCCGAAGCGACTCCACGGGAAACGGCTCGCCCTGCCCCTACCGAGGAACTGCGCCTGGTCGATACGCCAGATACCAAGACCATCGCCCAACTGGTCGAAGGCCACGGCCTGCCGATTGAGCGCACCATCAAGACCCTGATCGTTCATGGCGCCGAAGAAGGCAAGCTGGTTGCCCTGGTTGTACGTGGCGACCACGAACTGAACGAAATCAAGGCCGCCAAACTTGAGCAGGTCGCTGACCCGCTGGTCATGGCCAACGACGCCGAACTGCGCGACGCCATTGGTGCTGGCGCCGGCTCCCTGGGCCCGCTGAACCTGCCACTGGAGTGCATTATCGACCGCTCCGTAGCCCTGATGAGCGATTTTGCCATCGGCGCCAACATCGACGACAAGCACTACTTCGGCGTGAACTGGGAGCGCGATCTGCCGGTTCCGCAGATCGCTGACCTGCGCAACGTCGTGGAAGGCGACCCAAGCCCTGACGGCAAAGGCACCCTGGTCATCAAGCGCGGCATCGAGGTCGGGCATATCTTCCAGCTCGGCACCAAGTACAGCGAAGCCCTGAAGTGCCAGGTGCTGGGCGAGAACGGCAAGCCTGTAACCCTGACAATGGGCTGCTACGGTATTGGCGTATCCCGTGTCGTTGCGGCTGCAATCGAGCAGAACTATGACGAAAACGGCATCATCTGGAGCGATACCCTCGCCCCGTTCCAGATCGCCCTGGTACCGCTGCGCTACGAAACTGAGCAGGTTCGTGAAGCGACCGACAAACTGTATGCCGACCTGACCGCTGCCGGCTTCGAGGTTCTGCTGGACGATCGTGACAAGAAGACCAGCCCTGGCATCAAGTTTGCCGACATGGAACTCATCGGTATCCCGCACCGGATCGTAATCAGTGATCGCGGCCTGGCCGAAGGCAACCTGGAGTACAAGCACCGCACCGAACGCGATGCTCAGCCTCTGGCGCTGGCCGATGCCCTGTCGTTCCTGCAAGCTCGCATCCGTCGCTGACAGCCAACGCAAGAGTAATCATGTTCAAGCGAAGTACCTTTACCTTGGGGGGCACCGCACTGTGCGGTGCCCTGCTCCTCAGCGGCTGCGCCAATCAGATGTCACAGCGTAGCGAGCACGAGGAGCGCATCGAGCGCAAATTGCTCGAGCATAGCCTGCAGATCGATGTCGGGGAGCCCAAGGTGCTTGAGCTGCCACAACGCCGCGTGCGCATTCAAGAGCAGAAAAACTTCGAAGTCACCGAGTTTGAAGTGACGCGTCGTTACGATCGCTACACCCCCTATCAGCCCTGGCGGGAAATCTATGAGATCCCGCTGGGTGCGGTCGCGGTGGTAGCCGGTGTAGGCGCGAACATCGTCAACGTCTTCACACTGGGCAATCTGCCAGACAGCGTTACTCACGACTGGCTCAGCTATGGCTTCGCTGGCCTGAACCCATTCATGAACACACAATCCAACGGTCGCGCCCAGCAGAACCTGGCCGGTATCGATGAGGTTCAGAAGGACAAGCGCCAGGAAAAAACCAGCCTGCCCTGGAGCGAACGCCCCGTGGAGATCAAGGCAGGCAAGCTGACACATGAGCTGACTACCGACCGTAACGGTATTCTGCGCCTGAACCTGCTTGACGACCCCTTCACCGACCAAAACCTCAGCCATGTCGGCACCTTGCATCTGCAAGTAACCGATGAGGAAAACAACGTCCGTGCCGATGCCAGCCTGCTGCTCAGCAGTACGCTGCGTGGCAAATTGGTAGAAGCCCACGACCTGATTTTCGACGACCTGGAAGACGATGAAGTCAGCCAATGGGTTCATCGCGTCAAGCGTCTTTCAGAACTGGGCATGGAAGAAGAGGCGAGCGAACTGGAGCAGAGCCTGATCGAGCTGACCCGCAACGATCCAGAACTGCAGCAGGAGTTCCTCAAGTCACTGACCACAGAAGCCGGCCGTCTGGTTGCCGATCCTGGCGCTCACTGATTACCTGACCGATGAGTAGTGGGTACGTGCCTGACGTGCCCCACCTCAATCGAGCGAAAACAGCTCTAGTTGCTCATGCGCCCCGCGCAAATCCTGCAAGCGCACCCCAATCCCAAGTAGCCTCACAGGCTTGCCGCCACGGGCAAATGCCTGGCTCATCAGATGCTGATAGCTCTCCAAGTCGCGGCTTGCCCCCGCCTGCTCCAGCGTGGTCTGAGTAAAGTCATGGAACTTGACCTTGACGAACGGTTTACCCGGCCGATAACTGCTATCGATACGCGCCATGCGACCTGCCAGTGCATCCAGCAATGCGGGTAATTTATCCAGACAACTTGCCAGATCGGGCAAGTCGGCATCATAGGTGTTCTCAACACTGACCGACTGACGCCGACAATCATTCTGCACGGCGCGCTCATCAATGCCCCGCGCCAAATTGAAAAGTCGCTCGCCAAAACTGCCAAACTCGCGCACCAGCGCCAAGCGACTCCAATCGCGCAACTCCAGGCAATTGACAACGCCCAGCCGACCGAGCTTGTCCGCCGTTACCTTGCCGACACCATGCAGCTTGCTCACCGGCAACACCGCGACAAATTCCTCAACCTGCGCAGGCGTAATCACAAACAAACCGTTGGGTTTGCGCCAGTCACTGGCGATCTTGGCCAAAAACTTGTTGGGCGCCACTCCCGCCGAGACCGTGATGTGCAAACGCTGGGAAACCCGCCGACGGATATCTTCGGCAATGCGCGTGGCGCTACCGGAAAAGTGCGGGCTGTCTGACACATCCAGGTAAGCCTCATCCAGAGACAGGGGCTCGATGAGATCGGTGTAGTCGCGGAAGATGTTTTGTATCTCACGCGATGCTTCTTTATAAGCATCCATGCGCGGCTTGACGATCAACAAGTCTGGACACAGCTTTAGCGCATGCCGTGATGACATGGCAGAGCGCACACCGAAGGCCCGGGCCTCATAGTTACAGGTCGCAATGACCCCTCGCCGCTCGGCAGCGCCGCCGACCGCCATAGGCCGACCCGCCAAGCGGGGGTCATCGCGCATTTCGATGGCGGCATAAAAGCAATCGCAGTCGATATGGATGATCTTGCGTTGAGGCATGATTGGCCAAGCAACCCGTAAAAAGAGTGCTCGCAGTATCTCACCCTGTTGCCGAGCCGTGCACCCGACAGGATGCAAAACCCGGCACAAGCCATGGCCCGCCTGCCTCGCAGGGCATTACAGGCTGGCTAAATATTTGAACGAAAAGGTTTTTTTCCACATCGCTATTGACAGCATCGCGCAAAACTGTAGAATCTCGTTCCACAGACGCGGGATGGAGCAGCCTGGTAGCTCGTCGGGCTCATAACCCGAAGGTCGTCGGTTCAAATCCGGCTCCCGCAACCAAACGTCTGAAAAAGGCCACTTTGAAAAAAGTGGCCTTTTTTTTTGCGCTCGTCATACGCCCCCCCTCTCCGCCCTACTCCAGGGCAGCATGAAACTTCTTTAACCAACCCGGTGCATCGCATAAGCATCATGACAGGGTAATATTCTGTAAATCTTTTCCACAGGGATTGGTAACTTGACTGGGTACTTCCATCCTGTCGCGCACAATCCGATAGGTGATTGATGCGCACTCACACCACTGAGATCGAGACTTCCGTAACGGCAGCACAGCCAATTGCGCCGCAGCGCTTGCGCTGGCTTGAGCGCGTCAGCAAGTACCGCCAGCCCATTGGCCTGACTGTAACCTTGTTGCTGTTCGGCATTGCGCTGGTGGCTTGCCGGCACATGCTCAACGAGCTGGATATCTATGCGCTGCACGACTCACTGCTGAGTGTTCCATTGCCATCACTTGGTGGTGCACTGCTGGCTACCCTGATCGGTTTTATCATCCTGCTCGGTTATGAGTGGTCGGCCAGCCGCTATGCCAATGTGAAGCTTGCCCCCCAAACCCTGGTACTGGGTGGCTTTACTGCTTTTGCCATTGGCAACGCCATTGGCCTGTCGCTGCTGTCTGGTGGCTCCGTGCGCTATCGCCTCTATGCGCGGCATGGTCTGGGAGCGTCCGAGGTGGCGCGCATGACCTTGTTCGCCAGCCTCTCCCTGGGTTGCGCGCTACCGCCGCTGGCCGCGCTCGCGACCCTTAGCGACCTGCACGCTGCGTCTACGGCGCTGCGCCTGCCAGCGAGCCTGCTGGCGAGCCTTGCGGTACTGGTTCTCGCGCTAAGCGCGCTCCTTGCGTTTGGCCTTTACCGTCGACGCCTGCCCGAACAACCCATTGCCGATAACCTGCTGGTTCAGATTGGTCGACGCACCTTGCGCCTGCCAGGCGTTCGACTGACCGCACTGCAACTGGTCATTACTGCACTGGATGTCGCCGCTGCAGCCACAGTGCTTTATCTGCTCCTGCCAGAAGCACCGCCCTTTGGGGCCTTCCTGCTGGTTTACCTCATCGCACTGGCTGCTGGTGTATTGAGTCATGTTCCCGGCGGCGTTGGTGTATTTGAGGCCATTCTGCTGGCAGCCTTCGCCAACCAATTGGGTGCTGCCCCACTGGCTGCCGCACTGCTGATTTACCGACTGATCTATGTAGTGCTTCCTCTGCTGCTGGCTTGCGTAGCGCTGCTGGCCACCGAGGCGAGACGCTTTCTTTTTGCCCGTCAAGCCATGCGGGCGGCCTCCGGCCTTGCCGCGCCAGTACTGGCGGTTCTGGTGTTCCTTTCCGGTGTGGTCCTGCTGTTTTCGGGTGCTACCCCTGAGATTGACACCCGCCTGGAACACATGGGCTTCCTGGTACCCCATCGGTTAATCGACGCATCTCACTTCGGCGCCAGTTTGGTTGGCGTACTCTGCCTACTGCTGGCCCAAGGGTTGCGTCGGCGCCTTTCGGCAGCCTGGATGCTAACCACCATCCTGCTGCTGGTGGGCGCTTTGCTGTCCTTGCTCAAGGGTTTCGACTGGGAAGAGGCCAGCATTCTGATCCTCACCGCATGCCTGCTGGCGCTGTTTCGTCGCTCGTTCTATCGCCCCAGCCGCCTTCTGGAGTTACCGTTTTCACCTGTCTACGTCGTCGCCAGCGCCTGCGTACTGGGTGCCTCGATCTGGCTTCTGCTATTCGCCTATCAGGACGTTCCTTACAGCCATCAACTGTGGTGGCAATTCACCCTGGATGCTGACGCACCGCGCGGCCTGCGCTCGGCGCTGGGCAGCGCAGTACTGCTGGTGATCGTTGCACTCACGTGGCTACTGCGCACCGCCAAGCCTGTCATTCACCTGCCAAACGACGACGAACTGCAGCGCGCCAAGCACATCCTGCTCGCCTCGGACCAGCCCGACGGTGGCCTGGCCCTGACCGGCGACAAGGCCCTGCTGTTTCACCCCGATGACAATGCCTTCCTGATGTACGCACGTCGCGGTCGCAGCCTGGTCGCCTTGTATGACCCCATCGGCCCTGCTCAACAACGTGCCGAGATGATCTGGCAGTTCCGCGACCTCTGCGATGTTCACCACGCCCGCCCGGTGTTCTATCAGGTACGCGCGGAGAACCTGCCGTTCTATATGGACATCGGCCTGACCGCACTCAAGCTGGGCGAAGAAGCACGCGTCGACCTCAAGCGCTTCGACCTTGAAGCCAAGGGCAAGGAAATGAAGGATCTGCGCTACACCTGGAACCGCGGCAGTCGGGACGGGCTGACCCTGGAAATTCATGAACCAGGAGAAGCACCGCTGGAAGAACTGAAGGTCATATCCGATGCGTGGCTGACCGGTAAGAACGTACGTGAGAAAGGCTTCTCACTGGGCCGCTTCAGCGCCGATTACCTGCAGCACTTTCGCATTGCCTTGATCCGGTTCGAAGGCCGTCCGGTGGCGTTCGCCAACCTGCTGGAAACCCACAGCCATGAACTGGCCAGCCTTGACCTGATGCGCGCGCACCCAGAAGCACCGAAGCTGACCATGGAATTCATGATGATCGGTCTGATCCAACACTATAAAAAACATGACTACGCTCGTTTCAGCCTGGGCATGGTGCCCTTGTCCGGGCTACAACCACGGCGTGGCGCACCACTGACTCAACGATTGGGCTCATTGGTTTTTCAGCGCGGCGAACAACTCTACAACTTTCAGGGCCTGCGCCGCTTCAAAGACAAGTTCCAGCCCGACTGGGAACCCCGTTACATGGCCGTACCCGCAGGACTTGATCCGCTGGTAGCGCTGGCCGACACTGCCGCCCTGATCGCCGGCGGCCTGACTGGATTGGTGAAACGCTAATGATTCGACGCTATTGGCTGTACGCACTGACAACCTTGGTGGCAGCCCTGATTGCCGTCGCCTTGGGCTTCTGGCTCTGGACACGACCAGCACCACAGGCACAACTGGAACACCTGTCACTGCAAGACGGTAGCCCCGTGACCCGTACAACGCCTGGCACCCAAGCCAAGGCCCGCGTGCTCGTAGCCGTCTCTCAGGATCAAACCCTGAGTGATAAACAACTGCTCGACCTGAGCCAGAGTGGCAGCGCCCAACTCGTTCAAGTGATCCTGCCGGTCACCGACTGCGCTAAACAGCAGCAGGTTGTGCAGGAGGCGCTCAAGCAACTTCAGGGCGACGCCACTCTGGTTGCGGGCATCGGCCCTGGCGCCGCACAGGCATGGCGCTGGCTGTCCGAACAGACAAACGACAAGGCTCAGGCGATTTCGGTCGATTTCACCCTTGAGCAGGCAGGCTGCCCTGCCCCTCTGCCGAAGTCAGCCGCGCACGGCCACTGGAGCGTGGCCTGGAACGACAATCCGGATGACGCCAGTGCGGCCTTCGTCCGTGATCAGCAAAATGCAGAAACCAGCATCAGCGACTACGACGTCCACTTGCCTCAAGTACTCAAGGCTCAACTGACCCAGGCACTGATTGGTCAGGACGGCAACGCCATGAGCATCCCGGTTGTTGAAGTACCTGCCGGGCAGACGGCTGACACCGTAACGCTGTTCCTCTCCGGTGACGGCGGCTGGCGCGACCTGGACCGGGACGTCGCGGGTGAAATGGCCAAACTGGGGTACCCGGTGGTAGGTATAGATACCCTGCGTTACTACTGGCAGCACAAAACTCCAGAGCAAAGCGCCGTCGACCTGTCCGAGTTGATGCAACACTATCGCCAGAAATGGGGCACCAAGCGCTTCGTACTCACGGGCTACTCCTTCGGCGCCGACGTGCTGCCGGCAATCTACAACCGCTTACCCAGCGAAGATCAAAAGCGCATTGACGCAGTGATTTTGCTGGCCTTTGCCCGCAGTGGCAGCTTTGAAATCGAAGTCGAAGGCTGGCTGGGCAATGCTGGCAAAGAGGCGCCAACCGGCCCGGAAATGGCCAAATTGCCCGCTGCCAAGGTGCTTTGTGTCTATGGCATGGAGGAAACCGACGAAAGTGGCTGTACCGAAAGTACGGCCGTCGGCGAGCGGCTCAAGCTGCCGGGCGGCCATCACTTCGACGAGAACTACCCGGCCCTGGCTAAACGCCTGATCGACGGCATCGAAAACCGTCAAGGTAAAACCAACGTCGCCGAACAACAGTAAGTCGACTGTGCAAACGGGCTCCCAGCGGAGCCCGTTTTTTTTGCCCGTTACATTTCGACCTGGGTTCCCAGTTCAATCACGCGGTTAAGCGGCAGGTTGAAGAAGCGCAAGTTACTGTTGGCATTCTTCAGCAGGAACGCGAACACCGTCGCACGCCACCGCGCCATCCCCACAAGACGCGAAGCGATCACGGTCTCCCGGCTGAGGAAGTAGGTGGTGCGCATTGGGCTGAAGTCCAGTTCCTCGAGATGACACAACTTCAGTGCTGCAGGCACATCTGGCTCGTCCATGAAGCCGAAGTGCAGAATGACCCGGTAGAAGCCCTCACCGTAGGCCTCGACCTCAAAGCGCTGCTGGGCAGGCACGCGCGGCGCATCCTCGTTGACTACAGTCAGCAGCACGACCTGTTTATGCAACACCTGGTTGTGCAACATATTGTGCAGCAGCGCATGGGGCACGGCATCCGCCCGTGCAGTGAGGAACACAGCAGTACCTTCAACCCGATGGGGCGGCTGCACGCGGATACTGCTGATAAAGATCGGCAGCGGCAGGCTTCCTTCATCCAACCGTTCAACCAGAATCTGTTTACCGCGCTTCCACGTGGTCATCAACATGAACAGGACAACACCCGCCAAGACCGGAAACGCGCCACCCTGGAAAATTTTCGGCACGTTGGCGGCAAAGAACAGCCCGTCGACCAAGAGAAAGCCTACCAATACCGGTACAGCCAGAACCGGTGGCCACTTCCACAACAGCAACATGACAGCAGAAACCAGCAAGGTCGTGATCAGCATGGTCCCGGTCACGGCTACACCGTAAGCGGAGGCCAGGGCACCCGAGGACTCGAAACCGAGCACCAGCAAAATCACCCCGACCATCAGCGACCAGTTCACGGCGCCGATATAGATTTGCCCTTGCTCGTCACTGGAGGTGTGCTGGATGTGCATACGCGGCACATAGCCAAGCTGGATCGCCTGGCGAGTCAGGGAAAAGGCCCCGGAAATCACCGCCTGGGAGGCAATGACCGTCGCCAGCGTCGCCAAACCGACCAGAGGTATCAGCGCCCAGTCCGGTGCCAACAGGTAGAACGGATTGCGTGCGGCATCCGGCGTCTCCAGGATCAAGGCACCCTGACCAAAGTAATTGAGCACCAGCGCTGGCAACACCAGGGCAAACCAGGCCCGTGCAATGGGCTTGCGACCAAAATGCCCCATGTCGGCATACAGTGCTTCAGCACCCGTCAACGCCAACACCACCGCCCCAAGAATCGCTACGCCCATACCGGGATGCACAATGAAGAAGCGTACCGCCCACAGGGGATTGAGCGCCTGAAGCACTTCAGGCCGCTGAACAATGCCATGCACGCCAAGCGAAGCCAGTACCAGAAACCAGGCAACCATCACCGGACCGAACAAAATGCCGATTCGAGCCGTGCCATGACGCTGGATAAGGAAAAGCCCCACCAGAATGACCAGCGCCACCGGAATGACCCAATGGCCGATGCCCTCGAAGGCCAACTCCATCCCCTCGACAGCCGACAGTACCGAGATTGCTGGGGTGATCATGCTGTCGCCGTAGAACAGCGCCGCACCGAACAAACCGAATACCACCAGTAACGTGCGCAGTTTCGGATACGGAGACGCTGCTCGTCGGGCCAGCGCCGTCAGCGCCATGATCCCGCCTTCACCCTGGTTATCAGCCCTCAGGATGAACAGCACGTACTTGATGGACACAACCCAAATCAGCGACCAGAAGATCAATGACAGAATACCCAGTACTCCATCATGGTTGACCGGTACCCCATAGCCGCCGGAAAAGACTTCCTTGAGGGTGTACAAAGGGCTGGTCCCGATATCACCGTAAACCACCCCGACCGCTGCCACCAGCAGGCTTAGCGGTTTTGCCGCCGACTGCCCGGTATCGGCATGACTGCTTGCCTGAACCATCAACCACTCCCGCAACCAAGCCCCTGAAGCCTGAGAAATTCGCGCCAGATGCTAGCATTTATGCAATCCGCGAACGGTGACCCGCAGCAACTGACATCAACGCTGGCACAACGCCGCGAAGCATAGCGCAGCGTTCGTCGTATTTCTGCTGGTCAAGTAGGATTACGCTCGCTAGAATTGCGCACTTTTTGATCAGAGGCGCCCAAACGCCCGCCAAGGTTGTCGCGCCATTCGGCCTGGCAACCTCTTCAACACCGAGGTTAGTCATGTCCACCACCCCTACGCCCACCACGCCCAAGGTTGGCTTTGTTTCCCTGGGTTGCCCCAAGGCCCTGGTCGATTCCGAGCGCATCCTGACCCAACTGCGCATGGAAGGCTACGAAGTCGTGCCCACCTATCAGGATGCCGATGTGGTAGTGGTCAACACCTGTGGTTTCATTGATTCGGCCAAGGCCGAGTCGCTGGAAGTGATCGGTGAAGCCATTGCCGAAAACGGCAAGGTGATCGTCACCGGCTGCATGGGTGTCGAAGAAGGCGCCATTCGCGACGTACACCCAAGCGTACTGGCCGTGACCGGTCCGCAACAATATGAACAAGTGGTCAACGCCGTCCACGAAGTGATTCCGCCCAAGCAGGACCACAACCCGTTGATCGACCTGGTGCCACCACAAGGCATCAAACTGACGCCCCGCCACTACGCCTACCTGAAGATTTCCGAAGGCTGCAACCACAGCTGCAGCTTCTGCATCATCCCGTCGATGCGTGGCAAGCTGGTCAGCCGCCCGGTGGGCGAAGTGCTGAGCGAGGCAGAGCGCCTGGTCAAGGCCGGCGTCAAGGAGCTGCTGGTGATCTCTCAGGACACCAGCGCCTACGGCGTCGACGTCAAGTACAAAACCGATTTCTGGAACGGTCGCCCGGTCAAGACCCGCATGCTCGAACTGTGCGAAGCACTGAGTAGCCTTGGGGTCTGGGTGCGCTTGCACTACGTCTACCCGTATCCAAACGTCGACGACGTGATCCCACTGATGGCCGAGGGCAAAATCCTGCCGTACCTGGACATTCCGTTCCAGCACGCCAGCCCGAAAGTGCTCAAATCGATGAAGCGGCCGGCCTTCGAAGACAAGACCCTGGCACGCATCAAGAAATGGCGCGAGCAGTGCCCAGAGCTGATTATCCGCTCGACCTTCATCGTTGGCTTCCCGGGTGAAACCGAGGAAGACTTCCAGTACCTGCTCGACTGGCTCAGCGAGGCCCAGCTTGACCGTGTCGGCTGCTTCCAGTACTCGCCCGTCGAAGGCGCACCGGCCAATGACCTGGGCCTTGAAGTCGTACCAGACGACGTCAAGCAGGATCGCTGGGACCGCTTCATGGCCCATCAACAGCAAATCAGTGCCGCACGCCTGCAATTGCGAGTTGGCAAGGAAATCGAAGTGCTCATCGATGAAGTCGACGAGCAAGGCGCCATTGGCCGCAGTTTCTTCGATGCGCCAGAGATCGATGGTGTGGTCTATGTCGAAAGCGACCGCGACCTCAAGCCAGGTGACAAGGTGCAGTGCCGCGTAACCGAAGCCGACGAATACGATCTGTGGGCCGAAACCCTCTGATCAACCGCGTCTGAAAAAGCCCTGCCAGCGATGGCGGGGCTTTTTTACGGCTATGGTTTCCTCATCCCACAGAGGAGACCCTTGAAATGCCCCAGCTTCATCGGGTTCAAACCCCCAGCTTCAACGACTACCCAGAACTGATCCGCGTCTGGGAAGCCTCGGTGCGCGCCACCCACGACTTTCTGCCGAACGACTATATCTGCCTGCTGCGCGAGCAGATGCGCAAACAGTATCTCGACGCCGTCATACTGATCTGCTGCAAAGACCGCCAGCAGCGTATCAGCGGTTTTGCCGGGGTTGCCGCCGGACGCGTGGAAATGCTCTTCGTTGATCCGGACTACCGCGGCCAGGGCGTAGGCAAACAACTATTGCGCTACGCCATCGAGCACCTGAATGCAGAGCAACTGGATGTCAATGAACAAAACCCACAGGCGCTAGGCTTCTATCTCAAACAAGGCTTTGAAATCATCGGCCGATCAGAAACCGACGGCATGGGACAACCTTACCCCCTACTCCACTTAAGGCTTGTTCATACACTGTCTTTAACTTCAGGCTGACAGCCAACGTAGTACTACTCCGAAATAGGGCAAAACCGCGCTATCGACGAATGTTGCCGGGATTAACCGGGACCAGCCGGGTACAATGGTGGCCTTTCCCTGTGCCACGGCTGTCGTCATGTCTGAACCCATTCGTCTTTCCAAACGCCTTATCGAAGTTGTCGGCTGCTCCCGGCGCGAGGCAGAGCTGTTCATTGAGGGTGGCTGGGTCACAGTGGACGGCCAGATCGTCGACGAACCACAGCACAAGGTCAGCAGCGAGCAGGTCGAACTGTTGCCCGGCGCCAAGGCCGAAGCACTGGAACCGGTCACCCTGTTGCTCAATCAACAACCCGAAGACACCCTCGACAGCGCGTTGGACAGTATCAATGCGCTCAGCCTGTCCGAACTGCACCGTTACGGTAAGCGCCCACTCAAGGGCCATTTCAGCCGCCTGACGAGTGCCGCCCTGCTCCAGGAAGGTGCCAGCGGGTTGCAGGTGTTCAGCCAGGACTGGCGGGTATTGCGCAAGCTCACCCAGGACATTGCCAAGCTTGAGCAGGAGTATGTCGTCGAAGTCAGTGGCGAGATCATCGCCCACGGCCTTGAACGACTGAACCGCGGGGTGATCTGGCAAGGCAATACACTGCCGCCGGTCAAGGCCAGCTGGCAGAACGAAACGCGCCTGCGCATCGCACTGAAAAACCCGGCACCCGGCGTCATCGTGCAGTTGTGCAAAAGTGTCGGCCTGAGCGTTGTCAGCATGCGCAGGCTTCGCCTCGGCGGCGTAGCCATGGGCAAGTTGCCTCTGGGCCAATGGCGCTATCTGGCGGCTCAGGAAAAGTTCTAGCACCACAGGCGCTACCACTCGGGTGGCGCCCCCGATCAGGATTGTTCTCATGATTCACAACGATGTACTGCGCAGCCTGCGCTACCTGCTGGAAATCAACGACGCCAAGCTGATTGAACTCATCAAGCTGGGTGGGTTGGACGTCAGCAAGGCCGACATCGCCACCTACCTGAAAAAAGAGGATGAAGAAGGCTTCGTCCGCTGCCCGGATGAAGTCCTGGCGCATTGCCTTGACGGTCTGGTGTACTTCAAGCGCGGCAAGGACGAGAGCCGCCCGGCCCTGCCGATCGAGCTTCCGGTGACCAATAACATTGTCATGAAGAAATTGCGTGTCGCCTTTGAGCTCAAGGAAGAAGACCTGCACGCGATTCTCAAGGCCGTCGACTTCCCGGTTTCCAAGCCAGAGCTCAGCGCACTGTTCCGCAAGGTCGGGCACAGTAACTACCGCCCCTGTGGCGACCAGTTGCTGCGCAACTTCCTCAAGGGCCTGACCCTGCGGGTACGTGGTTGAGGCGCCGATGAACCACAGTGTCGCCCCCGTCGGCATCCTGCACTCCTGTTTCAAGGAAAAGTTTGCCATCCCGCGTCAACCCCAACTGGCGCCAGCCGCGCGCGGGGTGCTCGAACTGCTACCGCCGTTCGATCAGGGCGATGCAGTCGCCGGTCTTGAGCAGGTCAGCCACATCTGGCTGCTGTTCCTGTTCCATCAGGCATTGGAGGACAAACCTCGGCTGAAGGTGCGTCCGCCACGCCTAGGAGGCAACAAGTCCATCGGGGTGTTCGCAACGCGCGCCACCCACCGCCCTAACGGCATAGGTCAGTCCGTTGTCAGGCTGGAGAAGGTTGAACCGGGTCGGTTGTTCCTCTCCGGTATCGACCTGCTGGACGGCACCCCCGTGCTGGATATCAAGCCGTACGTTCCCTATGCCGACAGCATTGGCGATGCGGTGAATACGATGGCCAGCGCCCCGCCCGCACCGATCCAGGTGGAGTGGAGCGACCAGGCATTGCATCAGGCACAAGAGCACGCCTTGCGTCTCAGCGAGCCGCTGGCAGAGCTGATCGAGCAATGCCTGGCGCAAGACCCGCGCCCGGCGTACCAGGTTCCCCCCGCCGAGCGAATCTACGGCGTAAAGTTCTGGGATGTGCAGGTGCGCTGGCACTATCCCCACCCGGACATGATCCGGGTGCTGGAAGTCGTGCGCGAGCCATAGTCCCGAACCAGCAAGGTGTAAAAACGAAAAAAGCAGGCCTAAGCCTGCTTTTTTTCGTTCAAACCGCGAGATTACTTCTCGACGAATGCCCGCTCGATCAGATAGTCGCCCGGCTCGCGCATACGCGGCGAGACCTTCAGACCGAAGCTGTCGAGCACTTCACTGGTTTCATCCAGCATGCTCGGGCTACCGCAGATCATCGCGCGGTCATCTTCCGGGTTGATCGGCGGCAGACCAATGTCGCTGAACAGCTTGCCGCTGCGCATCAGGTCAGTCAGACGCCCCTGGTTCTCGAATGGCTCACGGGTTACGGTTGGGTAGTAGATCAGCTTGTCACGCAGCGCCTCGCCGAAGAACTCATTCTGTGGCAGGTGCTCGGTGATGAACTCGCGGTAGGCGACTTCGTTCACATAGCGCACGCCATGAACCAGAATGACTTTCTCGAAGCGCTCGTAGGTTTCCGGGTCCTGGATGACGCTCATGAACGGCGCCAGGCCGGTACCCGTGCTCAGCAGGTACAAGTGCTTGCCCGGCTTCAGGTCGTCAAGGACCAGCGTGCCGGTAGGCTTCTTGCTGATGATGATCTCATCGCCTTCCTTGAGGTGCTGCAACTGCGAGGTCAGCGGGCCGTCCGGCACCTTGATGCTGAAGAACTCGAGATGCTCTTCCCAGTTTGGGCTGGCAATAGAATAGGCGCGCATGAGCGGACGGCCATTAGGTTGTTGCAGGCCGATCATCACGAACTGACCGTTCTCGAAGCGCAGGCCCGGATCACGGGTGCACTTGAAGCTGAACAGGGTGTCGTTCCAGTGATGGACACTGAGAACACGTTCGTGGTTCATGTTGCTCATGTATAGGGCTCCTGAAGAAAAACGCGGCGCTAACCGTGAGCGCGATTGCGCAATAGTTTAGTGGCAGCGACAATATCTGTTAAATGAATTATCAAGATATGTCTTATCGGTTATATAGATATGCGATTTACGCTTCGTCAGCTTCAAGTCTTCGTCGCCGTAGCCCAGTACCAGAGCGTCTCACGCGCCGCTGGCATACTGGCGTTGTCGCAATCCGCCGCCAGCACATCAATCACAGAGCTTGAACGTCAATCCAGTTGCCAGCTCTTCGACCGTGCCGGCAAGCGCCTCAGCCTCAACGCACTGGGTCAGCAACTGCTGCCTCAGGCCGTCGCACTGCTCGACCAGGCCAAGGAAATTGAGGACCTGCTCAATGGTAAGTCCGGGTTTGGCTCCTTGGCTGTCGGCGCTACGCTGACGATCGGAAACTACCTCGCTACGCTGCTGATCGGCAGCTTCATGCAGGTTCACCCTGAAAGCCAGGTCAAACTGCACGTGCAGAACACGGCGCATATCGTGCATCAGGTAGCGCACTACGAAATTGACCTGGGTCTAATCGAAGGCGACTGCAACCACCCGGACCTGGAAGTTCAGCCTTGGGTCGAGGACGAACTGGTAGTGTTCTGCGCCCCCCAGCACCCCTTGGCGCAGCGCGGCCAGGCCAGCCTTGACGAGCTGACACGGGAGGCATGGATTCTGCGCGAGCAAGGCTCAGGCACTCGCCTGACCTTCGATCAAGCGATGCGCCACCACCGCTCGGCACTTAATATCCGCCTTGAACTGGAACATACCGAAGCAATCAAACGTGCAGTGGAATCAGGGCTGGGCATCGGCTGCATTTCCCGCCTGGCCCTGCGAGACGCCTTTCGCCGAGGCAGCCTGGTAGCCTTGGAAACCCCCGAGCTTGACCTCGCCCGACAGTTCTACTTCATCTGGCATAAACAGAAGTACCAGACCTCGGCGATGCGCGAATTCCTGGAGCTATGCAGAACCTTCACGGCCGGGGTGCAGCGCAGCGACGAAATCGTGCTACCCCGCATTCCTTAAAGCAGGATTACCGCCCAGACCAGGCCGACCATGCTCAAGGCTACCAACTGTGCAGCACTGCCCATGTCCTTGGCGTTCTTCGACAGTGGGTGGCGCTCAAGCGAGATACGGTCGATTGCTGCTTCCACTGCCGAGTTCAGCAACTCGACGATCAGGCCGAGCAGGCAGACAGCGATCAGAATCGCCCGCTCGGCACGGCTGACCTGAAGCCAGAACGCCAACGGGATCAACACGACATTGAGCAATACCAACTGGCGAAAGGCTGCTTCGCCGGTGAAGGCAGCACGCAAGCCATCGAACGAGTAACCAGCAGCATTGAAAATACGCTTGAGGCCGGTTTGGCCCTTGAATGGCGACATAAAAAACCACTTCATCCTTAAAAACGCTGAAGGCTAGTTCAGCTCGGGTCAAAAAAGCGTGAAGGCAGACGGCTTTAGCTACCCGAAACAGACTCAAGTTGTTGCAGCAGCAAGGCCGCCTGAGTACGAGTACGCACACCCAACTTGCGGAAAATCGCCGTGACGTGCGCTTTGATGGTCGCCTCGGAAACACTCAATTCATAGGCGATCTGCTTGTTCAGCAAACCTTCGCAGACCATGGTCAGCACCCGGAATTGCTGTGGTGTCAAACTGGCAAGCCCTTCACTGGCAGCCTTGGCTTCAGCTGAAACATCAACT
The DNA here is from genome assembly GCF_001695625.1 of Pseudomonas defluvii. GTDB lineage: Bacteria > Pseudomonadota > Gammaproteobacteria > Pseudomonadales > Pseudomonadaceae > Aquipseudomonas > Aquipseudomonas defluvii. The sequence continues at coordinate 17,010 of NZ_MBPN01000076.1, forward strand.
TTCTCGAACGCCTGAGGCGGCCACCAGACATCACCATCCAGAACCTTGCGCACGGCGTCCTGAATCGTCTCCAGCGGGCTCGACTTCGGAATAAAGCCGCTAGCACCGAATTCACGAGACTTCACTACCACCGATGCCTCTTCCTGAGCGGAAACCATCACCACAGGAATCTGCGGGTACTGCCCGCGTAGCAGGACCAAACCGGAGAATCCGTAGGCGCCTGGCATATTGAGGTCCAGCAACACCAGATCCCAGTCGGCCTTTTCAGTCAATCGGGTTTCCAGTTCGGCGATGCTCGCCACTTCCACCAGCCGCACGTCCGGGCCAAGGCCCAACGTCACGGCCTGGCGCATCGCACTGCGAAAAAGTGGGTGGTCATCGGCAATCAGGATTTCGTACGTGGCCATCGATCTAATGATCCTGTTCTATGCAGGCGCGCTAAAGACCGGACGCCTGGCGGGGAGCAACTCAAGGCTTGGGAGGCAGTACCACATGCCAAAATGGCGTAACGAGGCGATAAAAGTGTTTCAAGCTTCGTCACAACTGAATCGGCGCCAAGGATGCCGAGCTCAGACCGGGTGGTCAAGTTCGGCACCTTGCGGCGCTGCCTGCGTGCTCATTATGAACCGAACACACTGTGGACGCCCTTGTACTATAGGAAGGGCTGCAGCCGTTGATGCACTTCATCCTGTTCATCGACAGGACGGCGGAACTTGGCGCCCAGGTAGTGCGCACTGAAGACATCCAGATAGGCATCAAGCGCCTCGGCAGCTCGCTGATCGGCGGCCAACTCCAGACACATGGCAGCCACTTCGGCGGTACAAAAATGATCATCGCGCTTGGACCGACGCAGACGATAGCGTGACAGTTGCTCAGGTTGCAGGCTCAGTACAGGGAAGCGGTCCAGGTACGGGCTCTTGCGAAACATTTTTCGCGCCTCGGTCCAGGTCGCATCCAGCAAGATGAATAGCGGCCGCTTGCCAGGTTCACGAACAACCTCGGTCACCACCCGTTGCGGCTCGACAAACTCCCCCGGGAACACAATGTAAGGCTGCCAGTGAGGCTGTTCCAGCAGTGCCAGCAACTGCTCATCCACTGAGGTGCGCTGCCAGCCAAAAGCCGTCGTGTCGGCAATGATGTCGGCAATCAACCATCCCGTATTGGTCGGTTTCAGTGGCTCGGTATCATGCATCAACAGGCACATGGCCGACTCGGCGGCAACCCGTGGCTTCCACGCACACAGGCAATGGCTGTCAATGACTCGACAGCCTGGGCAACGAGGCGCACGCGAACCACGTGCAACAAAAGGTTTGACGCTGCGGGCCAGGCGATCGGCTCGCAGACGGGAGACAGCATGGGTCATGGATGGCACAACGAAGGCAGGAGACAATTGACGCAGTTTACCAGAGGCCGTCAGCCACCGAGTGTTTTTGCCATGGAGCCGGGCTCTGTGCTCCCCTATAATCGCCAGCCTATCGATGCGCGCTGGCGCAAACAGGCCTGCCGATGGTGGAACGCAACGCAAGAGCGCAGGTCCAACCGCCAGTTACCGAACCAGGAGAAATTCATGCTGCGCTTTATCGCCCCAACCCTCGGCCTGTTGCTGGCTCTGCCTCTGGCGGCAAATGCTGCTTCGCTGCAGGACTATGAGCTTGGCAAAATGCTGGACAAGGTTGCCAAGGAAAGCAGTGTTGGCACACCTCGGGCGATCAACGAGGACATTCTCGACCAAGGTTACACCGTTGATGGCAAGGAACTGATCAACCATTTGAGCGTACGAGAAAGCCATGCGCAGCAAATGCGAGCGAACCCGGATATGGTTCGTGGACAATTGGGCGCCAGCGTCTGTCGTAACACGGGCTACCGTCAGCTACTGGCGCGCGGCGCGGTTCTACGCTACGAATTTACCGAGTACAAAACCAATCGCCCAATAGCCGTACAGCGCTTCAACGCCTCCGACTGCGGCCTGAGCCAGAAAAAGAAATAATCTGGTTACCCCTCACTAGCGCGCCGCTGCTCTTCATCGGCACGCAACTCGGACACGAGTGCCTGGATGTAACGCGAACGACACTCTCCCCCTTCGAGACGTCGCAGGCACTCCTCCTCAAGGCTCAGGTCACCGGCCTGCGCTGCAATTTGCAGCGACGCATATAACTGTGTATCCACATCCAGAATCAACCGACGCATAGGTTATGCCTCCCTGCACTCAAACACTGTGATCGTCCTTGAAGTTAATCAGATTGCTCTGCTAATTGGATCCGATCAGATGAGCGGTCGACATCTGCACCTGAAACGACATGAATCCATGATCGTTATGCTATGAAGAACAGGTCATCACGACAGCATGAACACCCGACAGGGTCTAGATTAATAACCAACCACCACTTTTATTTCGGGCACAACAAAGAGGCGTATCCACACCCGGTACACTACTGCCTCTGGCGGCAACAATAGCCATACCGATAATCAGTGCTGCCAGTAGGCCCAGAGAGCCTATCGAGATGCCGACCTCGCAAATCGGACTGAAGCAGCCAGCAACACATGAGTGTTGCAGCCAGATCGAAATACGCGTTCTGGCCAGCAGTTTTGCTGCAAAAGGAGAAGTTGAATGCCTAACAAACCGAATGAGCTTCTTGCGAACTACTTCAAGAACAACGGAATCAACCTCGACAACGTCGACGAACAACTGAAGCTGGTCGCCCCCAACAGCCCCAACTTGTCGCTCTACCGGGACATGATGCTGACCGTCCTGCGGATGGCGCATGACGACAGCAACCGCTGGAATGCGAAGATCACCCTCCAGGCCCTGCGCGAACTGGATCATGCCTTCCGCGTGCTGGAACAGTACAAAGGCCAGCGCAAGGTAACGGTCTTCGGCTCGGCCCGAACCCCGATCGAACACCCCATGTATGGCCTGGCAAAAGAACTGGGCGCCACCCTGGCGCGCTCGGACATGATGGTCATCACAGGTGCTGGTGGTGGCATCATGGCTGCCGCCCATGAAGGCGCTGGCGTGGAACATAGCCTGGGTTTCAATATCACCCTGCCATTCGAGCAACACGCCAACGCAACAGTCGAAGGCACAGACAAGCTGCTGCCGTTCCACTTCTTCTTCATCCGCAAACTCTTCTTCGTGAAAGAGGCCGATGCGCTGGTGCTATGCCCTGGTGGCTTTGGCACGCTGGATGAAGCACTGGAGGTCCTGACCCTTATCCAGACGGGCAAAAGCCCGTTGGTACCCGTGGTACTGCTGGATGCCCCTGGCGGCTCATTCTGGCAGGACGCCCTGAAATTCATTACCCTTCAGCTGGAGGAAAACCGCTACATCCTGCCAAGCGACATGAAGTTGCTGCGCCTGGTGCACAGCACAGAGGAAGCGGTCGAAGAGATCAACCAGTTCTACAGTAACTACCACTCCAGTCGCTGGATGAAGACCCAGTTCATCATTCGCATGCATCATCGCCTCAGCGACGCAGCGATGCTCGATATTGCAGAAGTGTTTGCAGATCTACGCCAGCATGGTCATTTCCATCAACACGCCCACAGCTGCGTGGAGCTTGACGACCCGCAATTCAGCCACCTGCATCGGTTGGCTTTCGCCTTCAATGGACGCGATTACGGTCGCCTGCGCGAACTGGTGGACTTCATCAACCATCCGGAAAACTGGGCCAAACCCCAACCCATGCACACCACACAGCATGCACGGGAAGCGCTGAAGGTCACGTGAAGCTATGTGATCGAGGCTGAGTACCCGGAACGTTAGTCATCCAGACCTCGGCCGCTCAGCAAGCGGCCGACCAAGTCCATGGGGAAGCCCCGGTAAACCAGAAAGCGGGTTTGCTGGGCGCGACCGCGAGGATCGCTAGGCAATTGCCCTGCGAACTTGCGCTGCCAGACATCGAGCAATTGCGCCTGCCAGTCTACCCCTGACTCACGCAGGGCCTGCTCGATATCCGAGCGCTGCAAACCGCGCTGACTCAACTCCTCTCGTATGCGAGCAGGGCCATAGCCGGAGCGAGAGCGGTAACTGATGAAGCTTTCCAGGTAGCGAGCCTCACTGAGCAGCCCCTCGTCCGTCAAACGGTCAAGTTCCTGTTCGATCATCTCGGGAGATGCGCCGCGCTGACGCAACTTGCGCGTCAACTCGACACGACCATGCTCGCGGCGCGCGAGCAGGTCCATGGCTGTCCGCCTTACGGCGACGGGGGTATCGAGTACGACGGACATGGGCGGGATCAGAAGTCAGCGTCAGCGTCGACCAAATCGTCTTCAGGAGCGGCATCGGCGACCGCAGCCTTACCAGCAGCCTCTACCGCCCCCGGGTTCAGGAGCTTGTCGCGGATCTGCTTCTCAAGGGTGGCAGCGATCTCCGGGTTATCCTGCAGGAACTTGGCCGAGTTGGCCTTGCCTTGACCAATCTTGCTGCCCTGATAGCTGTACCAGGCGCCCGATTTTTCCAGCAGACCGTGCTGCACACCCAGGTCAATGATCTCGCCGTTGAGGTAGATGCCCTTACCGTAGAGGATCTGGAACTCGGCCTGGCGGAATGGCGGGGCCACCTTGTTCTTGACGATCTTGACGCGGGTTTCGCTACCGACCACTTCGTCGCCTTCCTTGACCGCGCCGGTACGGCGGATGTCCAGACGAACCGAGGCGTAGAATTTCAGCGCGTTACCACCGGTGGTGGTTTCCGGGCTACCGAACATCACACCGATCTTCATGCGGATCTGGTTGATGAAGATCACCAGGCAGTTGGCGTTCTTGATGTTGCCGGTAATCTTACGCAGGGCCTGGGACATCAGGCGAGCCTGGAGGCCCACGTGCATGTCGCCCATTTCACCTTCGATTTCAGCCTTTGGCACCAATGCGGCAACGGAGTCGACGATGATCACGTCAACCGCATTGGAACGCACCAGCATGTCGGTGATTTCCAGTGCCTGCTCACCCGTGTCAGGCTGCGAAACCAGCAAGTCGTCGACATTGACGCCCAGCTTGCCAGCGTATTCCGGGTCGAGTGCGTGTTCGGCGTCGACGAAAGCGCAAGTAGCACCCATTTTCTGGGCCTGAGCGATCACCGAAAGGGTCAGCGTGGTTTTACCGGACGACTCAGGGCCGTAGATCTCGACGATACGGCCTTTTGGCAGACCGCCAATACCCAGGGCAATGTCCAGCCCCAGCGAGCCAGTGGAGATGGCCGGGATCGCCTGGCGCTCATGGTCACCCATGCGCATGACAGCGCCTTTACCGAATTGACGTTCGATTTGACCCAGGGCCGCAGCCAAGGCACGCTTCTTGTTGTCGTCCATTGAAGTCCTCACGTAATCGATAGGCCCTGACGGCCAGAACACCTGTATAAGTAGCCAGTATTATTTCACAGGGTTTTGTTTCCGCCTACCCCCGAATAGCGATTTACTCCGCCCCAAGCTGTAACAAGCCGTCTAGCGCGGCGATTACCGCTTGTCGGCGAACCGCTTCGCGGTCACCCTCGAAGTGCCTGCGCTCGGCCGTCACCTGCTCGCCGTCGGCCCACGCCAGCCATACAGTGCCCACCGGCTTGGCAGCAGAACCACCCTCCGGGCCGGCCACACCACTGACCGCCACAGCAAAACGTGCCCCGCTGGCAGCCTGCGCACCTCGCACCATGGCCTCGACAACCTCCTGACTGACTGCACCAACCTGGCCGAACAACGCCGCAGGAACCCCGAGTTGGCGGGTCTTCTGTGCATTGGAGTAGGTGACATAACCGGCCTCGAACCAGGCCGAGCTGCCAGGAATTCGGGTGATCGCCTCGGCAATGCCGCCCCCCGTGCAGGACTCGGCGGTGGTCACATGAGCCTTGAAGCGACGCAGATGCTCACCCAGCCGGGCGGCAAGAACGGTAATTGGGTCCATGGCAAACTCCTTGAAAGTCTTGCGCCCTACCCTACACCAAGCATCGTGTGGCAGAAACGCTCGCGGCAGGTCACGCGACTACTGCTCCGCCCTTGCGGCATCGAGTGTCGCAGCACGCAGCAGTTTAAAGGGCATTCACAGCCGGCTGCGCTAAGCAATGAATGCAGCCGAGCGAACTTAAAATGCATGAGCATAAAGAGCATCCAACTCACTGACCCAGCATGCAATTGACATTACCCAAGCGCCAGCAATGCAGAAAAAATCCCTGTAGTATTAGGCGATTCGCAATTGTCCAAAAGACTGCTCGCTGTAAGGCCTTGAATGTCTGATCTTTCCGCACACACCCCGATGATGCAGCAATACTGGAAGCTGAAGAACCAGCACCCAGATCAGCTGATGTTCTACCGCATGGGCGACTTCTACGAAATCTTCTACGAAGATGCGAAGAAAGCCGCAAAACTCCTGGACATTACCCTGACTGCCCGCGGGCAGTCAGCGGGCCAGTCGATCCCCATGTGCGGTATCCCCTTCCATGCAGCAGAAGGCTACCTGGCCAAGCTGGTGAAACTGGGCGAGTCGGTGGTGATCTGCGAGCAGATCGGCGATCCGGCAACCAGCAAAGGGCCGGTCGAGCGTCAGGTCGTACGCATTATCACCCCAGGCACGGTCAGCGATGAGGCGTTACTTGATGAACGCCGTGACAACCTGATCGCTGCCGTACTGGGCGATGAGCGCCTCTTTGGTCTTGCAGTACTGGACATCACCAGCGGCAACTTCACCGTTCAGGAGCTCAAGGGCTTGGAGAACCTGCTAGCCGAGCTGGAACGAATCAACCCGGTGGAACTGCTGATCCCGGATGATTGGCCACAGGGCTTGCCCGCCGAGAAGCGTCGTGGCGCCAGACGCCGCGCGCCTTGGGACTTCGACCGTGACTCAGCCCGCAAGAGCCTGTGCCAGCAGTTCGCAACCCAAGACCTAAAAGGTTTTGGCTGCGAGAAGCTGACCCTGGCCATCGGTGCTGCCGGTTGCCTGCTCGGCTACGCCAAGGAAACCCAGCGTACCGCCCTGCCCCATCTGCGCAGCCTCAAGCACGAACGGCTTGACGATACTGTCGTACTCGACGGTGCCAGCCGCCGCAACCTTGAGCTGGACGTCAACCTTGCAGGCGGGCGCGACAATACCCTGCAATCGGTCATCGACCGCTGCCAGACCGCCATGGGCAGCCGTTTGCTGACCCGTTGGCTGAACCGCCCCCTGCGCGACCTGAAGGTGCTGCTGGCACGCCAGAGCTCCATTCGCTGCCTGCTTGATGGCTACCGTTTTGAAAAGCTGCAGCCACAGCTGAAGGAAATCGGCGACATCGAACGGATCCTGGCCCGGATTGGCCTGCGTAATGCCCGCCCTCGCGACCTGGCTCGCCTGCGCGATGCACTGGGTGCATTGCCTGAGCTGCAAAACGCAATGGCCGAGCTGGAGGCACCGCACCTGGCACGCCTGGCGGCTATCGCCGGCACCTACCCGGAACTGGCTGACCTGCTGCAAAAAGCGATCATCGACAATCCGCCTGCGGTGATCCGCGACGGCGGCGTCCTCAAGACGGGCTATGACAGCGAGCTGGACGAGCTGCTGTCGATGAGCGAAAACGCCGGCCAGTTCCTGATTGACCTGGAGGCTCGCGAGAAAGCTCGTACCGGCCTGGCCAACCTCAAGGTCGGCTACAACCGTGTCCACGGCTACTTTATCGAACTGCCCAGCAAGCAGGCTGAACAGGCACCTGCCGACTACATCCGTCGCCAGACCCTCAAAGGTGCCGAGCGCTTTATCACGCCTGAGCTGAAAACCTTCGAAGACAAGGCGCTGTCGGCTAAAAGCCGCGCATTGGCGCGGGAGAAAATGCTCTATGAAGCGCTGCTGGAAAACCTGATCAGCCATCTGCCGCCCTTGCAGGACACCGCCGCGGCACTGGCAGAGCTGGACGTCCTGAGCAACCTGGCAGAGCGCGCGCTGAACCTCGATCTGAACTGCCCAACGTTCGTCGACGAGCCGTGCATGCGGATCAGCCAGGGGCGCCACCCGGTGGTCGAGCAGGTACTGACCACCCCGTTCGTGGCCAACGACCTGGCACTCGATGACAACACCCGCATGCTGGTGATAACCGGTCCGAACATGGGCGGTAAATCCACCTACATGCGCCAGACCGCATTGATCGTGCTCATGGCACACATCGGCAGCTTCGTACCGGCGGCCAGTTGCGAGCTGTCGCTGGTTGACCGCATCTTCACCCGGATCGGCTCCAGCGATGACCTCGCCGGCGGCCGCTCGACCTTCATGGTCGAGATGAGCGAAACCGCCAACATCCTGCATAACGCTACCGAACGCAGCCTGGTGCTGATGGATGAAGTGGGGCGCGGCACCAGTACCTTTGACGGCCTGTCGCTGGCCTGGGCCGCAGCCGAGCGCTTGGCGCAACTGCGCGCCTATACGCTGTTCGCCACGCACTACTTCGAGTTGACCGTACTACCCGAGAGCGAACCGCTGGTAGCCAACGTGCACCTCAATGCCACCGAACACAACGAACGTATCGTGTTCCTGCACCATGTACTGCCTGGCCCGGCCAGCCAGAGCTACGGCCTCGCGGTTGCCCAACTGGCCGGCGTACCTGGCCCGGTTATTCAGCGTGCCCGCGAACACCTGAGCCGCCTGGAAACCGCGAGCCTGCCGCATGACGCAGCGCCTGTAGCCGACAGAGGCGCGCCAGCGGTGCCGCACCAGAGCGATCTGTTCGCCAGCCTACCGCACCCGGTGCTGGAGGAAATCAGCAAAACCGATATTGATAACCTGACACCTCGTCAGGCGCTCGAAATGCTCTATACACTAAAGACTCTGATCTAACGCACCGTCCCACAAGCTGATAGAATCCCGCGCGGTTTGGCGACACTGCAGATTACTAGCCTGGTCTGCAGCCATCTACCAAACCCCGCGGCCCTGTCTGGAAGGGCTGTGCTGCCGTCGCCTGAGGAGAAAATTAGAAATGACCTTCGTCGTCACCGACAACTGCATCAAGTGCAAGTACACCGACTGCGTAGAAGTCTGTCCGGTGGACTGCTTCTACGAAGGCCCGAACTTCCTGGTCATTCACCCGGATGAGTGCATCGACTGTGCGCTGTGCGAGCCTGAATGCCCGGCACAAGCCATTTTCTCTGAGGACGAAGTGCCTGAGGATATGCAGGAGTTCATCCAGCTGAACGTTGAGCTGGCTGAGATCTGGCCAAACATCACCGAGAAGAAAGATGCACTGCCCGATGCCGAGGAATTCGACGGTGTCAAAGGCAAGATCAAGGATCTGGAGCGCTAAACGCTCTCGTTCTACGCAAAAGGCCCCTACAGGGGCCTTTTCTTTTTTGCGGACAAAAAAAGGGGCGGTTTGACCCGCCCACATTTTTCCGTAGTCCCTTTATTCCCTTTCATCATCCTGATGAATCGCATCCTGCGATGTCCTTGACCCTCATCCTTGAAGGCCTGTGTCCAAATCCGTGGACACAGGGCAGATAGTAATCGCTGGAGCGCCTGGAGCAACTGGCAAAACCTCTCAAAAAAAGACCTGAGGGTTACCCAAGCAAAAATAAAAATCTTTATTTATCAAACAGATAAACAAATACCGACTGTGAAAGCGGCAACGATTTACTCGCGCCTACAGCTTTGGCTTACGCACACTGTAAGTGATCACTTACAACAGCATGCACAGTAACAACACACGGGTAGTCTTTGGCTCATACCAACATGTTTCAGCCCCGGGCGACCCGGCGCTAGCTCAACACAAACAAAAACACCCCGAACCAGTCGGGGTGTTTTT
>NZ_MBPN01000077.1 GCF_001695625.1 Pseudomonas defluvii
CCATTTGCTGTCATCCTTTCGAGGACGACAGCTTAAACTACCCCGTAGTCACTGTCTCAAAAGGTGGATCCACTATACAGATACAACACACCGTCGAGTACGCATGCAATATCGCCAAGACGACGTAGATCGATCTGGTCGAGGTATTGCTCAGCCGCCAGGCCATTGCGGGGCTGCAACCTCAACAATTGATGGCTGACCTCCCCGGCTTCACACTCATAGATGGGGTCCAGTATCGTGATGAATTGGTGCGGCGACACCACACCACACACCGTCGGTGGCCGAAGCCGCTCAAACAACTCGTTTAACTTGATATTCAGGCTATGCCGCCAAACCTGCCCCTGAACACTGTCAACCAAACTGAAGAAACAGGCCGGCGAAACCCCATAGGGCACGATAATATTCGCCCCACAGGACACCAACAGACGCTCATCCCGATAGCGTAAGCAAGCGGCCAATTCCCGTACGATGATTTTCAGCGAAATGCCGCAGCGCTCGCGCAACTCATACAGTCGCTGGGCGAGTTCCTCGACTTGCAGATTGTTCGTTACCCCCACTATGACGCTTGCAGCTTTTGCCCGGCTTGCCTGGAGAAAAAGGTCGTCATAGTTATCGAACTGCCTCCACTGATGAGACAGTGGTGATATGCCTTCCAGTACCGAGCGCAGCGCCAGGTAGAGCCGTTGGTCCTCACCCTGCGTCGGTTGCGGATTGGTACGTTCGAACACAGCCAGCGCGAATCCCTCAGGATGTGCCTCCAGCTCAAACTCCTGCTCACTGCACACGCCCAGCGGACTGTGCCAATAACTCAGTTGATAGCGGGTAACACCGTCACGACGATAGAGCCGCGCCAGCCCGGAAAGCCGCTCATTCAGGCTTATCAAATGTGCATGAAGCTTCGGAGCCTGGCCATGACACAGCACCAGCAATGTGCAGCCGTGCCTATCCAACCAGGTTGCCAGGCTCTCACACCAGCGTTGCAAATTCTGGCTGCCGAACCCCTGCCAAGTGGCTGCAGGCAGCATCAAAACGATTGGGCTGCCCATTTTGACAGCGGCTCGGCTCAATTCATGGTTCAACGATTCGAGCGCCGATCTGATTGAAGCCTCAGGCACTTCAAACAGCCTCAACGTGGCGGGGCCTGCGTGTCGTCCCAACGGGGCAACAACCTCTTGGGGGTCCTGGTTGAAGCACACCAAAGTGGCCGCTTGAATGTGCCCTAGCCCTTCCAGAAACTGAAATGCCAATATTTTGGCGTCGCTCACATGGTCAATGGACAGCCAGTAAAGCCCCCCTTGCCGCAGCAGCATTTGCTCATCGCGCAGATGTCGGATAGCTAGAGTGACCGGCTCCACTTCATTCCCCCTCCCGTGCAAATGCAAGGGATAGAAACCTTTATATATCAAGCATTTTTTCAATAAAAAGAAACACTAGGCTTGATATCAATATAGTAGCGCTTAGTTTCTGGAGATCGCTGTTTTAACGGAACCCGACCAACGGTAACTAATTGTCATGATGTTTAAACACAACCCATGAATTGCTGGGCTCACATTTTAGTCTATGCCCACGGCATGCAAGCGCCGCAACAACCGTGATAGCAATAAATCTCATTCCCCTTGATAATCAATCATCTTCATTGGATCCAATAACATATAGCGTCATGTCGTCACATTCTTGACAGACTCATTCATACCCCCAAGTAGCCACAGGTGGCGTATACGTTCTTGAAATTAACCAGGCAGACGACTATTTCAAATCAATATCTCGCCAATGCCTGTTAACCAACCAAGCTGTTCAACCATTAACGTTAAAGTGCAGTGACCTTTCAGCATGACCAACGTACTGCAAACAAGCAGTACAGATCGTCATCTGTCAGCACGTACTGGGCGGTTGGCTGGGGCAGTGTCCGGCATCTTTACCGGCAGGGCCTTGAGAAAAGCGCGAAATCGACGTTTACCGGCGCCTGAATAGCTGACAGGCACCGGTTACGCGCAGCGCCTGGCTGACGCCAGGCGCGGATCCGGGCGAACCGAAGTCGCCCAGGAAGGGAGGCTGCTTCAGGCAGCCTTGTTTTTCAGAGCACGACGGTGAACCACTACACCCATGAGCGCCACGACGATGGACGCGATACCGGTAGAGATCACCAGCACCTGGTACTCATCAACGAAAGCCATGGTCACAAGGCACGCGATGATGAACGCAATCACCAGGTAGGTCAGCCAAGGGAACAGCCACATCTTCAGACGAATCTGCTTACCTTCGGCTTCCAGCTTGCGACGCATTTTCAGTTGCGAGAATGCGATCACCAGGTAAACCAGCATGGCAATCATGCCGGTGGTGTTCATCAGTACGTCCAGTACATCCTTGGGCCGCAGAGTGTCGCTGAAGTTGATCAGGGCAACAAACACCGCTACCGAGCATGAACCGAGAATCGAGAATACCGGTACGCCGCTGCCGGCGCGGGTCATCTTGAAGATCGCCGGCGCATCGCCACGGGTCGCCAGGGAGAACAGCATGCGCGAGGCCGTGTAGTGCGCCGAAATCATGCAGCTGCTCACCGAGGTCAGAACCACGAAGTTCATCACCATCTCAGCGCCAGGGATGCCCAACAGCTCCAGCGTACGACGGTAAGAACCATAGCCCGACTGGCCCAGCAGCGGATCGTTCCACGGCACCAGCGCTACGATCAGGAAGATCGAACCCACGTAGAACAGGCATACACGCCAAACCACCGAGTTGGTCGCCTTGACGATCTGCTCGGAAGGGTTTTTCGATTCGGCCGCAGCGATGGTAACGATTTCAGCACCGAGGAACGCGAACATCACCCCAAGCATGGCTACAACGACCGACTCAATGCCATTGGGCATGAAGCCTTCCACCGCCGTCAGGTTGCTGATGCCATGCACTTCACCGGTCGGCCACAAATTGACCACGGCCATGCCACAGACCACAAGGAAGCAGACAATGGCCACCACCTTGATCAGGGCGAACCAGAACTCGAACTCACCGTAGTGCTTGACGTTGAAGAAGTTGACGCCAATCAGCGTCAGGGTAGCGATCAACGTGAAGGTGTTGATGCTGACCGAGGGGAACCAGCCGTGCAGAATCTTGCCTGCGACGTAGGCTTCCCACGCCATCAAGATGACCCAGAACCACCAATACAGCCAACCGATGGTGAAACCGGCCCAACGGCCAATAGCGCGTTCGGCATAGGTGGAAAACGAACCCGTATCAGGCGATGACGTGGCCATTTCGCCAAGCATGCGCATGATCAGCACCACCAGGATGCCACCGGCCAGATAGGCGAGTACGGCAGCCGGGCCAGCGCTGTGGATCACACTGCCAGAGCCGACGAACAATGCGCCGCCGATGACCCCGGCAATCGACATCATGGTCAGGTGGCGCGATTTGAGCGAAGCACTGAGCTTGCTCTCATGCTCCGCCTTCGCTGTGGAAGTGGATGTGGATGTTGCGTCCATCAGTAGTCTACCTCGTGTTCTTTTTATCTAAGGAAACTCGTGAAAGCACGACGGTCGTCGCGTTCACCTCTGCATCAGCTGTCTGATTGTGTGCACGATGGTGTGCCCGAGCCGACAAACGGCCGCGTTGGGCAGGGTTTCTATCGTGCTCAGGCTCGTCCGGTGGGCCTGAGGTGTGGTGCAAGGGACGGATGAACGGCACCAATAGGCGACGACATCAGCGGAAAAGACGTGAACGGAGCACTCTCCGTCGGAAAAGCATCGGATAGATTGTGATTGTTCATGAAGCTTCAACGGCTTTGGTCTGGCGATAACTGACACCTAATGTAAAAATGTCTGACGCCAAGAGCCATGCACAGCGCGCACAAATCGTCACTGCACTGTACAGGTCGCCGATGCAGCACACTCCGTTTTCCTGCAGGTGCTTGGTGGTACGCTCATTTGAAGGCACAGCTTCCCCATGTTTGAATTACGACCCGACGCATCGCCCCCATTGGTCAACCAGATCATCAATGGGCTGCGTGAGTTGATCGAGAACAACACCCTCAAACCCGGCGCAAAAGTACCGTCGATTCGCGCCTTCGCCGCCACCTATTCGGTCAGCACGTTTACCGTAGTCGAAGCCTACGACCGTCTGGTCGCCCAAGGCCTGCTGATCAGTCGGGGCAATGCGGGCTTCTTCGTCAACCGCTCGGCAAACGAGCGGATCAACGCACAAGCCAGCAAACCGCGCCCGGTCAAACCCACGTTTAACTCCGAGTGGTACTTGCAGCAGATTTTTGAAAGCCGGCAACTGGCCTTCAAACCCGGCTGCGGCTGGCTGCCAAACGACTGGATGTTCGAAGACGGACTGCGTCGAGGCTTGCGTCAGGTTGCCAGCAGCGTGATGGAGCTCAGTGGCTATGGCGACCCCATGGGGCTGCTGGAGTTGCGCACGCTCACCGCCCAGAACTTGCAGCAGGACCTGCGCATCGTCGTGCCGCCTACCCAGTTGATGCTCACCCATGGCGGCAGCCAGGCGCTGGACCTGGCTGTGCGCACGCTGGTGCAACCGGGCGACGTGGTGCTGGTGGACGACCCCGGCTACCCCAACCTGATGAGCATCCTGCGCTTCCAGGGGGCCACCCTGATCGGTGTGCCGCGCACCCCGGCAGGCTACGACCTGGACCACCTTGAACGGCTGCTCGCGCACCACCGCCCGACGGTGTTTTTCACCCAGCCGCACCTGCACAGCCCGACCTGCTCGCGCACGCCCCTCGTGCAATTGCACCGCCTGCTGCAGCTCGCCTCGCAGCACGGCTTTCGGATTGTGGAAAACAACCTCTACGCCGACATGATCGCCGAGCCCCTGCCCTGCCTGACCAGCCTCGATCACCTACAACAGGTGGTGTACGTCGGCAGCTATTCCAAAAGCATCTCCCCCAACGTGCGCGTCGGCTACATGCTGGCCAACCCCTCGCTGATGCAGCAATTGCTGCACCTGAAGATGCGCTCTGGCCTGACCACCTCACAGGTCATGGAACGCGTGGTGTATGCGGCTATCACCGATGGCCGATGGCGCAAACACCTCAAGCGCATGCGCCAACGCCTGTCGGAAGCGCAACAGGAAGTCAGCCGCCAGCTCACCCGGCTGGGCTTCGAGTTGTTTGTCGATTCAGATGAAGGCATGTACATCTGGACCCGTCACCCGGCCATTCCCGACAGTGCCTCGCTGGTTGACGAAGCCCTCAAACACGGCATCATGCTCGGCCCCGGGCAGTTGTTCATGGTCGACTCACAAGCCACAGGCTGGATGCGCTTCAACGTAGCATTCAGTACTGAACCGGCACTGTGGGAGCAACTGGAGAAGTTGCTGATCAAGCATGTTCACGCCGCCAAGGGGAGACTGCTTGAAGCAAACGACAAGTGCTAGCAATCAGGCCACCTGGGAAATAACCGTCAAATTGCATGGACAGCCACGGAGACACTCATGTCCTTCACAATCAAAACCGTAAGTGCCGGTGAAACAGCAATGGCTGCGGCGGCCCTATGCGAGTTATGGCCGCGATACTCTGCGACTGAAATTGTTACTCAGGTTGATGAGTTTCTTCGTCCGAATGGCTACAACCTGATCGGACTTTGGACAGATGAATCGCCCGATGCAGTCTGTGCATTGGGTTATCGCATCCAACACTCCCTCTGGTTAGGAAAGTCGCTTTACGTCGTCGACATTGCAACACTCCCGCAATGGCGTGGAAACGGTTTCGGTTCAGCGCTGCTTGCCTGGGTAGAGGCAGAAGCAGAACGCCTGGGCTGTTCAGCCGTTCACCTTGACTCCGGTGTTGGAACTGACCGGGGCGCGGCACATCGGCTCTACATGCAGCGCCACTATCAGATTGCCTGCCATCACTTCCTGAAGCGTTTGAGCTAACGCACCGAGCGTGCCCGCCTAGCGCGCGCACGCTCCAGGATAAGGCTGTTACACGCCGTGCATACCCTGAAGCCGTTCGGCATCAGCAGACTTGCGCTGGCGCTTTTGCTCATACATTGCACGGTCTGCAATCGTCAGCGCCTCGGAGATACGGACAGTCTTGTTGGTCACGGCAAGTCCATAGGACGCCTTGATGCCTTCCTCTTCAAGCGTTTCCTTGATCCTCTCGCACAGCGCCAGACCACCAGCCCAGTCACAGTTGACGCCAATGATGCCGAACTCATCGCCCCCCAGCCTTGCGACAATATCCTCAGCCCTGGACGCCTTCTGCAATGCAAACGCTGCACGCTTGATCAATACATCGCCAGCGGCATGACCATCGCGGTCGTTAATGGCCTTCAACTCATCCAGATCGACGACGATCACAACAGAAGACTGGCGATAACGCTGGTAGCGCGCTTCTTCCTTGGCAAGAAGCTGAACCCATCCCGCACGGTTGTAGACCCCCGTCAACGCATCTGTGAGCGCTTGAGCCTGATAACGCTCAGCCCGCCTCTCTTCTTCGTCGACCCTGAGCTCCATCTGCAGAATCGTGCTGAGCATTTCGCCCACCAGCTCAATCAGTCCCTGATGCTCGGAAATGCTATCGGGCTTGGACTGAGGATCGATGCCGCACAACGTCCCAAACAAGCGTCCATCCGCAAGCAGAAGCGGCACGCCAATGTAGGCTCCAATTGGTATTTTCCGGCCTATTTCGGCAGCGGCATAAGCAGGGACCTGGCTTGAGTCCGAGGCAATGTTTGGCCCAAGCCCCTTGACCATCTCACTGCAGAAGGAGTCGTCCCAATTGAAGACGTCGCCAGGAACGACACCATAACCCCGGTCGTCACTGTGCAATACCGTCCAGTCGTTGCCCTCGGTTCGGGTCACCATGCACAGCTGGAAGCCTAGCGTGCGACGCAGAAAGGCCAGCGCTCTTATGGACGCACTTTCAAAATCATTCATGACATGCCCCAAGGAAAATACCAGACAACAGACGCCGCACCCGGATTAGAGAGCTGCTGGGCGGTGCCGATTAGCTTCAACGACTGAGCAAGAGATTCATCCAAGACTACCTCACCAGCGTTTGATGCGGCCTGAGCTCGGGCACCCGATTGAAACTGCGAACATGGTATCAGCAACTGACTCCCGCGGGCCGGTACAGACCATTCTGGAGCAGATGTTGAGGTGAAAAATCGATTATCCAGCTCATTACCGGAGCGCGATGGCCTATCAGCCCATAACAATCGAAGGCGCCCAGCCGACTGCGTCATTTTGCATCAGCACCAACAACCTGCCACCATCGAGCTCCGGCTCAGACAGGGAGTGTTCCCCGCATATGAAAACCATTGCCAGTCACATCGATCCGAGCGTGATTGCACTTGCACTTGATCAGTCATTCAATGCCGTTTTACTGACAGACGCTGACGAAGGCGAGCATCGTATTCTCTACGCTAATCAAGCTTTCCTGCGAATGACTGGCTACCGCGAAGATGAGTTACTGGGACGTAACGCTCGTATACTCCAAGGGCCGGCGACCAATCCCGAGGTGATTGATCGGCTGCGCCAGTGCCTGCGGGATGGCACCCATTTTCAAGGCTCGACAATCAACTACCGCAAGAATGGACGCCCTTACACCGTTGAGTGGAATATTTCCCCAGTACACAACACGGCCGGCGAAATCACGCATTTCATTTCGATACAGCAGGACATCAGCAGCCTGATGGCCGCCCAAAATACGACCCAGCTGTTCGCCCACGTACTTAATGCAACCGATGATGGCGTCGTTATCACGGACGCCAGTGGCACCATCGAATTCGTCAACAAAGGCTTCGAAAAGATCACAGGATACGGGCTTACGGAGGTGCTCGGCCGCAATCCGAACATGCTCAAGTCTGGAGAACAAGATCCTGAATTTTATAAAGACATGTGGGAGACCCTGAAAAAGGGCCGCTCCTACAAAGGCACCTTTGTTAATCGCAGCAAGAACAACGAACTGATTTACTGTGACGAGACAATAACCCCACTCACTGACCAGGCAGACAACATCACCCATTACGTGAGCATTTTTCGCGACCTGACCACTCGTATACTCGAAGAGCAGATGTTTCGTGAAATGGTGCGCTTCGACGGACTGACCGGCGCACTAACCCGAGCAGCTGGAGAGTTGGCACTGGAAAAGGCCTACATGCAATCTCGTGGTAGCAAGCTGCCCATGTCGATCGCACTGGCCGACATTGACCACTTCAAACACGTCAACGACACCTGGGGACACACTGCCGGCGACACTGTCCTAAAAGCGGTGTCGCGCAGCATGATTGGTGCACTAAGGGCTAACGACAGTGTCATACGCTGGGGTGGCGAGGAGTTCCTGCTTATTTTCAGTGGCTGCGACCTGGACCAATCACTGCCGCTGGCCGAACGCTGCCGAAAGGCCATTCAGCACAACCAACATGAACACGCGGGCTGTATTACCTTGTCGATTGGATTGGGTGAGCTCCAGCCTGACGAAGCATTACCGGATCTGATCGAGCGAGTCGACAAAGCGCTTTACATTGCCAAAAACTCAGGCCGTAACCAGACGCAGGTATCACGCCGGTGAGTACCTCGTCCGGTACGGGCACGCACATACTGCTGCGTTCAGGCTTCTGCCTGTCAGCCTGCACGGCTAGCGTGAGGTTTTAACCTTCAGTACTTCGGTGTAAATGACATTGACCGTCTGGCCGACCTTGAGGTTCTTCATTCGAGCCTGGAGTTCGGGATCCTCAACCTTGAGGACTGTCACTTTTCCTTCAGGAGGCAGCAAGGTCACTTCATGTTTTTTCATGTCAATGTGAGTGATCTTCGACGTCACCTTGACCCGGCGAACCGCCTCACCACCCGGATGAGGATTGTCCTTGGCGGCGCGGGTGGTCATTGATTCATTGCTGACACCAGGCGCACCCCCAACATTGGTGTCGAGCACATAGGCGATTGAGCGAACAACAGTTATGTCAACGTTGTCGCCGACCTTCAAGTTGTGCAAAGCCTTGGCTTGATCCGTTAGCTGGATAGTCACCGGCTTTTTGTCGGCGCCTTCAATAGTGACCTGATAATTCGCCGCATCAACGGCCAGCACATGCGTAACGACATGGCCTTCTATCGCACTACCGCCCAACGGCACATCGGCGGCAAGGGCCGTAAAGCTGGTAGCGGACATGATGGAAGCAAGAACAACAGTGCAGGCAAGGGAACGGATTGGCTTCATAGACTTACTCTTCCATGTGATGGCTGAGAGAACAACACGACGGATACCAAGGCACAGCGCTTTGTGGGTACGCCATAGCATAGTCATTGATTGCCAATGTGCCTGATCACAGCGTGAGTGATGACGGGCAGCCGAACGCTCCAGGATGTCTCGAGAATGCCGCTGCGCGAGCCGTGCCTGGCCCTCAGGGCTTACCAGTGGGCCAAAAGCGGCGGGCGCTACAACCAACCTCTGGGTCTGGCTTCAGCGTGGTTATGTGGCGCAGCACAAACGCAGAAGGCACTCGATGCAGGCCCGCTGAAGATCAAGGTCCCCCGTAAGTTCAATGAAGTGCTAGCAAGCTGTTGCAGCGGCAGTTGGTCGCGGCGCGTGATACATAGGCGACCTGAGCGGAAGAAAAACGGGACTGCGTGAAAAAAAGGCCGAGTCACCCGAAAAGTCACGCACATGAAAAAGCCCAGTCGTTTCCGAACTGGGCTAAGTCATTGAATTTAATGGTCGGGACGGAGTGATTCGAACACTCGACCCCTTGCACCCCATGCAAGTGCGCTACCGGGCTGCGCTACGCCCCGACTGGGCTCTAAACCCGCTCTCGATGTTGCTGAGAACGTTGAAGAATGTACCTTAAGCTTTTGAATTTTGGAAGTATTATTTTCCTGATCCTTTGCCGGGTTATTTCTTCAGAACCACCAGTACATCTTCCAGTTCGACAATCATTTGCCGAATCAGTTGTTTGTACTGGGTGGTGTCATCCTTGGCCTCATCACCCGACAGGCGCAGCCGCGCGCCGCCGATGGTGAAACCCTGGTCGTATAGCAAGGCGCGGATCTGCCGGATCATCAGCACGTCTTGGCGCTGATAATACCGGCGGTTTCCGCGGCGCTTGACCGGGTTGAGTTGAGGAAATTCCTGCTCCCAATAACGAAGCACGTGCGGTTTTACCGCGCATAGCTCGCTGACTTCACCAATGGTGAAGTAGCGTTTGCCAGGAATCGGCGGAAGCTCGTCGTTATGACTTGGTTCCAGCATAAGCCTCAACTCGGGCTTTCAATTTCTGCCCTGGACGAAAGGTGACGACGCGACGTGCCGTGATCGGGATCTCTTCACCCGTTTTCGGGTTGCGGCCCGGCCGCTGGCGCTTGTCACGCAGGTCGAAATTGCCGAAACCGGACAATTTGACCTGCTCGTTGTCTTCAAGAGCGTGCCTGATTTCCTCGAAAAACAGTTCGACCAATTCCTTGGCTTCACGTTTATTCAGGCCCAGCTCCTCGTACAGCCGTTCGGCCATTTCAGCTTTCGTCAGAGCACCCATACGCTATTTCCTTAACGTGGTGTTCAACCTTTGTTCGAGCGAGGTGAGGATGTCTTGAGTCGCAGCGTTCACCTCATCGTCATTAAGAGTGCGCGATGGATGCTGCCAGGTCAAGCCAACAGCCAGGCTTTTTCTATCGGGATCAATGCCTTTACCCTGATAGACGTCAAACAGCCTGAGGTCTGTAAGCCACTCGCCTGCATTTTCACGGATTACCTCAAGCACTGCGCTCGAAGCTACATCACGTCCTGCAATTAAAGCCAGGTCACGACGTACTTCCGGGAATTTCGACAGCTCGTGGAACTTCGGCAGGCGGCCTTCAACCACATCGCCCAAGACCAGTTCGAAAACAAACACCGGACGATCCAGACCCAGGGTTTTCGCAAGCTCTGGGTGGATGGCGCCCAGGTAGCCTACTTCGCGACCATCACGCTCGATGCGTGCGGTCTGGCCTGGGTGCAGTGCCGGGTGCTTGCCAGCGGCAAAGGTGAAATCACCCAGCGAACCAGAGAAGCCCAACAGCGCTTCGACGTCTGCCTTCACATCGAAGAAATCGATGCTGTCGCGGCCATTGGCCCAACCTTCAGGCATACGGCTACCGCAGACCACGCCGGCAAGCATGGGTTGCTGCTGCAGACCGTCCAGTTGACCAACGAAACGCTGGCCGCTTTCGAACAGGCGCACACGATCCTGTTGGCGGTTCAGGTTGTGCTGCAGGGCCTTGACCAGACCTGGCCACAGGGAGGCACGCATGGCCGCCATGTCGCTGGAGATCGGGTTGGCCAACAGCAGCGGCTCGACGCCTGGGCTGAACAGCTCAAACAGTTTAGGGTCGATAAAGCTGTAGGTGATCGCTTCCTGATAGCCACGGGCAACCAGCAGACGACGCAGCGCTGGCAGCTCGCCACGCGACTCGGCACGGGCTTGCGGCGCCAGGCGTGCTTGCGGGTAACGAACCGGCAGGCGGTTGTAGCCGTACAGACGGGCCAGCTCTTCGATCAGGTCAACTTCCAAGCTGATGTCGAAACGATGGCTTGGCACCTCGACCTGCCACTGCCCTGCTCCACCTGAAGTTTTCAGACCCAGAGCATTGAGCAGGCGCTCGACTTCGGCGCTGTCCATTTCCATGCCCAGCATCTGATTGATGCGGTCGGCACGCAGGGTGATCGGCGCAACGTTCGGCAGATGCTGCTCGCTGACCGCCTCGATGACCGGGCCGGCTTCGCCGCCAACGATCTCCAGCAGCAGGCCAGTAGCACGCTCAATGGCTTCCTTGGCCAGTTGCGAATCGACACCGCGTTCGTAGCGGTGCGAGGCGTCGGTATGCAGGCCGTAAGAACGAGCCTTGCCAGCCACCGAAATCGGCTCGAAGAAGGCGCTTTCCAGGAAGATGTCACGGGTAGTCGCCGAAACACCGCTGTGCTCGCCACCCATTACACCCGCAATGGCCAGAGCGCGCTCATGGTCGGCGATGACCAGGGTATCGCTACGCAGCGCAACTTCCTGGCCATCCAGCAGGACCAGCTTCTCGCCCTCTTCGGCCATACGCACACGAATACCGCCGTTGATTTCAGCGAGATCGAATGCATGCAACGGCTGGCCCAGTTCAAGCATCACGTAGTTGGTGATGTCGACGGCAGCGTCGATACTGCGAACATCGGCCCGGCGCAGGCGCTCGACCATCCACAATGGGGTCGGACGCGACAGGTCGACGTTACGGATAACACGCCCCAGGTAACGTGGGCAGGCAGCCGGGGCCAGCACCTCGACCGAGCGAACGTCATCATGGGTCGGAGCAACGGCAGGCACAGCCGGGCGGGTAACGGGCGCGTCATACAGGGCGCCGACTTCACGGGCCAGGCCAGCCAGGGACAGGCAGTCGCCACGGTTAGGGGTCAGGTCGACCTCAATGCTGGCGTCGTCCAGGTCCAGGTACTCACGGATGTCCTGGCCAACCGGTGCATCGGCAGCCAGCTCCAGCAGACCGTCGTTTTCTTCACTGATCTGCAGCTCGGCAGCCGAGCACAGCATGCCGTTGGACTCAACGCCACGCAGCTTGGCTTTCTTGATCTTGAAGTCGCCCGGCAGTTCGGCACCGATCATGGCAAACGGAATTTTCAGGCCTGGGCGAACGTTGGGTGCGCCACACACGACCTGGAAGGTCTCGCTACCGTTGCTGACCTGGCAGACACGCAGCTTATCGGCATCCGGGTGTTGTTCGGTGCTCAGCACCTCGCCTACGACGATGCCACTGAACTGGCCGGCTGCCGGGGTGACGCTGTCGACCTCAAGGCCAGCCATCGACAGACGAGCAACCAGCTCGTCACGGGATACCTGCGGGTTGACCCAACCGCGCAGCCACTTTTCACTGAATTTCATTCTGCTCTCCTGAAAGATTCGTTACGGGTGCGCGACCTAGCGAAATTGCGCAAGGAACCGCAAATCGTTGTCGAAGAACAGACGCAAATCGTTGACGCCGTAACGGAGCATGGCCAAGCGCTCGGCACCCATGCCGAAGGCGAAGCCCTGGTACTCTTCAGGGTCGATGCCAGACATGCGCAGGACGTTCGGGTGGACCATGCCGCAGCCCATGACTTCCAGCCAGCCGGTCTGCTTGCAGACACGGCAGCCTTTGCCGCTGCACATCACACACTGAATATCGACTTCAGCCGACGGCTCGGTGAAGGGGAAGAACGACGGACGGAAACGTACCGCCAGCTCTTTCTCGAAGAACACCCGCAGGAATTCTTCGATGGTGCCTTTGAGATCGGCGAAATTGATCCCGCGATCAACCAGCAGGCCTTCGACCTGGTGGAACATCGGCGAGTGGGTCAGGTCCGAGTCGCAACGGTAGACGCGACCAGGGCAGACAATGCGGATAGGTGGCTGAGTGGACTCCATGGTCCGCACCTGCACCGGCGAGGTGTGGGTACGCAGCAGCATGTTCGCATTGAAATAGAAGGTGTCATGCATTGCCCGCGCCGGGTGGTGGCCAGGAATGTTGAGCGCTTCAAAGTTGTGGTAGTCGTCTTCGACCTCTGGGCCTTCGGCGATGCCGTAACCGATATGGGTGAAGAACTGCTCGATCCGCTCCAAGGTACGGGTGATCGGGTGCAAACCACCGGAAGTCTGGCCACGGCCCGGCAGGGTCACGTCAATGCATTCGGCAGCCAGACGAGCACTGAGCTCAGCCTCTTCGAAGGCGGCCTTGCGGGCATTGAGCACCTCGGTAACACGTTCCTTGGCGTCGTTGATCAGCGCGCCGACTTTCGGGCGCTCTTCGGCTGGCAGGTTGCCCAGGGTCTTCATCACCTGAGTCAGCTCGCCCTTCTTGCCAAGGAATTGAACCCGGATCTGCTCCAGGGCATTGATGTCTTCAGCGCGCTCCACAGCATCCAGGGCTTGGGAGACCAGCGCATCCAGGTTTTCCATGTACAGACTCCAGATACGAAATAGGGGAAGAGCTTACAGGCTCTTCCCCTATTTATGACGTTTAACATTCGCCGCCAATGTCGACGGCGAATGATTGTCGTGGGTACTTAAGCCAGAACGGCTTTAGCCTTCTCGACAATCGCAGCAAACGCCGCTTTTTCGTTCACTGCCAGATCAGCCAGAACCTTACGGTCGATCTCGATGGACGCTTTTTTCAGACCAGCGATCAAACGGCTGTAAGACAGACCGTTGTTACGAGCACCAGCGTTGATACGAGCGATCCACAGAGCGCGGAACTGACGCTTCTTCTGACGACGGTCGCGGTAGGCGTATTGGCCTGCCTTGATGACCGCTTGCTTGGCAACACGGAATACGCGCGAGCGAGCGCCGTAGTAGCCTTTAGCCAGTTTCAGGATTTTCTTGTGACGCTTACGAGCGATGACGCCACGCTTTACACGAGCCATGAGTAACTTCCTCTATCTTTGACCGAAATTAACGTACGCGCAGCATGCGCTCGACTTTTGCAACGTCAGACGGGTGCAGCAGGCTGCTACCACGCAGTTGACGCTTACGCTTGGTCGACATTTTGGTCAGGATGTGGCTCTTAAAAGCGTGCTTGTGCTTGAAGCCGGAAGCGGTTTTCAGGAAACGCTTCGCGGCACCGCTTTTGGTTTTCATTTTTGGCATGTTCGGATACTCCGCATTCAGTGGATAAACATAACCGCAAGGCCTGCCGTGCCCTGGTGGTTATTTCTTTTTCTTGGGGGCGATGACCATCAAAAGTTGGCGTCCTTCCATCTTAGGATGCTGTTCGACGGTTCCGTATTCCGCGAGATCAGCTTCGATCCGCTTCAACAGTTCCATACCCAGCTCCTGGTGAGCCATCTCACGACCACGGAATCTCAGAGAGATTTTGGTCTTGTCCCCATCAGTAAGGAAACGTACCAGGTTGCGTAGTTTTACCTGGTAATCCCCTTCCTCCGTCCCTGGACGAAACTTAATTTCTTTAATCTGGATGATCTTCTGGTTTTTCTTCGCTGCAGCCTGCTGCTTTTTCTTCTCGAAAAGGCTCTTGCCGTAGTCCATGACTCGGCAGACAGGCGGGACTGCGTCGGCAGAAATTTCTACCAGATCCAGCTTCGCTTCTTCAGCGATACGAAGCGCTTCATCAATCGAGACGATGCCAATCTGCTCGCCGTCAGCGCCAATTAACCGAACCTCGCGTGCCGAGATATTCTCGTTGATCGGGGCCTTCGGTGCAGTTCGTTTATCTTGTCTCATATCACGCTTAATAATGATTACTCCGATTCTTGGCGACCACGCCGGGAAACCGCTTGTGCGAGGAATTCAGCGAATTGCGCGACAGGCATCGAGCCCAGGTCAGCACCTTCACGTGTACGCACAGCGACGGTTTGTGTTTCGACTTCCCGGTCCCCAATAACCAAAAGGTAGGGAACCTTGAGCAACGTATGCTCGCGGATTTTAAAGCCGATCTTCTCATTTCTCAAGTCGGACTTGGCACGGAATCCGCTTTCATTGAGGGTTTTTTCAACATCCAGCGCAAATTCTGCCTGTTTGTCGGTGATATTCATGACCACCGCCTGCATTGGCGCCAGCCAGGCAGGGAATGCACCCTCATAGTGCTCGATCAGAATGCCGACGAAACGCTCGAAGGAGCCGAGAATGGCACGGTGCAGCATGACAGGATGCTTGCGACCGTTATCTTCGGACACGTACTCAGCGCCAAGACGGATCGGCAAGTTGAAGTCGAGCTGCAGGGTACCACACTGCCAGACACGACCGAGACAGTCTTTCAGCGAGAACTCGATCTTCGGCCCGTAGAAGGCACCTTCCCCTGGCTGCAGGTCGTAGGCCAGGCCAGCGCTGTCCAATGCAGAGGCCAGTGCGCCTTCGGCGCGATCCCACAATTCATCGGAGCCAACACGCTTTTCAGGACGCGTGGAGAGCTTGAGCTCGATATCCTTGAAGCCGAAATCGGCGTACACGTCCAGGGTCAGCTTGATGAACGCAGCAGCTTCGGCCTGCATCTGCTCTTCGGTGCAGAAGATGTGGGCGTCGTCCTGGGTGAAGGCGCGCACACGCATGATGCCATGCAGCGCACCGGACGGCTCGTTACGGTGGCAAGCACCGAACTCGGCCAGACGCAGCGGCAGCTCACGGTAGCTCTTCAGGCCTTGATTGAACACCTGCACGTGGCATGGGCAGTTCATCGGCTTGATCGCGTAATCGCGGCTTTCCGACTCGGTGGTAAACATGTTTTCGGCGTAGTTGGCCCAGTGCCCGGATTTCTCCCACAGGGTACGATCGACCACTTGCGGGGTCTTGATCTCCAGATAGCCGTTGTCACGCTGCACCTTGCGCATGTACTGCTCAAGCACCTGGTACAGGGTCCAGCCATTCGGGTGCCAGAACACCATGCCCGGGGCTTCTTCCTGGGTATGGAACAGGCCCAGGCGTTTGCCAAGCTTGCGATGGTCGCGCTTTTCAGCTTCTTCGATGCGCTGGATATACGCAGCCAGCTGCTTCTTGTCTGCCCAGGCAGTGCCGTAGACACGCTGCAGCTGCTCGTTCTTGGCATCGCCACGCCAGTAGGCACCGGACAGTTTGGTCAACTTGAACGACTTGAGGAAACGGGTGTTCGGCACGTGCGGGCCGCGACACATGTCAACGTATTCTTCGTGGTAGTACAGGCCCATGGCCTGCTCGTTCGGCATGTCTTCGACCAGGCGCAGCTTGTAGTCTTCACCACGTGCCTTGAACACCTCGATGACCTCGGCGCGCGGGGTAACCTTCTTGATGACGTCGTAGTCGGTGTCGATCAACTGCTGCATGCGCTGCTCAATTGCAGCCATGTCATCAGGGGTGAACGGACGTTCATAGGCGATATCGTAATAGAAGCCTTCGTCAATGACCGGACCGATCACCATCTTGGCGGTCGGGTACAGCTGCTTGACGGCGTGACCGACCAGGTGAGCGCACGAGTGACGGATGATCTCCAGCCCCTCTTCGTCCTTGGGGGTAATGATCTGCAGGCGGGCGTCGTTCTCGATCAGATCGCACGCATCGACCAGCTTGCCGTCGACCTTGCCGGCGACGGTGGCTTTGGCCAGACCTGCACCAATGGATGCTGCGACCTGGGCGACGGTAACCGCCTGGTCGAACGAGCGTTGACTGCCATCGGGAAGAGTAATAATGGGCATGGCGCCTCCTCTCCTAGTGGTGACCCCTACCAAAGGTCACGTGGGTTGGGATGAGCCAGTACGCGATCCGCCCCTGTCTTTCAAAAAGAAAGCCTGTCTCACAGTGACAGAAGCCAACGGCCTGCCAGGGAACGAACCAGAGTGACTGGAGGTAAAAATCTATAAGCCGCCGATGCTAACACAAAGCGTTTTACGGATCGCGGCTCACACGCCACAACACGCAGAAATAATTCTGTTTTTTTCAGAAGTGGTGAACCAGAGCGGATTTTTCCTCTCAGTGCCTAAAGAAGCGTCCTACTCTTGAATGACCCGATCGAATAGGAGTGTCCGGCATGCGAATTCAGTCCCTACTGGCCATGGCCACCGCAGGCGTGTTGCTGTTGCCCCTGAGCGTCCAGGCGGGCGCCTGGCCTGCCGGCAAGAAAGGCGATTACCTGGATCAGTGCATTACCGCCGCCGCTGCGCAACCCGGCATGACCGTGACCACGGCCAAAATACACTGTGAATGCGGTGCAAACGCCATCGAGAAAAACTTCACCACCCAGGAAATCGAGCAACTGGACAGCAGAACCGGTGTGGATGCAGCCCTCGTGAAGCGAGCCCAGGATGTGGTCAGAGCCGCCTGCGCCCCCAAAAAATAGGCTCAAAACAGAGAATCCGACAATAAACTTGCCTCAGATCAGCATTATGCAAAGGTAAAAGCCGCCACGGACGCATATTTAGACTATGATACCCCCGTGCACCCTGTTGGCCTCGGCAACACCGCACTATTGAAAATCATGTTTCCTGGAGATACACCCATGTCCAATCGCCAAACCGGCACCGTAAAGTGGTTCAACGATGAGAAAGGCTTCGGCTTCATCACTCCTCAAGGTGGCGGCGACGACCTGTTCGTTCATTTCAAGGCCATCGAATCTGACGGCTTCAAGAGCCTGAAAGAAGGCCAGACCGTTTCCTTCGTTGCCGAGAAAGGCCAGAAGGGCATGCAGGCTGCACAAGTTCGCCCTGAGTAATCAGTACGAATTAAAAAACCCGTCCTGGTGACGGGTTTTTTTGTGCCTAAAATTCGAGCGTGTCAGCCGCAATTGACGCGGATAACGACGCCGCGTTCATCGGTATTGAGATTCAACCGCTCGGAACGGTACTCCAGGGTCATGATGTCGTGCGGCGAGAGCACGCGTGCCAACTGCGAACCACTGGCCTTGCGCGCCTGCTCCAGCAGTTGAGCGGACGCCTGCTTGCCGACGGCGAATTCAGCGGCACTGGCCTGGCAACGACCATCGCTGTTCACTGGCGCGGACACTTCAGGCGCCTTCGTTGAAGAACCAGTGGCACTGCAACCTGCCAGAACGACAGCCGCCAACATACCGGCCAAAGATGCACGAATGCGGAACATGAACTCTCCTTTTAAAACCAGAATCTGCCCAAGCTGGCAGCCTTCATCACTTTTTGTTTCAAAGCATGCACAGTCTGCCTGAGCCATCCACGACGGGAAACCTGCAATCGTGACCGGATTTTGCACACTCAATAAAGATCGATGTAGTCGGATGAAGGCGTGGGCCAGTTGTCCCGTAGCACCTTGAACACCTGTCGCACCCAACGCTCATCAACCGCAGCCTGCGCCCCTACACAGCCGGAACCGGCCGCCCAGGTTTCCAGACGAAAGGCCAGCCCTTCAAGCTCGCGACCGCCCACCACTGGCGACAGCCAGGCCTGCCCTGCCCGATTCACCCGCAACTGATTGTGAATACGGCCATCCCCGGACGCGAGCAGCTCGCGAACGGCTTCAAGGGTAAATTGCTCGGGGTTGTTCAGATCAATCTGCACGGGATCACCTGGGAATCAAAACACCAATAGTTTGCCACGTAGCGGTTCTTATTCCTAAGTTGCAGTGCGATCGAATCAGACGCATGATTTACTGCCAGAACTGGCGGAGGGCAATCGAACCTCCCCTTCGAACGCCAGGGTGCGGCATTCGAATTCTCATCACCTGCACACGCGTTTCGAGACTTCCATGGCAAGCCACTACATAGACGCCGACATAAAGGTCAAATGGCCCGATGGTCAAAGCGCCTACAGCCCGGGCACCCCCGAAGAATTAACCCTTATTGCCATCGACCTGCTCGTCAAGGAACTGGGCAGCGATGCCGCTCGCGCCTTCATCGAACAGATACTCGGACGTTACGCGCCCGAACAGGGCGATACGCTCAGAACCTGACATCATCGCTCATACCGATTCCAGATCACCAATACGCGGAATGGAGGGTTGCGCACCCGCTCGCGTTACCGATAACGCAGCAGCACGCTGACCGAAGACTATCGCTTCACGCTCACCGCGCCCAGCCAGCAGGGCCGCAGCGAAACCACCCACAAAGGTATCTCCTGCCGCCGTAGTGTCGACAGGCTGCACGTTCGGCGCAGGAAAATGTTCAACACCTTGAGCATCGGCGAACACAGCACCTTCGCCACCCAGGGTAATGATCACCTTGCCCGCACCCAGCGCCAGCAGTTTCAGCGCAGCGCCCTCGGCAGTCTCGCGGGACGTCACCGGCAGCCCGGTCAGCGTCGCGGCCTCGCTCTCGTTGGGAATCAGGTAATCGGCCAACGCCAGCCAATTCGATGGCAGCGGCCCTGCCACCGGAGCAGGATTGAGAATCACCACCTTGCCCAATGCATGACCACGCTCCAATGTATGCAGCACCGTCAGGGCGGGCACCTCCAATTGACAAATGATCAGTTTGGCGGGCTGTAGCAACGCATCGAAACGCTGTACCGACTCAGGCAGCAGTTGCCCATTACTACCCGCAACAACCACGATAGCGTTCTGGCTTGCCGCCCCTACCACAATCAGCGCGACACCACTGGAGGTGCCGGCACTGATACTGACGGCCTGACAATCAATACCTTCAGCGGCCAGCGACTGAAGCAGCTGCACGCCGTAGGCGTCATCCCCCACACAACCAATCATCGCAACCTGCGCACCAAGCCGCGCAGCGGCCACCGCCTGATTCGCGCCCTTGCCACCGGGCACAGTGGTGAAAGACTCACCCGCCAGGGTTTCACCCGCCATGGGCAAGCGCTCAGCCCGCACAACCAGGTCCATATTGAGGCTGCCAACCACCACGATGCTCGCCTGCATGGCTCCGCGCCCTCTGCGCTAATCAGTAAACGTGTCCGGACGCGGCGCCGTCGACTCGCGCAGCACGATACTGGGCGTCACAATGCGCTGCTCAACAGCGCTACCGGCCGGCTCAGCAATACGGCGCAGCAACCGCTCAACCGCAATTTCGCCCAACTCACGGATCGACTGGCCGACCGTGGTCAACGCGGGATAAACGTACTGGCTCAGCTGGATATCATCGAAACCGATCACCGACAGCTCACTGGGCACACAGATATTGCGCTCGGCAGCCGCTCGCAACACACCGATACCGATCATGTCATTGGCTGCAAAAATTGCGCTTGGCCGGTTCTGCCCCAACAGCTTTGCCGCAGCGCCATACCCACCAAGGCCGGAAAAATCACTGTCAAGCACCCTGCCCTCAACCACTGTAATGCCCGCTTCAGCCAGCGCACGCGTGAAACCCGCCAGGCGCATCCGCGCAACACTGGTACTGGCAGGACCATTGATACAGGCAATGTCTCGATGCCCCAATTCAAGCAGGTGGCGCGTAGCCATGTACGCGCCTTGCTCATGGTCGATACGCACCAGATCGGCCTCCACGCCATCGAGGGCACGGTCGACAATCACCATCGGCGCGCGCACGGTCTGCAAGCTTTCCAACAGGTCGCCATCCTCCCCTACCGACGCGACAATCAAGCCGTCGATTCGCTTTTCCAGCAACACCCGCAGGTAACTGCGTTGCTTCTTCGGATTGTCATCGGAGTTGCACAGGATGACGCAGTAGCCGTTGCGCTCACAGGCATCCTCAATACCCCGGGCCAGCTCGGCGAAGTAAGGGTTGACACTGTTGGGCACCAGCAAGCCAATCGTGGCAGTGCTGCGTGCCTTGAGCGAGCGCGCCACTGCGCTGGGCACATAGTCGAGCTCCGCAATCGCGGCCTCGACTTTCAGTCGAACCTGCTCACTGACCGGTCGGGTCTTGTTCAGCACATGGGACACCGTGGTGTAGGAAATCCCCGCCAAGGCCGCTACATCTTTAATCGTTGCCATTTTTAGTTCCGCCTGCGTGTACGCTGGCTGCGATAGGTATCGAGGATCACAGCGATAACAATCACCGCGCCCGTAATAATGCGTTTGCTTGGCTCCGAGACGCCAATCTGTGCCAGCCCTGCAGCCAGCACAGAAATGATCAGGACGCCGAAAAAGGTGCTGATGACTGAGCCGCGCCCACCCATGAGGCTGGTACCGCCGATCACCACAGCGGCGATTACCTGCAGCTCCAGCCCAAAGCCCGCATTGGGGTCGGCCGCTTCCAGCCGGGAAATCTGAAACAGTGCGGCCAACCCGGCAAGCAGCCCCATCAAGGAGAACACCAGCACCTTGTAAGGGCGCGGATTGATGCCCGCCAGGCGCACAGCCTCTTCGTTTGTACCAATGCCGATCAGGTAGCGACCGAACACGGTGCGCACAAGCACCCACTGAGCAACCACGATCACCAGCAAGGCAATCACGAAGGCGGGCGAAATACCGAATACCAAGGGCTCAGACAGCCAGGCAAAGGCATCACCGATGTAGGCCGTGCGCGAATCGGTCATTTGGTAGGCCACGCCACGCGCAACCTCCAATACACCCAGCGAAACGATAAAGGAGGGAATTCGCCAAGCGACAGCTATCGAGCCAGTAACGGTCCCGACCAGTGCCGCACAGGCCATGCCGAGTAAAGCCGCTGGCGGCGCACTCCAGCCCCAACCGAGGATGGCGACACTGACGATGGAACCCGCGAGCGCCAGCACCGAACCAACCGACAAATCGATGCCGCCGACAATCAATACAAAGGTCATCCCGACCGCCAGTACCATCAGGTCGGGAATCTGGTTAGCCAGGATGCTGAAGGTTGCGTAGGAAAGAAAATGGCTGCTCAACAGCGAAAAAAGCACGATCAATATCAGCAGCGCACCCGCCAGACCCAGGTAAGCACCCACACCCTGATAACGCCCGCCGCGCGTGCCTGCAACAGCAGCAGAGGCTTGAACCGGTGAGGCACTCATGCAGCGCTCCCCTGATAACCGGCGAAGGCCGCCGCCAGCAGCTGATCCTGACGCCATGTGTCACGCTCAAAGGTGTCGACCAAGCGCCCTCTGGAGAGCACACCGATACGGTCACAGATCAACATCAACTCGCGCAGATCGCTGGAAACCACGACCAACGCCCGGCCCTGACGAGCGAGCTCGGCGAGCAAACCATAAATATCGAACTTGGCCCCCACATCAATGCCACGGGTCGGCTCGTCAAACAGCAACACCGAGCAGTCGCGCGCCAGCCAACGCGCCATCACAACCTTCTGCTGATTCCCGCCAGAGAGCTCACTCACAACCTGATCCGCACCCGTACAACGTATTTGCATCGCTTCGATCTGGCGTCGCGCCAAGGCCTGCTCCGCATCACGGTCGACAACGCCCGCTCGAGATACCGCCGACAGGTTGCCCAAGGCAATGTTCGCCGTAATGGATTGAGACAGCAGCAACCCCTCGCCCTTGCGGTCTTCGCTGATCAGCGCAATACCCTCGCGCACAGCCTCAGCCGGTGAAGCAAGGTGTACCGGCCTGGGCGGGTTACCTAAAGCGACACGCCCCTGGTCGGCCGGGTCGGCGCCGAAAATCAAACGCAGCAGCTCAGTACGCCCGGCACCGACTAATCCGTAGAGCCCGAAAAGCTCGCCACTGCGCACCTCGAAGGACACATCAGACACCGCATCTCCCCGCCCCAAGCCTTCGACCGTGAGCATCGGCTCGCCCATACGACGCTCGCCAAGGTCAATCGCCTCACCCAAAGCGCGCCCCACCATCAGGCTGACTAATTGCTCGCTGTTGTAGCGCTGCATCGGTTCAACGCACACCAGTTGACCGTCACGCAGCACGGCAACGCGCTGGGCAAGATGCCTGAGCTCTTCCAGTCGATGGGAAATATAGACAATCGCCACCCCCTGGCGCTGCAAGCGCTCGATCTGAGCAAACAACAATGTCACTTCGCGCGCCGTCAGCATGGCGGTCGGCTCATCCAGAATAAGTACATGACAGTCACCGATAAGGCTGCGAGCAATTTCGACCATTTGCTGATGACCGATGCCCAGCTCACTCACCTGCGTATCCGGGTCGACCGCTTCAAGACCGACCTGTGCCATAGCCGCCCGGGCCAGTACGCGCAAACGCTTGCGGTCGATCCAGCCGGCGCGACTGGGCAGGTTGCCGAGAAACAGGTTTTCAGCCACCGAGAGTGTCGGCAACAGGTTCAGTTCCTGCATGACCATACGCACGCCCAACCGCTCGGCTGCCGCGCGACTGCCAGGCAGGTAAGGCTTGCCGTTGAACTGCATCTGGCCGGCCGTGGGCGGTTCCAGGCCTGCGATGATCCTGGACAGGGTGCTTTTACCGGCACCATTCTCCCCCGCCAGGGCCAAGACCTCGCCGCGGCGCAGGGCCAGGTCAATATTGCTTAGTACAGGCTGCGCATAGGCTTTGCCCACAGCGCTGACTGACAGCACGATATCCTCAGTCGCAGGCATACAGGGTACTCACTGGAAATGAAGGCTACGGCGCCGTGACCAACTCAACCGGCGTCTGGATGACATTGTCAGCATCCACCTGCGGCACCTCCCCCTTGAGCATCTTCAGAGCCACCTCAATACCGAATACAGCCTGCCTGGCAGCGAACTGGTCAGCACTGGCCAACACACGACCATCGTTGAGCATCGGCTTGATCGCCGAGATGTTGTCGTAACCCACCACCTGCACCGTACCCGTCCTGCCCGCCGCCCGCACCGCAGAGACCGCACCCAGCGCCATGCTGTCGTTGCCGGCCAGCAAGGCCTTGAGATCGGGGTATTCGTTGAGCATGGCCGACGCTACGGCGCGCCCCTTGTCGATCTCCCAACTGCCCGATTGCACCGAGACAATCTTCATCTGCGCCGCGTCCATCGCGTCCTTGAAGCCCGCCGTACGCTGCTGCGCATTGGTGGTCGTCGATATGCCCTCGATGATGCCAACCTGATCACCGGCCGTAAGCCTTGCAGCGAGGTAGTCACCCACCAGACGAGCGCCCTTGCGGTTGTCTGGCCCTACGAATGGCACGCTCAGGTGCTTGCTCTTGAGCACGCCCGGGTCAAGGCGGTTGTCGATGTTGACCACCGTGATACCGGCATCCATGGCCTTCTTGATCACCGGCACCAGCGCCTTGGAATCGGCAGGCGCAATCACCAGCGCATCAACCTGGGAAACGATCATTTGCTCGACAATACGGATCTGGTTACTGGTATCGGACTCATCCTTGATACCGTTGGATACCAGGTCGAACTCACCTGCGTGGCTTTTCTGGTAGGCCTTGGCACCGTCTTCCATCGTCAGGAAAAACTCGTTGGCCAAGGACTTCATGACCAAGGCAACCCTGGGCTTCACAACAGCCTGTTCGACCGCGTGGGCAACGGGGACAAAAGCGCTGAGAGCGCTCAACACAACAGCCCCGAGCAGGCGTCCAGTGAAGGGCAACGTCATGAAATCACTCCAGTACATTATTGTTATCAAGTAGCAAACGTTTGCATTGCTTCACTATGGAAATGCCCGCCACCTTTGTCAAATACCCCCGCCATCACCTGACGGCGAGGCCAAGCAGGGAAATTATCCTTTAAACAGATCGGAAAACCGAACAGCCAAATACAGATAAATTCGGGAAACCGATCCCTAAAACACCAGAAGATATGTCTAAAGCACTCATAATTTCCAATAAAAACAATACGTTAAGCCAAACCAAGTGAACTGGTACGCTTTCTGCTGTTCTTTGCCTGGCAACACCGCACTTCAACCAATAAGCGAGAACAAAAATGAAAGCTGCGTTCCACTCCTTTGTACCGAGTGCCTTGGCCCTGCTGCTGCTCCTGCCTGCAGGCGCCAATGCCAAGGACGTCGAGAATCAACAGAAACTGGCCAATGTGGTCATCCTGGCCACAGGCGGGACCATCGCCGGTGCAGGCGCCGGCGCTGCCAACAGTGCGACGTATCAGGCCGCTAAAGTGGGCGTCGACAAGCTGATCGCAGGCGTACCGGAGCTGGCCAACCTGGCCAACGTCCGTGGCGAGCAGGTCATGCAGATCGCATCGGAAAGCATCACCAATGAAAACCTGCTGCAACTGGGCAAACGCGTCGCCGAACTGGCCGACAGCAAGGATGTTGATGGCATCGTCATCACCCACGGCACCGACACCCTCGAAGAAACCGCCTACTTCCTGAACCTGGTCGAGAAGACCGACAAGCCTATCGTGGTAGTCGGCTCGATGCGCCCAGGCACGGCCATGTCCGCTGATGGCATGCTCAACCTCTATAATGCCGTGGCCGTGGCCAGCGACAAGCAGTCCCGCGGCAAAGGCGTGCTGGTCACCATGAACGACGAAATTCAGTCCGGTCGTGACGTGAGCAAGTCGATCAACATCAAGACCGAGGCCTTCAAGAGCGCCTGGGGCCCGATGGGCATGGTGGTTGAAGGCAAATCCTACTGGTTCCGCCTTCCGGCCAAGCGCCACACTCAAGATTCGGAATTCGACATCAAGCAGATCAGCAGCCTGCCCCAAGTGGATATCGCCTACGGCTACGGCAACGTGACGGACACTGCCTATAAAGCACTGGCACAGAACGGTGCCAAGGCACTGATCCACGCCGGCACGGGTAACGGCTCTGTCTCGGCCCGCGTAGTCCCTGCCCTGCAGGAGTTGCGCAAGAATGGCGTACAGATCATTCGTTCGTCCCACGTCAATGCCGGCGGGTTCGTGCTGCGTAACGCCGAGCAACCGGACGATAAGCCAGTTCGAGCATGGTCGGGCTGTTGTCCAGGGCGGTTACCTGCTCGAAACGCTTGGCCAGTTCGGGTAGGAACT
>NZ_MBPN01000078.1 GCF_001695625.1 Pseudomonas defluvii
CCGCTTCAAGCTTGAACTCGTTCGAATAAGAATTTCGCATCGGAACATCCTCTGATATGGGCGCCATCATAGCGCCCGATCAAAGTGTCCAAAATCATTAGGCCAGTTCAGGCTTGCCCGCGATACAAACGCCGCGAACCCACTGACACCCCACCGACGCCATCGCAGGCAAGCCAGCCCCAACAGAGCCCACGCAGCCTGTAGGAGCCGGGCTTGCCCGCGATGCAGACACCGCGAACTCACGGACACCCCACCGACGCCATCGCAGGCAAGCCAGCTCCAACAGAGCCCGCGCAACCTGTAGGAGCCGGGCTTGCCCGCGATACAAACGCCGCGAACTCACGGACACCCCACCGACGCCATCGCAGGCAAGCCTGCCCCAACAGAGCCCGCGTAACCTGTAGGAGCCGGGCTTGCCCGCGATGCAGACGCCGCGAACCCACGGACACCCCACCGACGCCATCGCAGGCAAGCCTGCTCCAACAGAGCCCACGTAACCTGTAAGAGCCTGGCTTGCCCGCGATACAAACGCCGCGAAACCACGGACACCCCGCCTGCCCCAACAAAGGTCGCGCAGGCTGTACGCGCCGCATACTTGCAGGCTTTCATGGAATGAGATGCTGAATTCTTTTCCATATCTGTAACTGTGTAAGTTGCGGTGACCGCCGTAGAATCAAGCCTCCCCCCACCACAGGGTTTTTCGAGGCGGTCATGCATATTTCTTCCGGACGCTGGGTCTACGGTCTGTTCCTGGCGTTGTTGACGGCCGTGCTCTGGGGCATCCTTCCGATCAAGCTCAAGCAGGTGTTGCTGGTGATGGACCCGGTCACTGTCACCTGGTTCCGCCTGCTGGTTTCTGGTGGCCTGCTGCTGGCCTTTCTTGGCGCCACGCGGCGTCTGCCGTCCGTGCGTGCCCTGGGGAGAAACGGGCGTTTTCTGCTGTTGCTCTGCGTAGGCGGGCTGGTCGGCAACTATGTGCTCTACCTGATCGGTCTGAACATACTCAGCCCCGGCACGGCGCAACTGATGATCCAGATGGGGCCGGTGCTACTGTTGATCAGTAGTGTTGTGGTTTTCAAGGAACGTTTCAGCCTGGGGCAGGGGATCGGCCTGGTCATTCTGCTGCTGGGCTTCGGGTTGTTCTTCAATCAGCGCCTGGACGAACTGCTGACCTCCTTGGGGACCTACACCAAGGGCATTCTGATTATCCTGCTGGCCGCTGCGGTGTGGACGTTCTATGCCTTGGGCCAGAAGCAGTTACTCACCGTGTGGAGCTCGCCACAGGTGATGATGGTGATCTACCTGATCTGTGCCTTGATCCTGACGCCATGGGCACACCCACTGGAGGCGCTGCAACTGAGCCCGCTGCAAGGCTGGTTGCTGTTGGCCTGTTGCCTGAACACGCTGGTTGCCTACGGTGCCTTTGCTGAAGCGTTGGCCCACTGGGAAGCATCGCGGGTCAGTGCGACCCTGGCGATCACCCCGCTGGTGACGTTCGGCTGTGTTGCCCTGGCGGCCATGCTCTGGCCAGGTTATGTACAACCCGAGCAGATCAATGGCCTGGCGTACATCGGTGCCGTGATCGTGGTGCTTGGCTCGGTGCTGATTGCGCTGGGGCCGTCACTGATTGCCGGTTGGCGTGCCAGGCGCGTGCGCCTGGCACGCTGACTCAGCCGTTGTCGCCCGCATCGAGCATGTGTTCGGGCCGTACCCATTGGTCGAACTGCTGGTCGCTGACATAGCCCAGCGCCAGTGCGGCCTCGCGCAAGGTACTGCCTTCGGCATAGGCCTTTTTGGCAATCTCGGCGGCTTTGTCGTAGCCGATGTGCGGGTTCAGCGCCGTCACCAGCATCAGCCCACGTTCCAGGTGGTCGGCCATCTGCTGAGGATCCGGCTCAAGCCCGGCAATACAGTGCTGCTGGAAGTTATGGCAGCCGTCGGCCAGCAGTTCGATCGACTGCAGCAGGTTATGGATGATCACCGGCTTGAACACGTTGAGCTGAAGGTGCCCCTGGCTGGCGGCAAAGCCTATCGCGGCGTCGTTGCCCAGCACCTGGCAGGCCAGCATCGACAGCGCCTCGCATTGGGTCGGGTTGACCTTGCCGGGCATGATCGAGCTGCCCGGCTCGTTGGCCGGCAATCGCACTTCCGCCAGCCCGGTGCGCGGGCCGGAGCTGAGCAAGCGCAAATCGTTGGCCAGTTTCATCAGGGTGATCGCCAGGGTTTTCAGCGCCCCGGCCAGGAGCGTCAGTGGTTCATGCCCGGCCAGCGCGGCGAATTTGTTCGGTGCGCTGACGAAGGGCAGCCCGGCCAGGGCCGCAAGCTCTGCGGCGATGGCTTCGGCAAAGCCTTTCGGCGCGTTCAGGCCGGTACCGACTGCCGTGCCACCCTGTGCCAGCTCGTAGACTGCCGGCAGTGCCGAGCGGATCGCTCGTTGTGCGTAGTCGAGCTGGGCGACATAGGCCGACAGTTCCTGGCCGAAGGTAATCGGTGTGGCGTCCATCATGTGGGTGCGTCCGGTCTTGACCAGGTGCTGATGACGCACTGACTGTTCTGCCAGGCCCGCAGCCAGTTCGCTGATCGCCGGCAGTAGTCGCGCGTGTACTGCCTGTGCTGCGGCGATGTGCATGGCGGTGGGGAAACAGTCGTTGGAGCTCTGCGAGCGGTTGACGTGGTCGTTGGGGTGGACCGGCGCTTTCCCCCCTCGGCCCTGGCCGGCAAGTTCGTTGGCGCGGCCGGCTATCACCTCGTTGACGTTCATGTTGCTCTGGGTGCCGCTACCGGTCTGCCAGACCATCAGCGGAAACTGCTCGTCGTGTTGCCCGGCCAGTACCTCGTCAGCGGCTTGTTCAATCAGCCGGGCAACGTCGGCTGGCAGGTTGCCGTTACGCACGTTGACCCGGGCGGCCGCCTTCTTGATCAGCGCCAGGGCGTGCAGGACAGCCAGCGGCATCCGTTCCTTGCCAATTGCGAAGTTGATCAGCGAGCGCTGCGTCTGGGCGCCCCAGTAGGCCTGATCCGGAACTTCGACCGTTCCCAGGCTGTCTGTCTCGTTACGGCTCATGCTGCGGTCACTCCTTTGTCGTCTGATTCCGCAGTTTAGGTCCTGATTCGACACGGCGGTTTCTTTACGTGTCGATCCACTTGAGCGCTCAGCCCGAGTCGGCGCAGAATGCTCTACTCTGAGGTGCCACCTCTTCCGACAATTAAGGATTTCCGATGACCCGTCTTCGCGCCCTTTGCACCGCAGTTGTACTGGTTTGTGCCAGCGGTCAGGTGCTTGCCGATACTGCCAGCCACAATGCCAGCGCCGAAGCCTTCCTTAAGCTGGCGCACGCCGACAAGCTCGGAACCCCGGTCTACATGCAAGTGCAGCAGATGTTCGCCCAGCGCTTTGAACAGACCAAGGCACCTGCTTCGAAAAAGGCTGTGCTGGACAGCTACCAGGCCAAGGCCAATGCCGCCCTTGACCAGGCGATCGGCTGGAACAAGCTCAAGCCCGATATGGTTAAGCTCTACACCAGCACCTTCAGCGAAAGCGAGCTGAAAGACCTGGTGAAGTTCTATGAGTCGCCACTGGGCAAGAAAGTCCTGGAAAAAATGCCGATGGTCACCCAGCAGTCGGCTCAGTTGACCCAGCAGAAACTGGAAAGCGCAGTACCGGTGGTCAACAAGCTGCTGTCTGACATGACCACCGAACTGGACCCGTCCGCGGGCAAGGCCGCGCCGGCCAAGAAGCCTTAAGCGGAGCCCGTCATGTCGATGCAGCAACGAATTGAGCAAAGCCTGGCCGCCCTGGCCCCGCAGCACCTTGAAGTGCGTGACGAAAGCCACATGCACAGCCGTGGCCAGGAAACCCACTACAAGGCGATTTTGGTCAGTGAGCAGTTCGAGGGGCTGAACAGCGTCAAGCGCCACCAGAAGGTGTACGCCACCCTGGGCGAGTTGATGAGCCAGTTCCACGCCTTGGCCTTGCATACCTACACGCCGCAGGAGTGGGAAAAGGTCGGTGCAGCCCCGGCCTCGCCAACCTGTGCCGGTGGTAGCAAACACTGATTTTGCTGCCGGGTTTTTGTTAGAATGTGCAACGCGCCGCTCGTCGGCGCGTTTTTTTTGACACCCGGTTCGTCCTTTGCGAGGACAGCCACCTGGAGAATCAAGGCATGACCCAAGCTATCGTCGTGGCGGCGCTGTACAAATTCGTTACCCTCGAAGATTACGTCGAGCTGCGTGAACCGCTGCTCGAAACGATGACCACCAATGGCGTCAAAGGCACCCTGTTGCTGGCTGAAGAAGGCATCAACGGTACGGTGTCCGGTACCCGTGAAGGCATCGATGGCCTGCTGGCCTGGTTGCGCAGCGATGCGCGCCTGGTAGACATCGACCACAAAGAGTCCTACTGCGATGAACAGCCGTTCTACCGCACCAAGGTCAAACTGAAGAAAGAGATCGTCACCCTGGGTGTGCCGGGCGTCGACCCGAACAAGAAGGTCGGTACCTACGTCGAGCCCAAGGACTGGAACGCACTGATCAGCGATCCGGAAGTGCTGTTGATCGATACCCGTAACGATTACGAAGTGTCCATCGGCACCTTTGAAGGGGCGATCGACCCGAAAACCACGACCTTCCGTGAGTTTCCCGAGTACATCAAGGCCAACTTCGACCCAAGCCGTCACAAGAAAGTCGCCATGTTCTGCACCGGCGGCATTCGCTGTGAAAAAGCCTCCAGCTACATGCTCGGCGAGGGGTTCGAAGAGGTCTATCATCTCAAGGGTGGCATCCTCAAATACCTTGAGGAAGTGCCGCAGGAAGAGAGCCGCTGGGAGGGCGAGTGCTTCGTCTTCGACAACCGGGTCACCGTTCGTCATGACCTGAGCGAAGGCGATTATGACCAGTGCCACGCCTGCCGCACGCCGATCAGTGTGGAAGACCGTGCTTCGGAGCACTACTCGCCAGGTATCAGCTGCCCGCACTGCTGGGACAGCCTGAGCGAGAAGACGCGCCGCAGCGCCATCGACCGGCAGAAGCAGATCGAACTGGCCAAGGCCCGCAACCAGCCGCACCCGATTGGCCATAATTACCGCAAAGCTGCCGAGGTTTGATGATGTCCGCTCGCCTGCTCTATGTGATGGACCCGATGTGCTCCTGGTGCTGGGGTTTTGCACCAGTGGCCGAGGCCCTGATCGCCCAGGCGCAGGCGGCGGGGGTGCCGACCCATCTGGTGGTCGGTGGCCTGCGTAGCGGTAGCAGCGCACTTGATGTGTCTACCCGACGCTACATCCTTGAGCACTGGCAAGCGGTGCACGAAGCGACTGGTCAGCCGTTTCGCATTGAAGGGGCGATGCCCGAGGGTTTCGTCTACGACACCGAACCTGCGTGCCGCGCCTTGGTGACGGCGCGCAGCCTTGACCCGCAACGCGCCTGGGGCCTGCTCACGCTTATCCAGCAGGCCTTCTATGAGCGCAGCGAAGATGTCACCCGCGCGCCGCAATTGGTCGAACTGGCTACCCAGGCAGGCTTTGAGCGTGCGGTGTTCTCCGAGCGCTTCACCAGCGCCGAACAACGCCAGGCCACGGCTGCCGATTTCGTCTGGGTGCAGGATTTGGGTATTGCCGGTTTCCCGACCCTGCTGGCCGAGCGCAATGGCCAGTTGGCGCTGCTGACCAACGGCTACCAGCCTCAAGACGCATTGGCGCCGTTGCTCGGTCGTTGGTTGGAGCGTGCCGCTCATGCTTGACCTGCCGGGCTCACCCGACCCGGTGCCGGGTTCACCGGCAAGTCATGGCGATCGTCTGAGCTGGGCTGAAATTCGTCGCCTGGCACTGCAACACAAAAAAGCCCTGTGGATCGCCAATGGCGTTGCCGTGCTGGCGGCGCTGTGCAGTGTGCCGATCCCGCTGCTGCTGCCGCTGCTCGTCGACGAAGTGCTGCTGGGGCATGGCGACGCCGCGCTGAAATGGATGAATCAGTTTCTGCCGCAGGCTTGGCACGTGCCCGCTGGCTATATCGGCCTGATGCTCCTGGCGACCCTGTGCCTGCGGGTATTCGCGCTGGCATTCAACGTGGTTCAGGCCAGGCTGTTTGCCGGCTTGGCCAAAGACATCGTCTACCGCTTGCGTATCCGCCTGATCGAGCGGCTCAAGCGCATCTCCCTGAGCGAGTACGAAAGCCTTGGCAGCGGAACGGTCACGACGCACCTGGTGACCGACCTCGACACCCTGGACAAGTTTGTCGGTGAAACCCTCAGCCGCTTCCTGGTGGCGGTACTGACCTTGACCGGTACGGCCGGCATCCTGATCTGGATGCATTGGCAGTTGGCGCTATTGATCCTGCTGTTCAACCCGTTGGTGATTTTTGCCACCGTGCAATTGGGCAAGCGGGTCAAGCACCTGAAAAAACTGGAGAACGACAGCACCTCGCGGTTTACCCAGGCGCTGGCCGAAACGCTGGATGCCATTCAGGAAATTCGAGCCGGTAACCGTCAGGGCTATTTCCTTGGGCGACTGGGGGTACGTGCCCAGGAGGTTCGCAACTATGCCGTCGCCTCGCAGTGGAAGAGTGACGCCAGTGGGCGTGCCAGTGGCCTGTTGTTCCAGTTTGGTATCGATATTTTCCGCGCGGCGGCAATGCTCACCGTGCTGTTCTCCGACCTTTCCATTGGCCAGATGCTGGCCGTGTTCAGCTACCTGTGGTTCATGATCGGGCCGGTAGAGCAGTTATTGAACCTGCAATACGCCTACTACGCCGCTGGCGGTGCGCTGACCCGCATCAACGAACTGCTGGCGCGTGACGATGAACCGCAGTTTGCCGGGGGCGTCGACCCGTTCAAGGGCCGTGACACCGTTGGCATCGACGTGCGCGGCCTGCGTTTTGCCTACGGCGAGGAGCCTGTGCTCGACCAGCTCAACCTGTCGATCGCACCCGGCGAAAAAGTGGCGATAGTCGGTGCCAGCGGTGGCGGCAAGAGCACCCTGGTGCAGTTGTTGCTGGGGCTCTACACACCGCAAGCCGGGACGATCCGCTTCGGTGGCGCGACCTTGCAGGAAATTGGTCTGGAAACCTTGCGTGAGCAGGTGGCCGTGGTTTTGCAGCACCCCTCGCTGTTCAACGACACCGTGCGCG
Organism: Pseudomonas defluvii; assembly: GCF_001695625.1. Lineage (GTDB taxonomy): Bacteria > Pseudomonadota > Gammaproteobacteria > Pseudomonadales > Pseudomonadaceae > Aquipseudomonas > Aquipseudomonas defluvii. The sequence continues at coordinate 7,123 of NZ_MBPN01000078.1, forward strand.
CCAACCTGACCATGGGCCGCGACTGCACCGACGAAGCATGCTGGCAGGCATTGGGCATTGCCCAGCTCGATAGCACTATTGCTGCACTGCCTCAGGGCCTGGACAGCGTGGTAGGGCGCTCCGGGGTACGCCTGTCCGGTGGGCAGCGTCAGCGTCTGGCCATTGCCCGGATGGTACTGGCCGAGCCCAAGGTGGTTATCCTCGATGAAGCCACGTCGGCCCTGGACGCGGCGACCGAGTACAACCTGCATCAGGCCCTGGCCCGTTTTCTCAGTGCCCGCACAACCTTGATCATCGCCCACCGCCTGTCGGCGGTGAAGCAGGCAGACCGTGTTCTGGTGTTTGATGGGGGGCATGTTGCCGAGGACGGTTGCCATCAGCAGCTCATCGCTGATGGCGGTTTATACGCCAAACTGTATGGGCATCTGCAACAAAGTTGAGCGGGAAAAGCGAATTTTGAGGTAAAGGCCATTTGCCCTGGTGGCAAATATCCTAGTCTGTTGTAGGTTTAGACTCATACGGCTCTGCAACAAGGGACCTCATGAAGGGAAAACGGACTCTCGAAGCGCCAAAGTTGCTGGGCATCATTTGGCCATTTGTCGCGGTCGTGCTGTTTCAGGCGTTGCTAGGAAGCATCAGCCTTTACGCGCTCTCGGCTGTGCGTGGTTACGTGGGTGGCGAAAGCCTCTGGTCCAAGGGCCAGAAGGACGCCATCTACTACCTTACGCTGTATGCCGACAGTGGCGATCAGGCGGCGTTCGAGAAGTACCAGCGGGCTATCGCCGTGCCCATGGGGGGGCATGAGTTGCGCACCGCACTGGATTTGCCGACACCGGACATCGCAGCGGCTCGCAAGGGCATGTTGCAGGGTGGCAACCACCCCGATGACGTCTCCAGTGTGATCTGGTTGTACCTGAATTTTCGTCATGTCAGTTACCTGGAAAAGGCCATTCAACTGTGGGCCGTCGGCGATGGCTTCGTGCAGCAACTCGACACTCTTGCCCAGGAAATACGCCAAGGCTTTGCGCGTGGTAAGGCCTCGGCCAGGAAAGTGGCTGACTGGAAGGCCAGGATTGCCTCGATCAATGAGGGCGTGGCGCCGGCCGCCAAGGCGTTCAGCGATGCCTTGAGCGAAGGCTCGCGGGTGCTCCTGCGCCTGTTGCTGTTCATCAACGTGGCGACCGCATTGTTCCTGATTGCCCTGGCTTGGAAGCGCTCGCACAAGCTGCTGGTTCAGCGCCAAGCCTTTGCCAGTGCGCTGCAGGTTGAAAAAGAGCGTGCGCAAGTCACCCTGGCGTCGATTGGCGATGGTGTGATAACCACCGACGTCGATGGTTGTATTACCTACATGAACCCGGCTGCCGAGCAGTTGACCCACTGGGATGCCCAGCAGGCGCAGGGCTTGCCCTTGGCGGCACTGTTCAATCTGCTTGATGAGCATGCCGAGAAGGACAGCCTGACGCTGATTGAGCACATTCTCAACGGCACCCTGCATGAAGGCGGTGAGCATGCCAAGCTGATTCAGCGGCTTGATGGCAGCACCGTTTCCGTCGCCCTGGTGGGCGCGCCGATACTCAACGAAGGGCGTATCAGTGGCGTTGTAGTAGTGCTGCATGACATGACCCAGGAGCGCCAATACATTGCCAACCTGTCCTGGCAGGCCACCCATGACGCCCTGACAGGGTTGGCCAACCGCCGGGAATTCGAGTTCCGTCTGGAGCAGGCGCTCGCAGGCCTGAGCCGAAGTACGGCGCGCCATTCATTACTGTTCCTGGACCTGGATCAGTTCAAGCTGGTCAACGACACCTCTGGCCATGCGGCGGGTGATGAGTTGCTGCGGCACATTTGTGCCTTGCTTCAGGGTGGGTTGCGTGAAGGGGATACCTTGGCGCGTCTCGGGGGGGATGAGTTCGGCATCCTGCTGGAAAACTGCCCGCCGGAACAGGCCGAGCGCATTGCCGAAAACCTTCGTCAGACAGTGCAGAGCCTGCATTTTGTCTGGAAAGGACGCCCGTTCATGACCACGGTCAGTATTGGCCTGGTTCCCCTCAGCCAGCCTCCGGCTACCCTGGAAGCGTCATTACGGGCCGCGGACATGGCGTGTTATATGGCCAAGGAGAAGGGGCGTAACCGCGTTCAGGTCTACCATGCCGACGACACCGAGTTGTCCATGCGCGTTGGTGAAATGGCCTGGATTCAGCGTTTGCACGTCGCATTGGAAGAAAACCGCTTTTGCCTTTACTCCCAGGAAATTGCTGCACTGGGTGAGCCTGGCAATGCCGGTGGGCACCTTGAGATTCTTCTGCGGCTGCACGATGAGAGTGGGCGCACCATCCTGCCGGACAGCTTTATCCCGGCCGCCGAACGATACGGGTTGATGACCGCGCTGGACCGTTGGGTCGTGCGCAACGTGTTTCAGGTGATTCGCGAAGCCCTGGACAGGCCGCGCCAAGGGCCGTTGGCCATGTGCGCGATCAACCTGTCCGGGAGCAGTATCGGCGACGACAACTTCCTTGAATACCTGCACCGCATGTTCAGCGAGTTTTCGATTCCACCGCAGTTGGTCTGCTTTGAAATCACTGAAACCAGTGCCATTGCCAACCTGGGTAGCGCCATTCGTTTCATCAACGACTTGAAGGGGTTGGGCTGCAGGTTCTCGCTTGATGACTTCTGCGCAGGCATGTCGTCGTTCGCATATTTGAAACATTTGCCAGTAGACTTCCTTAAGATCGACGGAAGTTTTGTCAAGGACATGCTGGATGACCCGATTAATCGGGCGATGGTCGAAGTGATCAACCACATTGGCCATGTCATGGGCAAACGCACGATCGCCGAGTTCGTCGAAACCCCGCTGATTGAACAGGCCTTGCGGGAAATTGGCGTGGACTATGCCCAGGGGTACCTCATCGAGCGTCCGACAGTGTTTTCGTGCGACAGCCTGCAGCGCAAACGTTCGCCGGAGCGCCCTCAGATGATGAAGGCGCCAGGAACGTTTCGCTGAACATTAACAATCACAAGGAAAAGGAGCTGATAGTGAATGATGCATTTGTTCGAATCGGTCCGTTGATGGATCCCGCCAGTTACCCGCTCTGGGCCCAACAGTTGATTGAAGCCTGCAGCGAAAGTAAGCGAAAGGTTGTCGAGCACGAGCTTTACCAGCGCATGCGAGATAACCGCTTGGGGGCTCGAACGATGCGTCAGTACCTGATTGGTGGCTGGCCGGTGGTTGAACAGTTCGCCCTGTACATGGCGCAGAACCTGACCAAGACCCGCTTTGCCCGCCATCCCGGTGAGGACCTGGCGCGCCGCTGGCTGATGCGCAACATTCGCGTCGAACTCAATCATGCTGATTATTGGCTGAACTGGTGCCATGCCCATGGCGTCAGCCTCGACGACTTGCAGGCGCAGCAGGTGCCAACAGAGCTGCAGGCGTTGAGCCACTGGTGCTGGCACACCAGCTCGGCAGACCCGCTGATCATCGCGATTGCAGCGACCAACTATGCCATTGAAGGGGCTACCGGTGAGTGGTCGGCCTTGGTCTGCTCTACCGGTGCCTATGCCGAGGCGTTCCCGGAAGCGCAGCGCAAGCGCGCTATGAAGTGGCTGAATCTGCACGCTCAGTATGACGATGCGCACCCATGGGAGGCGCTGGAGATCATCTGCACGCTGGCCGGCAACAACCCGTCCAGGGCCTTGCAGGCCGAGCTGCGGCAGGCCATCTGCAAGAGTTACGAATACATGTACCTGTTCCTTGAGCGCTGCATGCAAATGGAAGTGTCGCATGAGCGCCAGAGCCCCCGCGAACGGATGGCTCTGGTGCAAGGCTGAAGCTTACTGCGCGTCGAACGCCTGGCCGTTGATGCCGGCGCTGTCCGGGCCCATCAGGTACAGATACACTGGCATGATATCGGCCGGCAGCGGATTGCTTTCGGGGTTTTCGCCCGGGTAGGCCTGGGCGCGCATGCTGGTGCGGGTTGCGCCTGGGTTGACACTGTTGGCGCGCACAGGGGCAACGCCCTCCAGCTCATCTGCCAGGGTTTGCATCAGGCCCTCGGTGGCGAACTTCGACACGCCATAGGCGCCCCAGTAGGCGCGGCCTTTGCGGCCAACACTGCTGGAGGTGAAGATCACCGAAGCGTCCTCCGACAGCTTCAACAGTGGCAGCAGGGTGCTGGTCAGCATGAACGTGGCGTTCACGTTGATGTGCATCACCCGCATGAAGTTGTCGCCAGACAGCTGTTCAATCGGTGTCCGCGGGCCAATGATCGAGGCGTTGTGCAGCAGGCCGTCGAGCCGACCGAACTCATTCTCGATCATCACCGCCAGTTCGTCGTACTGGTGTGGAAGCGCCGTTTCCAGGTTGAACGGAATGACCACCGGTTGTGGATGCCCGGCCGCTTCGATTTCGTCATAGACCTGGGTCAGGTTGGCTTCGGTCTTGCCCAGCAGCAGCACCGTCGCACCGTGGGCAGCGAAGCTCTTGGCGGCGGCTGCGCCGATGCCGCGACCGGCGCCGGTGACAAGGATGACCCGGTCTTTGAGCAGGTCGGGGCGGGCGGAGTAGTCGAACATGGTGTTTACCTCTAAATAGTCGCTATCAGCAGCCGCAGAGTGCGCTGTCGATCACCTTGCGCAGTTCCAGTGGATGGTCGACCACCACGTCCGCACCCCAGTTGTTCGGGTTGTCTTCGGGGTGGATATAGCCATAGCGCACGGCAGCGGTGCGGGTGCCGGCATCGCGTCCCGACTCGATGTCACGCAGGTCGTCGCCCACGAACAGCACGCTGGCCGGGTCCAGGTTCAGGGTTTTACAGGCCAGGATCAGTGGCTCTGGATCGGGCTTGCTGTTCTTCACGTGGTCCGGGCAGATCAGCAGCGCCGAACGCTCGGCCAGGCCGAGTTGTTGCATGATGGGCTCGGCGAAGCGCACGGGCTTGTTGGTGACCACACCCCACAGCAAGTTGCCTTTTTCGATGTCGGCCAGCAATTCGGCCATGCCGTCGAACAGGCAGCTGTGGACCGCGCAGTTGGCCTGGTAGCGCTCAAGGAACTCCAGGCGCAGTGCTTCGAACGCCGCGTCGGCTGGGTCCAGTGCGAAGGTTGCCGAGACCATGGCCCGGGCACCACCGGAAATCACGTCACGAACTCTCTGTTCGTCTACAGGGGGCAGGCCGCGGTCGGCCAGCATGGCCTGGCAGATGGCGACGAAGTCCGGCGCCGTATCCAGCAAGGTGCCATCCATGTCAAAAAGTACGGCTCGCAAACGCATGCTCATTCCTCGCGCAGGGTTTGAATCATGTAGTTGACGTCGACATCGGCCGCCAGCTTGTAATGCTTGGTCAGCGGGTTGTAGGTCAGGCCGATGATGTCCTTGACGCTCAGGCCGGCTTCACGGCTCCAGGCGCCCAGTTCCGAAGGGCGGATGAACTTCTTGAAGTCATGGGTGCCGCGCGGCAGCAACTTCATGATGTACTCGGCGCCAATGATCGCAAACAGGTACGCCTTGGGGTTGCGGTTGATGGTCGAGAAAAATACCTGGCCACCCGGTTTGACCATGCGGTAGCAGGCGCGGATCACCGAGGATGGGTCAGGGACGTGCTCCAGCATCTCCAGGCAGGTGACCACGTCAAACTGGCCTGGCATTTCCTCGGCCAGGGCCTCGGCGGTGATCTGCCGGTACTCAACGTTCACGCCCGATTCCAACTGGTGCAGTTGGGCGACGGCCAGTGGTGCCTCACCCATGTCGATACCGGTGACGGTCGCGCCGCGCTGGGCCATGGATTCGCTGAGAATGCCGCCGCCGCAGCCAACGTCGAGCACCTTCTTGCCGGCCAGCTTGACGCGCTCGTCAATCCAGTTGACCCGTAGCGGGTTGATGTCGTGCAGCGGTTTGAACTCGCTTTCGCGGTCCCACCAGCGGTGGGCGAGGGCTTCGAATTTGGCGATTTCAGCGTGGTCGACGTTGCTCATGGAACAGTCCTCTGAAGCTTCAATAATACGTTACGGGTCGGCAGCGGGGCTGGCGACGGGTTATTCGTGATGGCCGCCAATGCGCTGGCCCCAGGCGCGGGCTGTGCTACTCAGGGCCTGTTCGTCCAGGCGCGTCAGGCGCCGCTCGTCCAGCAGTTGCTTGCCGTTGACCCAGACATGCTTCACGCAGTCACGGCCGCAGGCGTAGATCAGTTGCGAAACCGGGTCGTAGACCGGCTGTTGAGCCAGGCCCGAAAGATCGAAGGCGGCCAGGTCGGCGGCCTTGCCCAGCTCCAGTGAGCCGGTAATCGCATCAAGGCCCAGTGCGCGTGCGCCATTGAGGGTCGCCATGCGCAGGGCTCGGTGTGCGTCCAGTGCGGTGGCCGAGCCAGCCACTGCCTTGGCCAACAGGGCCGCAGTGCGGGTTTCGCCGAGCAGGTCGAGATCGTTGTTGCTGGCCGCGCCGTCGGTTCCAACGGCGACGTTGACGCCGGCTTGCCACAGGCGTTCGACCGGGCAGAAGCCGCTGGCCAGTTTCAGGTTCGATTCCGGGCAGTGGACAACGTTGGTGTTGCTTTCTACCAGCAGCGCCAGGTCTTCGTCGCTGACCTGGGTCATGTGTACCGCCTGCAGGCGCGGGCCAAGCAGGCCGAGGCGGGCCAGGCGTGCCAGAGGGCGCTCGCCACGCTGCTCCAGCGACTGCTGGACCTCAAAGGCGGTTTCCTGGATATGCATGTGAATCGGCGCGTCCAGTTCCTCGGCGATCACCCGGATTTTCTCCAGGTTCTCGTCGCTCACCGTGTAAGGCGCGTGCGGGCCGAAGGCCACGGTAATGCGGGGATGGTGGCGCAGGTCGCCGAACAGCTCGACCCCCTGGTGCAGCGCTTCATCGGTGCTGCGTGCGCCAGGAATCGGGAAGTCCAGCAGGGGAATGGCGATCTGGGCGCGAATGCCGCTCTCGTGTACGCGCTCGCTGGCAATCTTCGGGAAAAAGTACATGTCCGAGAAGCAGGTGATGCCGCCCTTGAGCTGCTCGGCGATAGCCAGGTCGGTACCGTCGCGCACGAAGGCTTCGTCGACCCAGCGGCTCTCGGCCGGCCAGATGTGCTTTTCGAGCCAGGTCATCAACGGCAGGTCGTCGGCCAGACCACGGAACAGGGTCATTGCCGCGTGGCCGTGTGCGTTGATCAGGCCGGGGCTGAGCAGGCAGCCTGGCAACTCGCGGATCTCCCCGGCGCCGTGGCGCAGGGCGTCTTCGCGTGGGCCCACGAAGGCGATCTTGCCGTCACGGATGCCCAGGCCGTAGTCCTTGAACACCACCCCGGCCGGTTCGACGGGCACCAGCCAGGTTGGCAGGAGCAACAGGTCGAGGGGGGTGGCAAGCTTGGGCATGGCAGAAAATCCAAGGGCTAAAGGAGTAAGGGCGAAGTATACCCGAGCGCCCGCGCCTGGGGATCGTTATAATCATTCGCTTTTGATGTCTGAATGGTGGGGTGAGGCATGCGCGATCGACTGTTGGCTGCAGAGAAGGTAAAGGCCATCGATTGGCGAGACGGTGCCTTGTACCTGCTCGACCAGCGCATCCTGCCAGCGGAGGAAACCTGGCTGGCGTATACCGATGCGCGCGGCGTGGCCGAGGCGATTCGTTCCATGGTGGTGCGTGGCGCACCTGCAATTGGCATCAGCGCTGCCTATGGCATCGTTTTGGCAGTGCGTCAGCGCCTGGCCGTCGGTGGCGACTGGAAAGCGGCGCTGGAAGAAGATTTCACTGTTCTGGCCGAGTCGCGGCCAACCGCAGTCAACCTGTTTTGGGCGCTGAACCGCATGCGCGAGCGCCTGGAACGCCTGAAAAGCACCGATGACCCGCTCGCGCTCATGGAGGCTGAGGCTATCGCGATTCACGAAAGTGACCGCGAGGCCAACCTGACCATGGCTCAGCTGGGTGTCGAGCTGATTCGCAAGCATCAGGGCAGCGAGCAGGCGGTACTGACCCACTGCAACACGGGTGCGCTGGCAACGGGTGGTTTTGGTACTGCGCTGGGGGTGATTCGCGGTGCCTGGCTGGAGGGTATGATCGAGCGCGTCTACGCCGATGAAACCCGGCCCTGGTTGCAGGGCTCGCGGCTGACCGCCTGGGAACTGTCCAACGAAGGCATTCCGGTGACCCTGAATGCCGATTCGGCAGCGGCTCACCTCATGAAGACCAAGGGCATTACCTGGGTCATCGTCGGGGCAGACCGCATCACTGCCAATGGCGACGTGGCGAACAAGATCGGTACCTACCAACTGGCGGTCAACGCCATGCACCATGGTGTGCGTTTCATGGTGGTGGCGCCGAGCTCGACCATCGACATGAGCCTGGCCAGTGGCGATGACATCCCGATCGAAGAGCGTGCCGGCAGTGAGTTGCTGGACGTCGGCGGGCAGCGCGTCGGCGCCGATGTCGATGCCTTCAACCCGGTATTCGACGTGACCCCGGCGGACCTTATCGACGCCATCGTCACCGAGAAAGGCATCGTCGAGCGCCCGGATACCGCGAAAATGGCCCAATTGATGTGCCGCAAGCGCCTGCATTGACTGAGTGGCCCTTGGCGGCCTTTATCGTCGCGGGTGCTAGGGTGCCTGCACCAGCGACGCTTTGCCGTACTCCCAAGCCCTCGGCGACTGTGGTAACATCCGACGGTTTCCAAGACCGCTCAATTTGGCTGTCTTTACTGCGCAGATCCATGGCTTAACTCGTTGATTTGTCGTAAGTCGTTGCAGGGCAGCAGCTTTGCGGCGGCGAGCTTCGTTCGTCCGATCATGGATGTGACGGAGTTTCACCAGAAAAAGGAATCAGGCTTCTCATGGGCGAACTGGCCAAAGAAATCCTCCCGGTCAATATCGAAGACGAACTGAGACAGTCCTACCTCGACTACGCGATGAGCGTCATTGTCGGGCGAGCACTGCCCGATGCGCGTGATGGCTTGAAGCCCGTGCATCGTCGTGTTCTGTTTGCGATGAGCGAGCTGGGTAACGACTGGAACAAACCGTACAAGAAATCTGCCCGTGTGGTCGGTGACGTGATCGGTAAGTATCACCCTCACGGTGACATGGCGGTCTACGACACCATCGTACGTATGGCTCAGCCTTTCTCCCTGCGCTACCTGCTGGTCGACGGCCAGGGCAACTTCGGTTCGGTCGACGGCGACAACGCAGCCGCGATGCGTTACACCGAAGTGCGCATGACCAAGCTGGCCCACGAGCTGCTGGCCGACCTGCACAAGGAAACCGTCGACTGGGTGCCCAACTACGACGGCACCGAGCAGATCCCGGCGGTCATGCCGACCCGTATCCCGAACCTGCTGGTCAACGGTTCCAGCGGTATCGCCGTGGGCATGGCAACCAACATTCCTCCGCACAACCTGGGCGAAGTCATCGACGGTTGCCTGGCGCTGATCGATAACGCGGACATCACGGTCGATGAACTGATGCAGTTCATCCCGGGTCCGGACTTCCCGACCGCGGCCATCATCAACGGCCGTGCCGGCATCATCGAGGCCTACCGCACGGGCCGTGGCCGCATCTACATGCGCGCCCGCTCCACAGTCGAAGACATCGACAAGGTCGGTGGTCGTCAGCAGATCGTGGTCACCGAGCTGCCGTATCAGCTGAACAAGGCGCGGTTGATCGAAAAGATCGCCGAGCTGGTCAAGGAAAAGAAACTCGAAGGTATCACCGAGCTGCGTGACGAGTCCGACAAGGACGGTATGCGCATCGTGATCGAGCTGCGTCGTGGCGAGGTGCCTGAGGTCATTCTCAACAACCTCTATGCCCAGACCCAGCTGCAAAGCGTGTTCGGCATCAACGTTGTCGCGCTGATCGACGGCCAGCCAAAGGTTCTGAACCTCAAGGACCTGCTCGAGGCGTTCGTCCGTCACCGCCGCGAAGTGGTTACCCGTCGTACCGTATTCGAGCTGCGCAAGGCGCGTGAACGTGGCCATATCCTTGAAGGCCAGGCGGTTGCCCTGTCCAACATCGACCCGGTCATCGCCTTGATCAAGGCATCGCCAACCCCGTCCGAGGCCAAGGAAGCGCTGATCAGCACCCCTTGGGAGTCCAGTGCCGTGCAGGTCATGGTCGAGCGCGCTGGCGCCGATTCCTGCCGTCCGGAAACCCTCGACGAGCAATATGGCCTGCGCGACGGCAAGTACTTCCTGTCGCCTGAACAGGCTCAGGCGATCCTTGACCTGCGTCTGCACCGCCTGACAGGCCTGGAGCACGAGAAGCTGCTGGCCGAGTACCAGGAGATTCTCAACCAGATCGGCGAGCTGATCCGCATCCTCAACAGTGCCGAGCGCCTGATGGAAGTGATCCGCGAAGAGCTGGAACTGATCCGTGCCGAATACGGCGACGTGCGCCGCACCGAAATTCTCGACGCGCGCCTCGATCTGACCCTGGGTGACATGATTCCGGAAGAAGACCGGGTTGTGACCATCTCCCATGGCGGCTACGCCAAGACCCAGCCGCTGGCGGCCTACCAGGCCCAGCGTCGCGGCGGCAAAGGCAAGTCGGCGACCGGCGTCAAGGACGAGGACTACATCTCGCACCTGCTGGTTGCCAACAGCCACACCACGCTGCTGCTGTTCTCCAGCAAGGGCAAGGTGTACTGGCTGAAAACCTACGAAATCCCTGAGGCCTCGCGTGCCGCCCGCGGTCGTCCGCTGGTCAACCTGCTGCCGCTGGATGAGGGTGAGCACATCACCACCATGCTGCCGGTCGAGGAATACACCGAAGGCCACTTCATCTTCATGGCGACCGCCAACGGTACCGTGAAGAAGACCCCGCTGGAGCAGTTCAGCCGTCAGCGCAGCGTTGGCCTGATCGCGCTGGAGCTGGACGAGGGCGATATCCTGATTTCCGCTGCCATTACCGATGGCGAGCGTGAGGTCATGCTGTTCTCCGACGCGGGCAAGGTGACACGCTTCAAAGAGTCCGACGTACGTGCCATGGGCCGTACCGCGCGCGGTGTGCGCGGCATGCGTCTGGGCGAAGGTCAGAAACTGATCTCGATGATCATTCCGGAGGAGGGCAGTCAGATCCTCACCGCGTCCGAGCGTGGCTACGGCAAGCGTACGGCGATCACCGAGTTCCCAGAGTACAAGCGCGGTGGCCAGGGTGTAATCGCCATGGTCAGCAACGAGCGTAACGGCCGCCTGGTCGGTGCAGTTCAGGTGCAGGACGGTGAGGAAATCATGCTGATTTCCGACCAGGGCACCTTGGTGCGCACCCGTGTCAGCGAAGTGTCCAGCCTGGGTCGTAATACCCAGGGCGTAACCTTGATCAAACTGGCGAGCGACGAGACCCTGGTGGGCCTTGAGCGCGTGCAGGAGCCTTCCGAAGAGGAAGGTGACGAGGAAGGTTTCGAAGGTGAAGCCGACACCGCCGTCGATGCAGATGCAGATGCAGACGTTGATACCGACGTTGATGCTGGCGCTGACGCGGACGCAGAAGAAGCGCCGCAGGAATAGTGTAAACGCGGATTTTATGTGGGAGGGCCTGCGGGGCTGGTAATCGGCCTCGCAGCGAATCCCGCAGACATCAAGAGCAGAGCGAGAGTGGATGTGAGCAAACGAGCCTTTAACTTCTGCGCAGGCCCTGCTGCGCTTCCTGATGCTGTGCTGCAGCGTGCCCAGGCCGAGATGCTGGACTGGCACGGCAAAGGCCTGTCGGTCATGGAAATGAGCCACCGTAGCGACGACTACGTGGCCATCGCCGAGAAAGCCGAGCAGGATCTGCGTGATCTGCTCTCTGTTCCCTCCAACTACAAGGTCCTGTTCCTGCAGGGCGGTGCCAGTCAGCAATTCGCTGAGATTCCACTGAACCTGCTGCCCGAGGGTGGCACTGCGGACTACGTGGAAACCGGCATCTGGTCGAAGAAGGCGATTGAAGAAGCGCGCCGCTTCGGTCACGTCAATGTTGCTGCCACCGCCAAGCCATACGATTACCTGGCCATCCCTGGGCAGAACGAGTGGAACCTGACCAAGGACGCCGCCTACCTGCACTACGCCTCCAACGAAACCATCGGCGGCCTGCAGTTCGACTGGGTTCCGCAAACCGGTGACGTGCCGCTGGTGGTCGACATGTCTTCGGACATCCTTTCGCGCCCGATCGACGTCTCGCAGTTCGGCATGATCTATGCCGGTGCGCAGAAAAACATCGGCCCGAGCGGTCTGGTGGTGGTCATCGTTCGTGAAGACCTGCTGGGCCATGCCCGCAGCAGCTGCCCGACCATGCTCGACTACAAGGTCGCAGCCGACAACGGCTCGATGTACAACACCCCGGCGACCTACTCCTGGTACCTCTCCGGGCTGGTCTTCGAATGGCTCAAGGAGCAGGGTGGTGTCGAGGCCATGGAGCGTCGTAACCGGGCGAAGAAAGACCGCCTGTACGGCTTCATCGACAGCAGCGCGTTCTACACCAACCCGATTGCGCACAATGCCCGTTCCTGGATGAACGTACCGTTCCGCCTGGCGGACGAGCGTTTGGACAAAGCCTTCCTGGCCGGTGCTGATGCCCGTGGCCTGCTCAACCTCAAGGGCCATCGCTCGGTAGGCGGCATGCGTGCGTCGATCTACAACGCACTGGGCCTTGAAGCGATCGAGGCACTGGTGGCCTACATGGCTGAATTCGAGAAGGAACACGCCTGATGTCCGAACAGGAGCTCAAGGCGCTGCGCGTGCGCATTGACAGCCTCGACGAGAAAATCCTCGAGCTGATCAGCGACCGCGCGCGTTGCGCCCAGGAAGTTGCACGGGTCAAGATGGCGTCCCTGAGCGAAGGCGAAACCCCGGTGTTCTATCGTCCCGAGCGTGAAGCACAAGTGCTCAAGCGGGTGATGGAGCGTAACCCGGGGCCGCTGGGTAACGAGGAAATGGCGCGCTTGTTCCGCGAAATCATGTCCTCCTGCCTGGCCCTGGAGCAGCCGCTAAAAGTGGCTTACCTCGGCCCAGAGGGCACCTTCACCCAGGCAGCGGCCCTGAAGCACTTTGGCCATGCCGTGATCAGCAAGCCAATGGCGGCAATCGACGAGGTGTTCCGCGAGGTTGCAGCCGGTGCCGTGAACTTCGGTGTCGTCCCGGTGGAAAACTCCACCGAGGGTGCGGTCAACCACACTCTGGACAGCTTCCTCGAACACGACATGGTGATCTGTGGTGAAGTCGAGCTGCGTATTCACCACCACCTGCTGGTGGGCGAGAATACCAAGACCGACAGCATCAGCCGTATCTACTCCCATGCCCAGTCGCTGGCCCAGTGCCGCAAGTGGCTGGATGCGCACTACCCGAACGTCGAGCGCGTTGCTGTATCGAGCAACGCCGAGGCGGCCAAGCGGGTCAAGGGCGAATGGAACTCCGCGGCAATTGCCGGTGACATGGCGGCTGGGCTCTATGGCCTGACCCGTCTGGCGGAAAAAATCGAAGACCGCCCGGACAACTCCACGCGCTTCTTGATGATCGGTAACCAGGAAGTCCCGCCGACGGGCGACGACAAGACCTCGATCATCGTCTCGATGAGCAACAAGCCGGGTGCGCTGCATGAACTGCTGGTGCCGTTCCACGAGAACGGTATCGACCTGACCCGCATCGAAACCCGTCCGTCGCGCAGCGGCAAATGGACCTACGTCTTCTTCATCGACTTCGTCGGGCACCACCGCGATCCGCTGATCAAGGCCGTGCTGGAGAAGATCAGCCAGGAGGCGGTGGCCCTGAAAGTACTGGGCTCCTATCCGAAAGCCGTACTCTGAGGTATAGCCATGCGTGATGTTCTGAACAGGGTGCCGGTTTGTGGTTGACGTGACAGTAGAAAAGGCTGAGCCCATTATTACGCGCCTGGTCGTTGTCGGCCTGGGCCTGATCGGTGGGTCCTTCGCCAAGGGCCTGCGCGAAAGCGGCCTGTGTCGTGAAGTGGTCGGGGTCGATCTCGACCCGCAGTCGCGCAAGCTGGCGGTTGAGCTGGGTGTAGTCGATCGCTGCGAAGACGACCTGGCCAAGGCCTGTGTCGGTGCCGATGTCATTCAATTGGCCGTACCGATTCTGGCCATGGAAAAGCTCCTGGCCAAACTCGCGCAGCTCGAACTGGGGCAGGCGGTACTGACAGATGTCGGTAGCGCCAAGGGCAATGTCGTGCGCGCAGCGCGCGAGGCCTTTGGCTCACGCCTGCCGAACTTCGTGCCAGGGCATCCGATTGCCGGCTCCGAGCAAAGCGGCGTCGAAGCCTCCAATGCCGAGCTGTTTCGTCGACACAAAGTCATTTTGACCCCGCTTGCCGAGACCGATCCCGCCGCCTTGGCGCTGGTTGATCGCCTCTGGCGTGCGCTGGGGGCCGACGTCGAGCACATGCAGGTCGAGCGCCACGACGAGGTGCTCGCCGCAACCAGTCATCTGCCGCACCTGTTGGCCTTTGGTCTGGTCGACTCGTTGGCAAAACGCAACGAAAACCTGGATATCTTCCGTTACGCTGCGGGTGGCTTTCGCGATTTCACGAGAATCGCCGGAAGCGACCCGGTCATGTGGCACGACATTTTCCTCGCCAACCGCGAAGCTGTTCTGCGCACACTGGATACATTTCGCAGCGACCTCGACGCCTTGCGCGATGCGGTCGATGCAGGGGACGGGCACCAGCTGTTGGGTGTGTTCACCCGCGCTCGGGTAGCTCGCGAGCATTTCAGTAAAATCCTGGCCCGCCGGGCCTATGTGGACGCTATGAACTCCAACGATCTGATTTTCCTGGCAAATCCTGGTGGTCGCCTGTCCGGCCGTATTCGCGTACCAGGCGACAAATCGATTTCCCACCGCTCGATCATGCTCGGCTCGCTGGCCGAAGGCACCACCGAGGTGGAAGGTTTCCTTGAGGGCGAAGATGCGCTGGCTACCCTGCAGGCCTTCCGTGACATGGGTGTGGTGATCGAGGGCCCGCATCACGGCCGCGTGACCATCCATGGCGTTGGCCTCAATGGCCTGAAGCCGCCACCTGGGCCGATCTACCTGGGTAACTCCGGTACCTCGATGCGCCTGCTGTCCGGTCTGCTGGCCGCGCAAAGCTTCGATACCGTACTGACCGGCGATGCCTCGCTGTCCAAGCGTCCGATGAATCGTGTGGCCAACCCGCTGCGCGAAATGGGTGCGGTCATTGAAACCGCTGCCGAAGGTCGTCCGCCGATGACCATCCGTGGTGGTCACACGCTCAAGGCGCTGAACTACACCCTGCCAATGGCCAGTGCCCAGGTGAAATCCTGCCTGCTGCTGGCGGGCCTGTATGCCGAAGGCAAGACCACCGTTACCGAACCTGCACCGACCCGCGACCATACCGAGCGCATGCTGCGTGGCTTCGGCTACCCGGTCACGGTTGAAGGGGCGACCGCATCGCTGGAGTCCGGGCACAAGCTCACTGCCACGTCGATCGAAGTGCCTGCCGACATCTCCTCGGCGGCGTTCTTCCTGGTGGCAGCGTCGATTGCCGAAGGCTCCGAGTTGCTGCTTGAACACGTTGGCATCAACCCGACCCGCACTGGTGTCATCGACATCCTGCGTTTGATGGGCGGCGACATCACCCTGGAAAACCAGCGCGAAGTCGGCGGCGAGCCTGTGGCAGACCTGCGCGTGCGTGGCGCCAAGCTCAAGGGCATCGAAATTCCTGAGGCGCTGGTACCGCTGGCCATCGACGAGTTCCCGGTATTGTTCGTGGCGGCTGCCTGTGCCGAAGGCCGTACCGTACTGCGTGGCGCCGAAGAATTGCGGGTCAAGGAATCCGACCGCATCCAGGTCATGGCCGATGGTCTGCTGACCCTGGGCGTGAAATGTGAGCCGACCCCGGATGGCATCATCATCGATGGCGGCCCTATCGGCGGTGGTGAAGTTCATGGGCACGGTGACCACCGTATCGCCATGGCCTTCAGTGTTGCCTCGCTGCGTGCAAATGCGCCGATTCGCATCCATGATTGTGCCAACGTCGCCACGTCGTTCCCGAACTTCCTGGCGCTGTGTGCCGAAGTCGGCATCCGTGTTGCTGAAGAGGGCAAGTCGTGAACCAGCAAGCACCAGTCATCGCCATCGACGGGCCTAGCGGCTCCGGCAAGGGCACCATTGCCGGGCTGCTCTCCAAGCGCCTGGGCTGGAACCTGCTCGACTCGGGCGCGCTGTACCGTTTGCTGGCCTATGCTGCTGGCAACCACGGTGTCGACCTGACCAACGAAGAACTGCTCAAGGCGTTGGCCGCTCATCTGGATGTGCAATTCATCGCTGCCAGCGATGGCCAGCCGCAGCGTATTATTCTGGAAGGTGACGACGTCAGCGATGTCATTCGCAACGAAACCGTGGGGGCGAATGCCTCCAAGGTGGCCTCACTGCCGGCCGTACGGGATGCATTGTTGCAGCGCCAGCGTGCATTCCAGGAGTCGCCGGGCCTGGTCGCTGATGGTCGTGACATGGGCACCGTGGTGTTTCCCGATGCCCCGCTGAAGATTTTCCTGACGGCCAGTGCCGAGGAGCGTGCGCGTCGACGCTACTTGCAGTTGAAGGCCAAGGGCGATGATGTTAGTCTGTCGAGTCTGCTAGATGAGATACGTGCGCGCGATGAGCGCGACACCCAGCGCGCAGTGGCCCCGCTCAAGCCGGCCCCCGACGCAATTCAGCTGGATTCCACGGAATTGTCCATCGAGCAGGTGTTGGAACGCATCATGAGTGAAGTCGCACTGCGCGACATCGCCGGGTGATCAGGGAGGTTTGCAGGTCCACCAGTCAACGTCCTGCAGGCTGCCCTTACTATGAACGAAACCCACATTGTCTGGAGTGTGGTTGCTGGGCGTCTGTTTCGCCCTAATCTACAGGAATTAAAATGAGCGAAAGCTTTGCAGAACTTTTTGAAGAAAGCCTGAAAACCCTCAACCTTCAACCAGGTGCGATCATCACCGGTATCGTTGTTGATATCGACGGTGACTGGGTTACTGTCCACGCCGGTCTGAAATCCGAGGGCGTCATCCCGCTCGAGCAGTTCTACAACGAAGCTGGCGAGCTGACCATCAAGGTCGGTGACGAAGTTCACGTTGCGCTGGACGCGGTCGAAGACGGCTTTGGCGAAACCAAACTGTCCCGTGAAAAAGCCAAGCGCGCCGAGTGCTGGATTGTTCTGGAAGCAGCTTTCGCCGCCGAAGAAGTGGTCAAGGGCGTTATCAACGGTAAAGTCAAAGGCGGCTTCACTGTTGACGTCAACGGCATCCGCGCCTTCCTGCCAGGTTCCCTGGTTGATGTCCGCCCAGTGCGCGACACCACCCACCTGGAAGGCAAAGAGCTGGAATTCAAGGTCATCAAGCTGGACCAGAAGCGCAACAACGTTGTCGTTTCCCGTCGCAGCGTCCTGGAAGCCGAAAACAGCGCCGAGCGCGAAGCTCTGCTGGAATCGCTGCAGGAAGGCCAACAAGTCAAAGGTATCGTCAAGAACCTCACCGACTACGGTGCATTCGTTGATCTGGGCGGCGTCGATGGCCTGCTGCACATCACCGACATGGCTTGGAAGCGTATCAAGCACCCATCGGAAATCGTCAACGTTGGCGACGAGATCGATGTCAAGGTTCTGAAGTACGATCGCGAGCGTAACCGCGTATCCCTGGGCCTGAAGCAACTGGGCGAAGACCCATGGGTTGCTATCAAGGCACGTTACCCAGAGAGCACCCGCGTCATGGCGCGCGTCACCAACCTGACCGACTACGGCTGCTTCGCAGAGCTGGAAGAAGGCGTGGAAGGCCTGGTACACGTTTCCGAAATGGACTGGACCAACAAGAACATCCACCCATCGAAAGTCGTTCAAGTGGGCGACGAAGTGGAAGTTATGGTTCTGGACATCGACGAAGAGCGTCGTCGTATCTCCCTGGGCATCAAACAGTGCAAGTCCAACCCATGGGAAGACTTCTCTGGCCAGTTCAACAAGGGCGACAAGATCTCCGGCACCATCAAGTCGATCACCGATTTCGGTATCTTCATTGGTCTGGACGGCGGCATCGACGGTCTGGTTCACCTGTCGGACATCTCCTGGAACGAAGTCGGCGAAGAAGCCGTACGTCGCTTCAAGAAGGGCGACGAGCTGGAAACCGTCATTCTGTCGGTTGACCCAGAGCGCGAGCGCATCTCCCTGGGCATCAAGCAGCTGGAAGACGATCCGTTCTCCAACTACGTTGCTGTCAACGACAAGGGCGCTATCGTCAAAGGTATCGTGAAAGAAGTTGACGCCAAGGGCGCTGTAGTTACCCTGGCTGACGACATCGAAGCTACTCTGAAAGCCTCCGAAATCAGCCGTGACCGCGTTGAAGACGCGCGTAACGTCCTGAAAGAAGGCGAAGAGATCGAAGCTAAGATCATCAGCGTCGACCGTAAGAGCCGCGTAATCAACCTGTCCATCAAGTCGAAAGACGATGCAGAAGAGCGCGAAGCGATCCAGAGCCTGAAAACCGCTCCAGAAGTCACTGGTGACACCACCATGGCTGCCCTGCTGCGCGAGGCAATGGCCAAGCAGAACTAAGTTCTGACTGGTTAAGAAAAAGGGCGACTTCGGTCGCCCTTTTTTGTGCCCGCAAAAAAGCACCCCTGAGCAGGTCCTTGTGGGAGCGGGCTTGCCCGCGATGGCGTCGGTGCGGTGCCAGTAAGTTCGCGGCGTCTGCATTGCAGTTCAGCCCGGCTCCTACAGCTTGCACGGCCTTTGTAGGAGCGGGCTTGCCCGCGATGGCGTCGGCGTGGTGCCAGTAAGTTCGCGGCGCCTGCATCGCGGGCAAGCCCGGCTCCTACAATCCCTGTTGGAGCTGGCTTGCCT
>NZ_MBPN01000007.1 GCF_001695625.1 Pseudomonas defluvii
TATTGAACTGTCAGGAGCTGGCTGCACAACAGCCATTACGCCCAATCAACTGGTGCAGTCGTCTTCTGAAAATGACAGGTTTTGAGGTGGTGCCGAGAGCGTAAAGAAAACGGTCGTTTTCTTGCTTACAGGCCACGACTGCCCGTCCATCACAGACCTCATACCACCAGCAGTAGATATGGGCATCGCGATCCATCGCTGCTGGTGGGTTCTCTCGCCCCTTCCTCAGCAGGGCAATAGCTCACCTATCCCGTTCGTTCGTACCTTCGGTTCGCTTCAGCGTGTGAGGTATGGGGCGGGGGCGTTAGCCGTTAGCAACTGCTAGCCGAATTGTGGCTGTCAAACACGGAGAGTTGTGGGAAAATTCGCCAGACGTGGTAGGCGGATTCCGCCTACATTGAGATGGCCGGGGCCTTGACCCTGGCCATGATTTTTTCTGGCTCGGGCGTGCTATGGAAGAGAAAGTATACAAGGAAGCATTTTCCATTTCTTATGACGACAAAGAGGGCGATCTGAGCCGTCATGTGATGGACGCCAAGACCCTCGGCCAGGCGATTCTCGCCGTGCATGACCTGCTGAACGCTGCAAACAGCCAACTCGGCAAGGGCTCGAAGATCGAGGTTTCGGTAGCTGCAGCGCCGAAGGAAGGGTCGCTGGTCGTTGAGTTCATCCTGATGGCTGCCAGCCTGGAGCCACTGACGCTTCTGAAAACGCTCGGTTTCGTTGCGGGTGGCGCTACAGCCGGTGGCGGCCTGATGGAAGTAGTGCGTCAGATGAAGTCGCGGAAGGTGACTCAGGTTGACATCGATGAGACGACAGGAACCGCAAAGATCTCGGTACAGTCTGAGCAAGGGCAGCAGGTCGAAGTTATCGAGTGCTCCAAGGCTGTTGCTCGGCTGGCCACTGACAAGAAAGCCCGGGATGCACTGCATGCCGTCATTCAGGTGCCGATCAGCGGTGCTGAGGGTGGGGTGTTCAAGGTTCTGAAGACTGACCCAGTGGATGAGACGAAGGCCGAGGTTTTGGTTATGGTCAAGGAAGAGGATGCTCATCAGTACAGCACTGTACCTGTTGCAAGTCTGAAGGAAGTGGAGAGCAAGACCGAGAAAGCGACTGTGTGTTTCACCCAGGTGAACTTCGATAGCCACAAAGGGTGGCGCGCGGTCATTGGAGCTGGGGACGATGATTACGCTGTCGAGATGGCAGATGACGCCTTTCTCAAGAAGGTACAGGGTAAGCAGCAGGCGTTTTTGAAAGGTGACCTGTTTGAGGTGACGCTTGAAGAGATCAAGAGCTCCAGTGCGAGCCGCTCTGACTACAAGCGTGTAATCAAGTCCGTTGATCGCCACTTTGCCGGCAAGGATCGCCGCCTGACTTGAGGTGATGGTTATGCTGCAGACGGAACAGATTCTGAACCTGCTGATCATCGGGTCATTCCTGTTTCTGCTGCCTGGCTTCTGGAAGCTGGGTAGCCTAATCGTGCGCTGGCTGATGGCCCGCTACGTTCGCACAGGAACGATTGTCATCCGAGTCAAGGGTACTGATGGGCAGGTGCGTGAGACCACCGTCACGGCTACGGACTCACTCATTGAGAAGCTGATGGCGATTGATGATCGCCGTGCTGGAAAGGGAAGTCATGGCTGAGAAAGGGAAGTCGGCTGCTCAGATCGGTACGATGGCGTTTTGGTATGGTGGTTTGGGCACCTTCAGTAATGCCTGCATCGCGAAGCTGGTGGACGGTGAGTGGCAGAGCATTTGGTTCTCAGCAAGCAGCGTGGTTGTGGCACTGGTTGCAAGTGGGATCGTATGGCTGTTCTCCCGGTATGGCCACTCGCTGGAGTACGTCAAGTATGACGCCATGCTTGGGCGGGAGATCGCGCACATCACTAAGGCGATGAGCCATAATGGCATCTCCGATGAGGCCAGAAAGCGCTGGCAGAACCAACTGGAGGCGGCCCTTGAAAAGCGTGCGAGCGCCGAGCGGGACATTGCGAATGGAACGGTGGATCTGAATAAGTTGGGCGGTTGACCCAGAAAAGCTCGGCTATGAACTAGGTTTACCGGAAAGTGGGTCTTTGAGATCTTCGCTGCGGCGTTTTTCAAGATAGCTGTTGCGCAGACCGTGTTTCAGGCAGCCCCTTTCAGCGACTGTGGTTCCTGCACCCGCTCGGGATTGAGTGTCACTGCTCCAGCGAGCGTCCAGTTGCATGTGTTGCCTGACCAGCGCGTCGGTATCCGGTTACGGGCCTCCTGGTACAGCGCCTGGCGGCGAGCCAATACGCGCTGATCCTCGCCCCGATGGCGTTCTGCAGGGGGCACAAAACCGATGCGGCTGTGCCGGTGCTGGTCGGCCGCATGCAGGGCACGATAGAACGTCGACTCCAAAGCCAGGTCACGCCCGGCCTCAGCCACCATCGCATGCAAAAGCACTCGCAATAGTTCACCCTTCCCCAAGCGATAGTTCACCTATCCGGTTTTGCTTGAAATCCGAACACCGGGCGGTATAACGATCGCCATCCGAAGATGGAGAATGAACGATGAAGGGAAAAATGATGTTGCTGGCATGCCTTCTGGTAAGCGCATGCGGGAATGGGGAAGTCGAGAACAATGCGGCCGGGGTTGCCTCCACAGGCCAGGTGGATGGGCACCCAGACTGGAAAATGCCTAACTCAACCGTCTACGAGATAGTGAACAGTCCAAACAAAAAGGCTACGTATGGCTATGAATTCCGCGCCAAACGAACCAAGGACTGGGAATCGGAAGGGTGGACAGTTTGGGTTGCTTCCAACACCTACTCCGATGCAAAGGCACAGCTTAATAATGCCGGCCAAGCCGAGCAAAGCCATGTACGAGCTCGCCGTGAAGGACGGGCTATGTGGGATCTGAAGCTGCTCCTAAAAAATGCAGGGCTTCCGGTGTCCATCAATTATCTGTCGTATGGCCAGATGCCTATGTCCACTGTACGAACAGCTCAACGTGACCATGGCGTTGGGATGACATTCTTCGGAGACGAATGTGGTACTGGATTCCGGGAGTGTGTCGACCACTACTACTACTCGCCGGCCCTACGGCTGAAAGAGCGCGGTAAGGTATCGTTCAAAGAGTGGCTCGCTCCTTACAGCTACTTCCCTGACAACGAGTGGGGCCAGATGAATCAACGTACGATGCTGGCACAGGGATTTGGTGCAGACGAATCGTCGGCGTTCTACGACTGGTGGCCAACGATGGTCTTTCTGGTCAACCCCGACAATGAAGTCGTACGCGCTTGGCTTCCTCAAACCGGTAACGCCGCAACCCCACATACCATTCTTCGCGCTGTAGTGGAGGAAATGGACGTGGACCCGAAGACAGTCTCATTGACCGGGGCTCGCCCAGCCCAGTACACCACCTTCCCCAACCATGCATACTTTGGCACCAGCATGGAAGACAAGGCGATCCAGGATATCGCCAAGATCCTTGAGGACATTTCGGGATGATTGGATCGCTTCACTTTCAAATCAACGAAGAGTCGGTTCCCTGCTATGTCCTTGACATGGCTGGGAACCTGATTCGCCGCGCGGCCGTAGGTTCTCCACTTACGCTGATCCCCTACGCCGTTGAGTTGGTGACTCCGGCGGCTGAAGTGATTGCCCCACGCCCCTGGTCGATCACGCCTGAAACGGTAATGTCCCGTGTCACGAAGGTTGCTCCTCTGCTGCCAGAGGTCGGCCGTGCGTACCCACGAAATTCGATTGAACAGATCCTCATGCCGTTCGCACCTCAGGTAGAAACGGACGAGTCTGATGAATCGATAATTCAGGCTATCGACATGCTGCCTGGGTTGGATGAAGAGTCGGCCAAGGCGGTAAGAGAGACTCTTGCGATCCACGGTATCCACCCAATCCCTGTGAGTGGTAACTACAACGAGAATCTTCATCAGGCCCGCGCCGGCGAGATTTGCGTTGGGGAGGTCGTGAAGGTCGCAGATGGCTGGTTTTCAAACATGAAGGTGTACCGGAAAGCACTGGTTCGTTCTGCTTAGGTTACGGGTCCGAACGTGTGCCACCAGCCCAACACCTGAATTTTTTTGGTGAATCCAATGCGCAGCATTCAGATGAACAACGACTTCGATTTCGATACGGACACCAGCTACCTTCAGCAAGACGATGCATTTTCGGTGAACGAAATGCTCTCGGAATGGCCTACGACCAAGAATGCGTTTGTTAAACGCCTGGCCAACACTTTGGGCCAGGGTGCGTATTTCGAAGCTCTACGCCTGCAGGACTTCATGGACCTGGTTGGCTCTACGGCCGTCGCTCGACCGCGTGAGACTGTCACATACGAGGTTCACCTTCGCGATAGGGACACCCTGCTCGTCGACGTTGCCATCACCTCGATCGCCGGCACGAATCCCCCGATCTCCGCGGACAACGCTGGCTTCTTTAAGTACGCCCTTCGCTGGTTTGCAAAAGAGCGTCCGAAGATCAAGCTCTCTGCTCGAGCTGACGGCCTTTTCTGGGTTCACCTGCCCGAGTAATTTCAGATCAAAAAAAGGCTATCGGGAGCTCCAGATAGCCTTTTTTATTGCCCATTCTCAGAGGCCTATGTCCACTGATGCCATGGGGTCAGGGACGAATAAAGGAGCCGGAGGTTCAGGCGTCACGTCTTGTGGAGCAGCCGAGATCGCGCTGGCGACCGAGTTCGCATGCCCCACTGGCTCATCAGGCCTGGGATTTCCGGACGGCTCAGCCACCCCAGCGGCAGCATCTTGACTCAGCACCGTCCGTGTAGATTCGGGGCACGATCTGGCAAGAGCATAATCTGTCATTGCCTGCATCACCGCTTCTGGAGCACCAAAGCTCAACGACACGTGGCGGTTAAGCATGTTGAGGAAGACAGTTTGTCGATTGCCATGCCCCAAGCCTTTGTAGAGGCGGAAGAGTTCGGGGTAGTAATCCTCTCTCAGAGTCATCTTCACCTCGACTGCGCGCTCGTCAGAATGCGCCGGCGGGGTGAAGTCACTCAACGTGACAGGCCACTGTTTCTGGCAGGCCGCTGAAATGCTGAACACCATCTGATTTCCGGCTCTGGGCCCATGTTGGCCCAGGGCTTCGATCAACGCATCGTGGTGGCCTGGGATGAGCTCCGCTCGGATCACGACTTTGCTCATCTGTGCGTTACCCCTGGCGGATCAAAGCATGCTCTTTGAAATACTGACTGACCATGAAGCGGTAGTACCCGCGGACAATCGACTTGTCAGGGTCTTTTGCGCTGTAGATCGGGCAGGTGATGTGGCGCTTCAAGAGAGGGCGGCCAAGAACGGTAGTTCCACCGCCGGCGGCTACCATCCCTTTCAGGAAATCAGTTGAGCCCCACAACTGCTTGATGAAGCGAGGAATGGTCTGATCGGTGAAAGCCTGGCGCGCGGGAAAGCTGATCGGTTCCATATCGATCTTGGTTCCACGCCAGATGAAGTGGCCTTCCCTCAGCCAGACATCCATCGTGTACTCGTTGATCTGGTTGTCTAATGCGAAGTTTTTCGGAAGCTTCGCTCCCTTCTTCGTGATGAGCTCGTTCAACTGCTCAGGGTTACTCAGAGAGGTGTAGATCGCTTTGTGGATGTCAGAGACGCCACTGGATTCGCCGTATCGGATATCACTGACACGACCATTATTGAACTGCCCACCGTCGATCGTGCCGTAGCCGATATCGATGATGCCGTACTTACCTTTGACCATTTCGTTGGGATCAAGCGGGTTACCCTCTTCGTCCTCGAGCTCTGGATCGAACCATGGGCCAGCGAACTGGGGAAGGATCTTGACCAGCTCTGGATGGTAGCCGTCTTCTCGTGCCCACTTTTTCAGATCGGCCTCGAACTCAGCCGCGTGGGTGGCGAAGAATTCGGTCGGCAATCCTGTAGCGATGACCGGGTTCTTGATATTCGCATCCTTCAGCACCTTCAGAAAGAGCACTCGAATCTCGTCGGATTTGTAGAAGCTCGAGTCTGTGCTACGAGAGCGCGCACCCTCTTCCCTGCAATCATCACCCACCAGGTAGCGACGACCGTTCTTCGTGGTGAAGACTTCCCGACTGAGGGCTCCACCAAGACTGCTGCCGGCATAGGGTGCAACCAAGGATGGATATTCCCCGCTGGCACCGTTACCGGCCTTGTAGCTCGTCGAGCCGTTGCCCAGATCTATGGCAACCAATTGCTCAAGCTTCATAGACATTAAATCCCCTCATGGTCAAAGCAACGCTTGGAAAAGGCCGCGTAGTGCGAGCCATTCATCCATAGACGCTGCGATAGTTTTTTGTTGCCTAAGGATGCTGCCTGAATGCTTACCCAGGTAGCAGTGAGAGATGACATCACTCGTGATCCACTGCGTCGGCGGCCTCCTCTTCTGACGCCCTATTGCTTCAGCTACCTCACCAGGTGTCGGGTTTCGACCCAACTCTTTAGCCAAGCTCGCTTTCATCTCCGCGCGGAGCATGCTCCGCTTGAACTCTTCGATCGGCTCAGTTTTCCGGGCCCCAGTGACCCGATTAAAAATTCTGACCACCCTGAAGATCGGCTGCGATGGGCCCAGCGGATCACTTTGATCGACATCCTGGCGGCAGATGATCGACCTATATCGTACAGGCTGCCTAGCCTGGTTGAACTCGATTAAGGCCTCCTGAAGTTCTGAGTCGACCAACTCGAAACGGCCAATCAAGGTTTCAAGCTTCATTGGAGCGCTGCCCCCCAGCCGTTCAATCGCACCAACCCAAGCGCTGATCACCGAGCCAAAGCGAACGACGTCGATGTCTAGAGGCATTCCCAACGTATGCGCCCATCGACTCACACGTTCTGAAAAGTGGAGAAGGTCACCCAGGTCGTTGAGAAATTCAGTGGTAAGCCGTTTCCCCAGGAGCGAAGTTAGCAGATCGATTACGTCAGGCTCGGCATCAGGAAGGATGGCCTTTCGGTAGCTCTGCAGTCGCCCCTCAATCCGCTCGTTGCACTTAAGGTAGAGCCGGAGAGAGCCAGACGATTTTCGGGAGGCTCTCCATTTCCAGAATGTGGAGATGGTTCTCCCGTCTTGCTCAATTGGAAAACGTGAAAGAGCGATTTCAAGCTGCATGAGCTTTTCGGTAGCAGACCGGGCTGCGGTACGCAGGGAATTGAGGAGCGCCAGAAATGTCTCTGACCGGCGCCTTACCGAGTGCTCGTACTCATCAACATACCCTTTAGCCAGGGCATCACGGATTTCCTTCTTCAAAAGTCACCCTACTGAATGTTTTCTGTAATTTTCGGAAATTCTGGGCATTTTCTTCTCCCCTTATTCGCCTCTAATCGGCCTTAACCGGCGCAACCATCCTTTTCCCGCCCTAGAACTCCCCCATATCGCCCCGTAAGGCCCATTTCACGCCCTTTTACGCCCGGAATCCGATCTAAATTCCGTTGCCGCAATGAGTCTGAAAATCACCCATAAATGCCCTTAGCCGTCCTTTCTAGGCATCTCCAGGCAAACACCGGCCCTTAAATCCCTTATCCCGCCCCATTACGACATTTATTGCCCCACACGAACGCCTTCGAGAGCCAGAATTTCGCAAAATGACCTCTTCAGTAGGTTTTTTGGGTAAATTAGGCAAGCAATTCACCATTGAAACGGCAGGACGCGGGCCGACTGCGTTCCCCTATTTTTGGTTAAAACCCCGTCTAATGTAATAGTACGGATTTCTTAGGATTTTGCTTCTTCAAGGCACTTGCCCAATTTCCCCAATATGGAACGACTCTCCACCGTCCAGGCTGCTAACCACCTCCACATTTCTCGGCCCACCATGCGGAAACTGCGCAACACCGTTCTCCCTCCTGACGAGGTGTCAGGCAGTGGCAGGCCCTATTGGTACCGAAGCACGCTCGATAACTACCGAGCTGGCTTAGATACGCAGAAAGCCATTGCCCTATACATCACGTGCGTTGTTGACGGGATTGGACTTGGCGGTGACGTGACAACCATGCCGCTATTGAAAGACGTCCACTTAAGGGAGTACCGGCCAGCATCTGGAACCAGGACAGAGCAGTTGATCGAGGTCCTCAATGAGATCCAGAGGGTTAAACCAGCCGCGGTGGTCCTCCCATTTCAGCGGGTGCTGACTCCCGCCGCCGCGGTGGTCACTGATCTGTGTTACGACCTCGGGATTGCCGTCGTACTGCAAGGGAAGGCCTGATGCCGCTTACGGGCGCACGCAGTGGGCTACTTCGTGTAGCCCATTGAGGATGGCCAAGGTCTTGATGCCAAGGCGAGCGCTGGCACGATGGCTTGTTCGGTTAACCGGCGCAGAAGGATTGCTGCCTGCCCTGCTGAGCAGCCTGGTAAGGGGGACGTTCTTGTGGACTTGGCGCTGTCATCAGGGTAGCGCCCAAGCTCCCCTCTATATAGGAAGCAGACCAAGGGCTCACTCAGTGCTTAGTGCTGCCGTTAAAACCCAGTTTCGTACCAGCATCAATTGGCCGCGCACCGCAGTAGATGTTGCGAAGGGCACCAACCAGGTGCTCTCCCCCGCCAGCTCTTTCATTCAGATAAGCAACAATGAGGTCGAGATCTGCTGCATGGGAGTGGTCCATCCAGACCACCTCTGCGCACACGTCGCCATTGTCCTGATAGACCAGAGCGATTATTGACGGGACACCGTCCACGCTTTCCACCAACCAACCCCTCACTCTCTGCGCGCCGAAGGCGTGATGCCCCGCTACAGCCTTCATTGCATCGCTGTGTACACCGATCATCAGTTTTGTACTCCCATTTACACATTCCCGACCTTAACGACGATCGGTGCAATTTCCAGCCAGCAGCTAAAACCAACGTGTCACGCGCTGACGGTTTTCAGGCGCCAAAACCCTGATGAATACTGGCGTTGCGCCATACCATGGCTTTGACCCAGCCCACACAAACTAGGCGCGCATGTCACCAAATCGGCCTCGGACCCGCCTATTTCGCGGGATTTCAGCCACCTTTTTTGGGTTGCCTGTCCTTTTCTTGCCCCATAAAATCGCCGCGAACTACCAGCGGACAATCTGCGGATGGCCACTGGAGTTGGTGCAGTGACAGCTGAAAAAGCTGCACTCACTGTTTGAGGGGGGGGCCAATTGGCAATCAGCCGATTGGAGATTGTTGCGGTGTCGGCTTCCGACACCGCGACGCTTAGGACCGGCTGTTCTTGCCGGAGGAGGGGCCATGCGCTCACAGCGCAATAATTGGCTGACGGGATTGTCACGCGAGGAGTTCGCGCAGCTCGATCCGTGGGAAGTCGTCTGCCATCCCGAGTCAAGACCACAGTGGATCGCTGAGGTTCGTTCAAAGCTGCGCGTCAGCCTGACGGACGACGAGATCCTGTCCATCCTTCAGATCGGGCTCTACAAGGCCGTCGCTTCCGCGATCGAGCTTTATCAAGATGTCGAGCCTCATCAACGTGCTGCCCATATCATCGGCGCGGCTCTCAACTACATACGTTGGGACGGACGCGGGGATGTGCTTGCTGAAGTTCCTGGCAGCTCGGCTATCAATATGGGTGACCTGGTAACCGAACTTGGTCCTCGCTCCCATTCTCTTCAGTCCGACTACATGCTCGCGTCTGCACAGTTTTCTGAGGCGTTGGAATACGCACCTCAGTTCCTGGCTGATGGGGTCCTTCTACCGGACGAGACCGGCCAAACCTGCCACCAATACATCGAACAGATCCGCCACCTTCTTTCTGCCCGTGAGCACCACATCCTGAGGCTGGCTGTTATTGAGAATCAGGAGTCCGGCGCGATTGCTGAGATACTGAAGATCTCAAGAAAGCAGACATGGAAGGTACGTCGCGGCCTGAAGCGGAAGCTAGCTGAGATCGCCAGTGAGGCCGGCGCCTCGAAGGAATTCATCCGAGCGGTTTCGACAGGAGCAGCCGAATGCAGCGCCAGTCAATAACCGAATTCCTCCATGAAAAGGTGTATCCCGAAATAGATGCAGTCTCGTCAGGCTTGCTCGACCACCTGAAGCCGACGAAGCTTCAGACCTCAGGGACATACCGGATGCTCTGCCCGGCCTGCGGAATGCATGAGGCCTTCCATCATCCTGGAACCCACTTGATCCATTGTCCGCGCAAGAAGAACTGTGGCGAATCGACGTCGCTGTGGGACGTGATGGAGAAATCGGGCTACTCGAGGAAGGAGATCGTAGAGCGCCTATGCGAGCTTGCCCGAGTTGACCCCCCTTCGAACAAAAATCCTGAAGGTCGTATCAATGGCTCCCCTGCCCCCCTCTCCCCAGGGCGCGCCATTATCCAAGCGACCCAAATCCTGGCCCGCAAGTACCCGGACCTTCTTCAGCAGCTGCAGACGGATCGTGGTTACAACGATGAGCAGATGGCGACGATGCGACTTGGCGTCTATTCGTCCCCCGAAGAGGTTCTGGCTTTACTCGAGGAGCGCGGTATCTCCCGGGAAGTAGCCATCGCCAAGGGATACATCTTGGTCGAGGAGAACAACCCTTCGAAGTACCGGCGGACGATGAACAATCGTGTCATCGGTTACTGGCCGCATCCTGATGGGGACGTTCGTCTCTGGGGACGCCTGCCTTCCGGCAAAGGCGATCGATGGAACAAGAAGTATATGTTCGCCGACTCGCTCAAGAAGGACACCCCGTATCTGTTCAGCATGAGGAAGCCCGGCCCCCTAATTGCTGTTGAGGGTACTTTCGATGGCTGGTCGATCCAGTTCATGGGGTTCTGGGGTACCGCTATTGGGCAGGCTTCCATCAATGCTGGTCAGGCGGCCTTCCTCGCAGGTGAAGGTGTCACCGAGGTGGCACATATGGTGGACGGCGACATCGCGGGGTATGAAGGCGGGATCGTCTCGATCAGAAACTGCGAACCTGCAGGCATCGTCACGGCCATTGTCCCGCTGGGCCAAGGCATGGATGACCCTGATGCACTCCGAAAAGCTGGACGCACCGCCGAGTTCGAGAAGCTCATTGCGGCCAGGATGAACGCAGGCGAGTTCCTGGCTCGCATGTGCCACACCTATGCATCGGAATCTCCCCCGAACATTTCCGGCATTCGAAAGATCCACGCGATCGTTCCCATGCTTACCCCAGTTTCAACAAAGCACTGGAAGGACTGGAGCCAAACCTTAGGAGTCAGTGAACCTAAGGACGTCGCCTCGGTGCGCCTCCTCTCCTCACTGGTCGATGGTGGCTTTGATCTCGACGAGGCTCTTGCCTTGGTCCTCAAGCGCACAGGCTTCCGCATCACGCTCACACAGGAAACCGTCAATGGCTGAAGGAAAAGCAAGCAGCCCTGTTCGTCAGATCCTCACGTTGATCCTCTCGGTCACGCTGATCCTTTACATCGGCAAGATCTACCTCCGTACGCCGGAGTATCGACACATCGAGGTCTGCTACCTGCCCCACAAGGCTGCCCATCTCTTCTGGGTTGATGTGTGGGGCGCCTTGGTGCCTGACGACACCGCCTCATATCTCAAGCACTCACGCGACCTTGAGGAATTCTTCAACTCCTGCGTCCAGCGCACAGCGCACTGGACCTGGCTCCGGTCTTTTGGCCCAAGCAACCAAGGTGACAACAATGGCTGATGAACGCAGCAATGAAGCTCTACACCCGACTAAAGAGGTTCGGATCACTGGCGAACGATCTGCAACCCTGGTGGGTATGGCAATCCAAGCCTCCCGCGTTGATACCACGATCCTCCAGATGAAAATGGCCGGCTCACCTGAGACTCGGCGCCGTGCAAATGAGGCTGCCGACCGATTCGAGCGCGCCTTGAACGCATTCGATGCCGAAATGCGAGAGGTGAACAAGGACCTGAACCTCAACCGGAACGGCGGCGGGCAGTCCGCTCGATCCGCGCAACAGTCTGGCCAATCGAAGCAAGCCCCTAAACCTGTCCTGCAGAAAGCGAAAAAGGGCGGAGAGCAACAAACTCAAGCCCAGGGCAACGCTAAGGCAACTCAGACCGGTCAGCAGAGGCAAGGCAGCAACGCCAAACCTCAGGGCCAGCAACAGAAGAACGCCGCCGGCCAAAAAACCAATGGCAAAGCTCAACAGCCAGCGGGCGCGGCTTCCAAGCCACAGAAACCTACTGCGCCAGCGGTAAAGGAAGCTACTCCAGCTCCGGAAGCAGCCGCTGAAGCCCAGGCATAAGAAAGGAGGGATGATGAGCAGTCTCAGCAATTTAAAGGAGGCAACCCGGCTTCTGCCGGGTTGGGTACCTCCGTTCTTTTTGTCGTGCCTGGTAGTTGGTCTGTATGTACTGGCCGTGTTCACTTATAAGGACAGACCGAGTGATCTCGTAGAGACGGCAACGACGGCTGCCATCGTCCTCTCCATCGTGATTGCTTTCGCTTTCCTGGTGTCGGCGATTGTTAAAGCCGATCCCGGGAAGCTGGGGAAGTCTATGAGCGATGGTTTCGCTCGCGGCCTTCACTTCGTTTGGGCAACAGCATCCGCAGGACTGGCAACCTACGTAGGCGCAGCTGGCATTTACAGAGCGGTGACAGACAACCTGGGTTACAGCATCTCTGCCCTCCTGGTTGCTGCTCTGCTGGGTGGCGCCTATTGGGCTACGTCCTCCAAGAAGGAGGTCAAGCCTGAAACCACCGACCCGATTTCCGGGATGTCTAAAGCACTTGCTCTCCCTGAAACGTTCGCGCAGACGCCAGCCCAACGGCCGGCCTTTCAGGTGACAATGGCTGATACAACACGCTTGGCCATACACCAAGCCGCACGGATCATCGCTTACAAAGGCAGCAACTGCCTGATCGATGGCAGTTTCTACGCAGACCTGGATCTCAATGCCCGTACCGCCAAGATCTTTTCGGACATGAACCTGATTGCTACTGGCCAATTCATCAATTGGCGCATGCACATGCTTCTGATTGGTAGCGCAGCAGAGCAGGTCATCCGCGGCACCGCAAGCGAAGCAGCATTCGATGACCTGCAGTCGTTCGACGACCTTGCTTCGAAGTTCTTGATGTTGGGCGATGGCCGCCATGCGTTCTACAGGCCAGCAAATGATGCCGAAGCAACGCTGAAGGCTTCACGCCTGGCGATGATCCGCAAGAACGTATGGTCGCGGTGCATGGCTGCCGTTGAGATGAACAAAGAGGCGATTATCCAACTCGTACGCTTGATGCGTATTCAGCCTTGCCTTACCCATGGCGACATCAAACACCTGCTCGAGAAGGTCGAGATGCCGCTTGATTTCCCCATAGCGGAGTTCGATACCGACGAGATGATGGAGCGCGCGCTGCTCGGGCTCGTTCATGAGGCCGAACCTGTGGAAGAGGATGATCACTCCCAAACATCGTCCCTGGACGAACAACCGCCAAGCACCCGACCGGACAATGTGCGGGAGTTTCAGCCGCGCAACACCACACTCCAGGCCTGAAGACTGGAAACCAAAAGCCCCGCAGAGTGCGGGGCTTTCATTTTGCGGATAAGTTATCCAAGCAAGGCGATCTCAACACGATCTCGCCCACTCCGTTTCGCACTGTAGAGCGCTTCATCGGCGGCACGGTGCGCTTCCTTCACGCTTACATTCAGAATCGCAACACCGGCACTGAACGAGCAACTGAACGAGGTCCCATCTTCGGACTGGAACTGAATCGCGGTAAAGATGGACCGCAGCCGATCCACAACCATTTTCGCCTGGCTTGGATTGGCACCTACCATGACAATGCCGAATTCCTCTCCCCCAAGCCGCCCGACATAGTCATCAGTCCGCAGCGAATCGGTGAGCACCTCGGCCAGGCCAACCAGCACCCTATCCCCCACTGGATGGCCAAAGGTATCGTTGACCGACTTGAAATGATCGATGTCGATCAGAACCAACGAACTTGGCGGGCCTTCGGCAAGAACAGTCGCGGCGGACGCCATAAATTGGCCGTGATTCAGGAGGTTCGTCAGGGGGTCTCTTCTCATCCTGGACTCCAATCCCTTGGACCTGCTGATTATCGACTTCAACGCCTTGATGAAGGCTCCTCGCTTCAGAGGTTTCTGGACGAAGCCGTCCGCCCCTCGGGACAAGGCGAGCAGTTGCTTCTCGGCGTTGGACTCCCGGCTCAGGAAAATAATGGGAATGGTGGCGTCCCTGTCCTGCCTGATGATCGAGGCAACGACGTCCCCGTTTGCCTCCGGCATGTGGAAGTCAGTCACCAAAACATCAGGTCGGAATCGGGATAGAGCTTCCAGCACTTGGCTTGGATGCTGGATGTGCTCAACGATCAGGCCTTCCTCGGTGAGGAATTTCCGGGCGAGGTAGGCATCGGTCCTGGAGTCATCCAGAAGCAGCACCCGATACCCTTCGATCTCGATGTCACGATTTCGGCTCCGGAATAGGGAGCGCAAGTTGCGGATGTCATCATCGAGTCCCAGGATACGAACTTGTCCGAGCTCCGTGGCTGTCCGACGCTGCTCGAATGTCAGAGGGCAGGACTCCACGACAAGCACGACCAGGGCATCAGACTCAGAGGTCATCACGATCTTGGAGATGAAGGGGATGGCCTCTGGATCGTTGAGCACTCCGTCACCGACGATGAGCATACTGGAGCGGCGAATTCCGGCCTCATCTTCGGGGTTGAAAGGGATCTGGTGGCAGAGCGTGATGACCTTCGCCCCCATACCTTGGAGGCCACGAGCTAACTCTTGCGCCCTGACCCCAAAGCCAGGGACGAATAGCGCCACCGGCCCTGACGTTTCAGCGGCTGCGTCATTCACTCGCCGGCTTGCGGATTGAAGCTCTTCCATCATGCGATCGACCTCAGAAAATACGGCCTCAGTCAACGAGGGCGCCTTACGGATTGCGGTGAGGACGTCTTGTACTTCAGTGACATAGCTGCCATCGACGTCTCTCAGAATGTGGGTTGCGGAAGCTAGGAGTTGGATAAACGCATCGCGGTGACGAAGGCTTGGCCTCGGCCGCACTTGTAGCCACCAGGTTGTTTGCAAAGCGTGGTTTACAGAACTGATCATTGGGGAGGATCTCCTCACCCTAATAGTGTCCTTTGGGTGCCCCTTTTCCGCTGCCCGCGAATTCGCGTGGGAAGGAATTTCCTCTGCTGACGAATCCCTACACCATCCCGGCGGTGCAGGTCGGAATCCGTCCTGAGGGCTGTTCAAGGTCAGAGACAGGTTCTGGCACAGCGCCCGTCCCTGGAATATGGAGGCTACATAGGAGACAACAGCATGTACCCAATCAACCGTGATGCACTGGTCTGCCCGATGCACCTTCGTACCGCCCGGCTGCGCCTCAAAGGGATGTGGAAGGATTCTGACGAAGCAACCAATGACGTAGTACGTGCCCTAGAGGCTGGCTGGTTTCTGATCCCAGCTGGACGTGAGGGTAACTACACCAAACGGCAGTTTGAGGCCTTTGATAAGTGCTTCGCCGCGGCCCCCTGGGTGAAGCAGATCCAACATGAGGCTGGAGATTTTGACAAGAGGTTGCGGGCCCGCCTCGGTGCCAGATTTGAACGTCTGTTTTCAGGTGGACGGAAGCTGACTTCTCCCCTCACCCAGGCACTTGCCCTCCCCCATCGGGTCGCGCGACTACCGCTGAGCTTCGAGGCCGGCGCATTCGGCCCCGAGCTTCTGGTTTCATGCCTTGAGGATACCCAGAAGGTGTGCCTGCGGATTCAAGACGAAATGCAAGGTCTTGAGCCGGATTGGGTCCTGGCTGAATCCGTAGACGTGGGCGCCCTTGTTGAACACCTGAACCGGGCTAGGTGCGTCCACCTCCTGATACCGATTCTGGTGGCTACCAGCCCCAGCTACCTCCCCAGGGAGCAACAAGGATGGCTTTGGCAGGTCCAGGTCGGGAATCTTACCGTTACCGAATATCTGGACAGGATCGCGAGACGAGACCAGGAACATACCGACCACGTTTGTGAGTCGTGGAGGAGGCGATTCGCACAAATTCGCACCCTAGCTTCGGTTCTGGAGAGCCTTCCGTCTTACCACCAGGCGACTATTACCCGGCGTCTCCAGTCGGCTGATTGGAGATTCAGGGCGAAACGTTGGCAGGGAAGCTTGGTAATTGATCTCGGTGACCTTCATGAGGTCGGTGCGAGGCACCAGCTGCGCGATGGTTTCGAGTTGGTGAACTTCGTTTTGGCCCTGGACCAGGCCCTCGAACGGGCGGAACCGTGCTGGGACTCGTATCACCGAGGCGAACACAGCGCATTTGCCCAAGTCGAGCGAATGAGGGAGGAGATGGCCCAGGAAGGCCCGCCGCGGGGCCTAGGAGACGTTTTCAGGTCGAACCAACCGACTCAGCTGGATTCGCCGTTAAGGGCCCTATAGGCGGCCAACGCCGCCATCATGACAAGGACCGCCGGCCCTATGATGTGGAGATGCTTAGCGATTAAGGTGGCAACTCCCCACCGGATGGGACGTCGACGCGCATCATCAAGAGCGTTTTGAAGGCTACTGCAGCGATTCTCCAGCGTGCTGATCTCGTGGCACAGACCACGTACGTGGCTGTCTTGGTGCTTGAGATAGTCGCCCATTCCCAGTTCTTGAATGTTCCGTTTCCAGGTCTCAACAAGGATTAGGTCACCGGCGCGCACCGGTCGCGATCTACCGTTCTCATGCTTCCCATCGTAATAATCGAACTGGAGACCGATCTGCTCGTAGAACCGGTTTCTGCGCACGTGATTGGACTCGTATGCTTGGGCATCGCTCAACCTGATGGAGTTAACCTGTGCATCTGGAAATTGGCGCAGGAACTGCACCACCCGCCACATGAGATAGGTCCCCAAACGGTGCCCTTGGAGGGCATCAGGGGTTACCGTGATGAACCCACGGTTGAAGCCATCGCTGGCTCCGATCGACACCGTGTTCATGCTCCTGTTCACACCGGCAGCCAGGCTCCCCTTACCAGTCAAGGCATGGCTGCAGCCTGAGACTGTGTACTCGATTCTGAAACCTGCCTCGTGCGGGGTGATCACTTCGGTACAGGTCACGAAGACCTTTGCGACCTCACACTCCGGCGCATCTCTGCTGCCGATGACCAAGACAGTGGAACTGACACGCGGGTGACGGCTGACTGCCGGCCATGAGTTGATTGCTTGCTCCAGCACGGGTGCATGGTTCCCTAGGTTGTGGGGGGGACGGATCTACACAGAGGGTGATTCTGGCACGCAGAGACGCCATTGAGGATGGAGATGCCATAAACCACAAAGGCATCTCACATGGAAACGACCATCAACAACCTCAAGGCCATCTCTACCGCCCGCATACGGCTGAAGGACCTGCACACTCACGAAGACGGTGACGGCGAAAATCTGGCCTGGTCCTGCATCGTATTCCTCAAGGGTAAGCGGCTGGGGAGCGTTCAGGACCCGGGCGAAGAAAAGCCCCTGTCGATCGAGATCGACTCCATCCAGCAAGTAGCAATGGTAAAGGCGCTGAAGGAGCACGGGTATCAGCTCAACCTCGAGGCTGCTTCTCAGATCGACGCCAGCGATACCCACGAATACCTGGAGCAGGCTCTACCGCAAATGGCTGACGAGGTGGAGTGGTTCAACAAGGCGAAGCCGCTCTTGAAGTCCAACACCTTGTTCCGCATTCGAGGTGACGAGGAAGGTACGTTCCGTCTGATCCTCGCGTTGTACAACGAGAAGACGGAGCACGCCCTCCAATCGAGGTTTGGCGATCAGCTTGAGGCTGTCCTGAACAATCAGTTGAAGGGGATCACTCTGTAGTGAGGGCTGGGCGGGCCTCCAATACGATTGTTGGTCACCGAAGACCAGTATTGGCGACCCGCCTGGCCCAGATACTCGCAATGCCCGGCTTCTGGCACCCTCCGCCAGACATGAACATGGACTCCATCGACACAGACGCGGAGTACACCATGACGCAACAGCCCCACATCACGCATCCGATACCCGAACAGTGGTGCTTGGTGTTTGCAGACTATCCACTGGGTGAGCCCGCCATGGACGCAATCCAGGGGCCGCGCTTCTTCAGCAGCAAACGAGAAGCGCTGATCGAATACCTGAAGTACCTATCCCCACGACTGGAGCAGGAAGGTGGCCTAGGAGAGTTCCTGGATGCCTTGAGCGATCTGGGCATGGTGCCCAAAACCCTGGTCGCCGACACCAGCGGGGAGTTGCTCCGTCTTGCAGAGACGGCCGAACTGGAGATCCTGGAGGGAATTTGCGCCGGCTACGGCCAGGACAGGACGTCTGAAGGTCGAGAGGTAATTTTCCTGCTCGAGGCTGTTCCACCCGCAAGGCAACCCTCATTCCCACCGGTAACTGCTCCGCCCCCACAATACCTGGCCAACGATGACACCTCGGAAGATGGGCCCCGGGTTTACGCAACTTTTCATCCTCAAGCCTGGCAGAACGACAACGCGGTAGGCGTAGACCCTGGCCCTACGCAGATTGACGTGACGCCTGAGGTCCTTGCGATGGACCGGCCCTATGTGTTGGCGATCATGGACAACACCCACGAGTCTGACGGTTTCATTCACGCTCGGCTCGCACCTGAGTGGGTACGCGACTGGCAAGGCCCCTTCTACATCGAGTGCAAGGAATCTATCGAGAAGTTCTTTGCCGGCACCGTGACTGGCTAACCCCGCGCCAGCTGTGGATTACAGCCCACCACTTTGGCTCTGAATGACACCGGTCCCCCGGTAGTATCCGGGGCTCCGGCCTTCCTATCGTGAGGAACCCTATGCGCCCATTAGACGTAATTCTCTGCCTCGCGTTGGCAGCCACTTACCATCGGACCGACGCTGCCGTCGTGGCAACGGCGAAGCGTTTACTCAAGCGAGTAGAGCGCCGGGACAGGCAATCGCTCTTTGATGTGATCAACCACAAGACGCCGTGCCGTTACATCATCCACCACTTGGTGAACCTTCCCGATGAGGTCATCTGTATGGATCTGCCGGCTGAGCGCGTAGCACCACACATCAAGCTGTCGATGGCCAAGGCTCAAGCAGCCAGTGCCATCCAGAAACCTTCACCTGCCGCCTAACAGCGGAATCAACTCGCAAAAGGAGCGACGGATGAGCCAACAGAACGCTCGTTGCCCGTACTGCAAGACCATCAAATTGCTCGCCGAACAGAGTCTGGCGGGCCATTTCATCCAGTGCCAGTGCTGTGGAGCGCGCGGCCCAATCAAGGACTCCGAGGCAGAAGCCTTTGCCGCCTGGAATGGGGTAGACGAATCGCGCTCGAACTCAACCGGTGACCTGCAGGTGCTCGGCTTCCTCAGCACCGAGGCAGTAGAGGCACTCCTAACCGATGCCGATGTAGCTGTCACCTGTTTCAACAAAGCCAGGATGATCCCTACCGGCGCGATCGCCGTTGTCCGCTATGACCATGCTCAAGCGCAGGTTGAACTCGCAGAGGCTGGGCAGTCACTGCTGACGCTTCCACTTGAGGGAGAGCCTCAGTCTCCATCCAATTCCTGGGCCTCGCCCTTGAGATCGACTAGCGTTGAGCATGAGGAAGCCCCCGCTTATGAGCCATGATGTGATTGATTGTGAGGATATTGTGATGCCACCGCGCTTTGTGGATGCGTGGGGCAAGCCCAGAAGGAGCGGGAACAAAGACGATAAATTGATGGTGACGTTCCAGATGACGACTATCGAGGAGCGTCAGACGCTGTTCCCATCACCGCGCCTGGTCGACGAGCCCATGTCGATAAAAGACTTCTCGGACGTCCCCTGCTACGAGCTCCACGTAAACGGTGTTTTGAAGGGGTTAGCGACAATCGACCACTCGGTATCAATCGTGGAGCGCGAGTTGATCATCCAGGTCGAGTTAGTTGCTATTCATCTTGATCGCGAACTCCGAAAGCAAGGTTTTGGACGGGCTTTTCTGGAGTGCATAGGTCGCGAGGCCGGCATCGAGGCCATGACTCACATTTTGCGCGAAAGGTCCGCCGCCACAGCAGATAGGTTTACTGTGAATTTATCGTCTGACCCTATTACTGAGGAGGGAGCGATCGCCACCGAAATACTCTTGGGGATTGTGGAGGATTTAATTCTTAATATCTGCGCCAATTGGACGATCCGTCCCCAGGTCCGAGATGACAGCTAGCCGAACATAAGAGGCCATATGGAATTTTTCGACGGGAAAGGAGATGGCGATTTCATTACGCTTCGGCTGATCGTTGATGGCCGTCCTTTCCAAGACACCTGTGGTATTCGCATCCTCGGTCTTCCAGAGGTTGACGCAGCGATACGGGAGCTTTGCGCCCATCTTCGCGTGCACCCCGAAGCGGTGCAAACCCGGAGCCAGTTCATACTTGCAATGGAGCATTTCATGGCTTCGGATCTGCCAGAAGCCCAGAAGGTCGTCCTGGTGCAGCGTCTGACCCAAGCGATTTTCAAGCGCTCCGCCGAGCAACTGGCGGATTCAACCGACCTGGCTGGCATGGTTGGCCATCGCGTGATGGCAAGAGCTGCTGCCGGCGGGCGCGTCACCCTGGCTGAGTTCGAGCAGGTGGCGAGGTTGGAGAATCATCGCGATCAGGTAGCGGGCACTCCCTTGGCATCCCAGGCGCCAGCCTGACAACAGCTGGTGGCACAGGGCGGGGTTGGGAGAATGCGAGGCTCAAGAGCAAAAGCAGGCCTTTCAAGAACGAGGTGATTGGCTTGCTGCAACCCCCCAAACTCCGGAGCAGCCTTCATGTTCGATCTCAACACCGCCGGTGCACGTCAGGCTCTGCGCATGCAGCAACCTGATGAGGAAATGGAAGTTCGGGTGCGATATCAAGGCCGAATCTTCGACATCACGTTCCTCCCTGACGAGGATGGCACCCAACCCACCGACCCCAACGATCACCCGGTAACCGACGAGCAGGCGAAAGGATGGCTGCGCGGAGAGTGGTGGTATCACCACATCATGGTTCACATCCGCAACCATGACGGCTCGGAGATCGACGATGTGAAGGCCACCTGTGACAGCTACAGCCTCCTGCCCAGCTTCGCCGAACCCTACGACATCATCGTTCGCCTCTGTGATGAGCTCCTGAAAGAACACCCCTTCTGATCTACCACAGCCTCCACAATCGTCCCCGAGATTCGGGGGTGGACACTTCGCTGTAACCCCTCCTGCCCCCTGATACCCTGCAGCAATTGAACCTCCTTCCTCGGCGCTGAATGGCGCCGGGGCTCCTGCAATCTGACCAGAAGGAGATTCCGAACGATGCTGAACCTCTACGACCCGGCCGCCCGCCAGGCGCTGCGCATGCCGCGTCAGGACCAGGAACATACTGTCGAACTCCGACATCGCGGCGAAGGCTGGTGGGTGGACTTCAAAGTCACCTTCATCCCCGAAGACCCGAAGCAATGCGTTCAGCCCGAAACATCGGGAACCAATACGTTGGTACAGCCCGCCGCGGGGGAAAACGTAGAGTGGTGGTACCACCGCATGGTCGTAACCTTCCTGAACCTAACGGAGGAGCCGAACGAGAGAGATCCACTCTCGATTATTCGACATGAACGACTGATTTCTTCCAATGATCACTACGACCTGGTGCTCGAGGACTGCCGGCAGCTGATGAAGGAAAACCCGTTCTAGGTTCCGCCGGCGGCCGTAATGTGCGGAGGTGGTCCGCATACATTCGAAGGTGCTCCGAATATTTCGCCCGGTCCTGCGCATATTTGCGGTGCAGCTCCGCATATTGCTCCTCAGCCACGGCGCAAATCGCGCCTGCTTGGTATGCCGATTGGCTACCAATCTTCGGTTCTGACTGATTTCCGGGGTGATCGCCTTGCCCGGCATTGGCCGACTTACGTTGGAGGTTCTGGCACAGCCAGGCACGTCCGATGATGGCTCCATCAGACCTAACCCAGTCACGGAGCCGCCTCATGAACCCCGCATTCGAAAAAGCACTCGCCGCACGCTCCCTGTGGATCAACGTAGCTGTCTTCTCCAGCATCGAAGGGTGTGATTCCCAGGCCGAGGAGGCGTTGCAGGAGGCATATGACGCCGTCCACCAGCTGGCGAGCGATGACGTACTGATTCACCGCCACTACGGACCCCGGGCCCCGCTGCTCCTTCTGGACGTGCCTGAGTTGGCTGAGCAGTACAACCTGGCACACGAGCTGTACACGGAGCTGTACTACGAGAACTACCGCAACGGCTCGATTGGTCAGATCTCGGCTGGGTGGCTGAAACCGGCCTCGCCCCTAGATCAGCCGTACACGAAATGGCTGGTGGCGGTGGACAAGCAGGTAGCGGCCTTGATGGAAATTTCCTACTCGCAAGTAGCTGAGGCTACCCAGGGGCAAGCCAAGACCTTATTGCTGGCCTGGAGCCGGGGGATGGATGCAGACGAGGCTGCGGAGGCCGTAGTTCAGGCGCACATCGAACGTGAGTACGAGAGGGAGTTAGCGGAGGAGGAAGAGCGCCAGGCGCACTGGGAAGACATCCAGGATACATACGCCTCCATAGAGGCAGACCTCTGGGCTGGCTGGCGCGAAGAGTGCGTGGAATTGGGCCTGGTGGACTAGCGCCAACACTGCTACCGCAAAAGCAGGCTGTTCAATGAAAGGGGGTGACCATGATTCAGCTGACAACCGACGCCGCGGCCCGGGCGCTGCAAATGAAACGGCCAGACGAGCCGCATACCGTCCGAGTTGCCTACAAGGGGCACACCTTCGAAGTGACGCTGGCCACGGGGGCACCTTCCATTGCACCTCTCGACAGCACGCCCTGGTTGTTCGAGCACGATGACCCAGCCTTCTACATCGACGGCGAATGGTGGGAACACCACGTTGAAGTCCGATTATTGGTTCCCGATGCTGGCGCTTGCCAGACCCGAATGCCGGACTCCAAGGTCAGCGCCAGCATACCCAGCTTCATCAACCCCACCTTCGATGTAATTGTCCTGTGCGAGGACCTTATCGCGGAGTGGGTTCGCATGGGTTCTGGCACGCATGCTTCGCGCCGATGATTTGCTGGTCACATCGAAGCGAAAGATGTTCCGCCCGACGCACCGGCCGAACAACTGGGGCTTTTCAATTCCAACGTGTGGGGTTCTACAATGAAGTTCAAACCGTTTCCTCATCGCTTGCGCCGACTCGATTTCAACCAGCGCAAGGCTTCCTTGTTCGAGCGAAAGCAGCAACGTGAGGCGAACGCTTTGCCGCTCTTTGCTGAAATGATCCGAGCGGAACAGCACGACTGGGAAACCGAGAAGGAGATTCGCCAGCGAAGGGATGATGCAACCTTGATCAACTGGCGAGCTCGGGAAGCGCGAGTCTGGCGCAAAGCCAGGAGCATGTTTTTCGCCCTACCGAGCGACGACAGGGCTTCGGTCATCCGCGATTGGAACACCATTTGGCGCAACGCATGGACTCCCACCAACCTGATTTACCTGGTGGAGAAGTACAACGGCGTCGGGGCCCAGCGTGAAGCCGCAATGCGAGAGGAGCGCCAGCAGATGGATGTCCGGATCATGGCCAGGCTCTCACACCAACAAGGCCTCTTTTGATCAACAGGATGGCGGG
This sequence comes from Pseudomonas defluvii, assembly GCF_001695625.1. Taxonomy (GTDB): domain Bacteria; phylum Pseudomonadota; class Gammaproteobacteria; order Pseudomonadales; family Pseudomonadaceae; genus Aquipseudomonas; species Aquipseudomonas defluvii. Next base: position 23,489 of record NZ_MBPN01000007.1, read on the forward strand.
AGCACCAGTTTGGAACCTTACTCTTGGTTCCCAAGGGGGCTTCCCGCCACGCCACAATACCGATTTCCAATACCTGTTCAGGCATGGCCCCGAATCATCGTTCAAACAATCGACGTGACCATCCTGTGCGCGAAGTGTGCGCTCAGCGGTTCTGGCACAGTGAGCCTGCCCTGAAGATAGCCTCATTACTTCAGGAGGCTATCCCATGCAACGCACCCACGCTCCCACTCAGTCCAGCTTGACCTTCTCGGCGCAAACGCCCCCAGCAAGCTCTGCTCTAGCCCTCTGCCCGGCGCACCTCCTACCGGACGCAGTAGTTGCCCTGGATGATCCCATGCTCCAGATCAGCGACATGGACATTCGCGAACACATGCGCGCTCGCTTCAGCTTCGACGAGATGCTCGCAGAGATGAGAGCTATGAGCCATCTGGCAGAGCAGCGCCAGCAATTCGGCTCCCGGGCTGAGATGGGCTTGGGCGGCCCGCGCAGCTACCAGGACGTGGGGACCGCGGAATCGGTTATGGACTGGATGCACGAACACGAACTGCGCAGGGTGAACCAGATCAAGCTGTCGCTCCCCAGCTCCGGCGAAGAAGCATTGGCCGCGCGCGAGCGCATCCAGAAGCGCATTGCGGCGCGCCGGGCAGCCCGCACCCCAGCAGCCGCCTAGTCGAAGTCCGAGAACAGGAACCAAACGATGACCATGAACACTCCCAGCGCCAGCAAAGTCCAGCCACATCTGAATCTCGGACCTCACTTCTTCAACGCCCTATCTTGGGTTCGGCAGACCACGTTCCCGGAGGATCTGGAGCGTGATCTGGTTGCCCTCGGCACCGCACCTGCCCTCGCCCAGGAGATTGCCGAGACCTATCGCCACTCGATGAGCAGGGATATCGTGCGCTTCTACGAGGAGTACGCTTACTCGGTTAGCAGTGCGGAGTGGCAGCAGCCGCTGGCGGCCTATATCTCGGCCCGCCTGGCCGACTACGACCGGTATGGCAAGCACGAATTACCGATGGCCAAGTACCTGCTGGCGCAACTGGACACCCCGCAATGAACGAACTGACGCAAGAACAAATCAAGGCCGTGTATCGGTCGGCAATCGATCCCAACGCCCGTGATTCCGAGGGCATGGACTGGTGGGAGGCTGTAGGCGCTGAAATTCGAGCCGTAATATCGGCGCCGACGGCGAAGGAAGCCAGCATGGTCATTGCCTGGTGGCATCATGACTGGAGCACTGTTGCAGATACCCCGCTCAAGGCAGCGCAACGCATCCGATCCTCGGCTCGAAAATCTGGGTTGTACGATGCAAAAACTTAGAAGTAAACGCCGGTTAGATGGCGGGGAATTGTGATTCGTTTGATGAATTCCGACCAAGGCAGCTTCACGTCAGGAGTTTCATCAAAGCACCAGGTACGATTTCGAAAGCCATTTTCGTCGACCTGCTCAAGGCACTCGGGGTAGTAGGTGTGGTCAGGAAAACTGGCATGCAGGATCGCCAGGGCCTGGGCAGCGGAACGGGCCGCAACCAGATCGCTTATCTCGTTGTCGTTGTACGTCCAACCGACAAGCGGTTGATCGGCCAACTCTACTTCCATCTGCAGGACATCCTCAGCGCCTTCAAGGGCTATCTCCAGGAGAACCGGATCGATATCAGGATTTGCGTTATTAACTGCCGATCGCAGCACAGCTGCGCGTTCAGCCCAATAGTTGGGGCTGAACGCAGAGGGTTCTCTTAAAGGATTCATCATGATGCTTCCTCAAAAAGGGCTGTAGTGATTATGCGGAACGCCCTGACGGCGTCACCAGATAAACGGTTGATGTGGGGCTCGGATGACTCTGCAGCGGTCCAACACCCACAATTAACGCCAACAAGCCCCCTGAGGATATCCAGCTGACGAATGGCCCTGCCACCAGATCGCTAGATGCCTTGGCTGGGAGCCTCATTCGCCGAAAGGCTGAATTTCAGGGCCTAAGTTTGGATGGCAATGCGCCAGCCTGTTGGATACCCTGCCTTCGCCTCGTATTTTAGGAGTTCAATCCTTTGTTCAGATTACTCATGGCCTTCGTCTGGCCAATGCTGGTCATCTGGGCCGCTCTGCAGGTCGGCCACTCTCTTCAGGTAATCGATCCTGCCAAGGTAATCGTGCGCGACAAGGCGGCCTGCGAAGCCTTGCAGATCCCCTACGACACCTCATGCCGTGTGGTTGGTCGGGTGGAGGCAAATCTCGACGGGACCTGGTGGCTTCAACCGAGGGATGCGGGTGACATATACATTCGCCTGCCGGAGGGCTCCTTCCCCTATCTCTACAGCCCCGATGATTACCACATCCGCGGCGGCAAGCCGGCCACCATAGCCTTGGTGGTGGTGACCGCTCTGCTCACGCTCCTCGGCCCGCTGATCAGCTGGCGCATTCAAGCACGCAGGGCAAAACGTGCACCGGGGCGCGGGGAGACGATCTGATAGGTCACCCTGGCCTGGCTGGTGGCACATCCCCTGGCATGGAGAATATCCATGTACTGCCACCACAGGAGCCCTCCCCCATGATGAATAATGATCGCCGGCTGGCCTGGCTTGATCTTGAGTCAACCGGATTCACTGAGCTGCATAAGCAGATGGTGTACCGGCACCGAATTTTGGAAGTCGGGGTTCTGGTAACCGACGGCCAGTTCAACGTCCTTGCCCAACACGTCGTGGTTGTTCATCACGACCCGGCTGACGTCCTTCCCTTGTGCGACGACATTGTACGGAGCATGCACACTCGCAATGGCCTCTTCGACGATGTGTCGGCTTCCTCAACCGACTTGGCCAGTGCTGAACAGCAAATCATCGAGTTCCTGGTAGAGCACGGCGTGCAAGCCAAGGCCTCACCGTTGTGCGGCAGTGGTATCCACTTCGACCGAATGTTCCTTGAGGCCCAAATGCCGGCGCTCAATGCGCACCTTCACTACCGCAATCTGGATATCAGCGCGGTGAAGGAATTCCTCAAGACGATCAGCCCAGCATTCGAACCAGCCAAACGCCAGAGCCACCGCGCGCTCGACGACATTCTGGAATCTGTCGAAGAGGCCCGCCTGTACCGGGATCTACTCGCGCCTATCCTCGCAGCCTGAGCTGGTGGCACACCCCGCCAGCGTAGACCATGTGCTCATCAAGACATTCACCAGAGGACGAGGCATGGTCATCCCAGAGCTGGAGGCGCTCAATGCAGCCGAACAGGAAGAAGAGTCAGCACTCCAGGCCTGCCTGGCTTTCGCCCGTGCCGTTCTGCCGGTAAGTCTCCTCGTACGTTTCCAGTGTCCGGAGGGTGAGAAGGCCCTCCAGCAGGTTGCGCGGTCCATTGATCTGCCAACTCTCCCCGCAGAACAAAGTCATCTTGCCCCTATGGCATCTGAGGCGCATGCGCTGCTGAGCAAAGAACCGGGTTTCACTGCGATTGCCGGCCGCTGGCAACGTGCGTACGACCTTTACGACCTCGCCTTGATTGACTTCATCGTGGCCGAGGAAGAGCGCGCCGCGAACGAGCGCCAGCACGCCCAGGAGCTTGCAGATACCTACGCTTTGATCGAGCAGGAGCTATGGCATGATGTTCAGGTTGAGAACCTGGAGTTGGGGTTGATGTAAGTTCATTGCATGGCAGTGGAACCAAATCCCAACACCATCCCTCATGACTATGTCGCCTTTTATCCACTTGGTGCTGAGTGGCAGGCCCAATTACCTCATCAAGGAACGCTTATGACTAAAAAATGGATTGAACTGGAACTTCTCGCAGACTCGGACGCCCGGCTGCCGGTTGTCGAAGGCGGCAGGATTACCGTCGCCGAGGCCAGCATTCGCACCATCACCGGCTACTCCGACCAGATGCTGGGGGACGGGTGCATCCTCGTCCTGGACACCATTGCGAAGAACGGTGGAAGCCGCCTGATTCGCGTCCGTGACGCCTATAGCGAAATCGAAACCCAACTGTCGGACCTGACCGAGTGGATTGAGGTGGACATCGTCAACGACTCTCTGGCGAAGCTCAGCAGTCTCCAAACCGTAGGACTGCTGCGACGGGAGGGGATCAAAGCTCTGAACGAGGTCAAGGACTCGTTCACCGGAGCGCGCAGCCAACTCACTCTGGATACCGTTGGTGATCACGGTGTTGCCCGTGCTCTCCTCCTCAAGCAGTCGTACGAGGATCTCAAACCGGCGCTGCCCGAGCGTAGCGCCGTGGTCAAACATCACCAGGACGCCTAGGAGATACCAGTGGCACGTGCCCGACTCCACCTGATCTGCGGCAATTGCGGGTGCGCCGATATGTGGACCCACTGCATTGAGCCGAAGGGTACTGACATCGACGGTGAGCTGTTCCCGGCGGTTTACCTCTCCTGCGGCAACTGCGCAACGCTACATGATCTTGCAGATAAGGCCCCCAACTCGAAACCAAACCAGCGTCTTGAAGAGATCCATGAGCCACGCTAGCCCAACCGAAAAGAGACCGCGCTACACGCCCGTGTTCGCAGTCCTCATCTACGCATTCATCCTCTGCACCACAGTGCTGGTGGCCGGGATGACCATCCCATGGGACATCGGCACCTACATCACGCACTGCCACGCTGTTGTCTGGTGCTTGCTGGCATTACCCGTCATCGCCAAAGGCAGGCAGTTCAAGGAAATCGGGCGGGGAGTTGGCGCATTGCTGGTCGCCAGCCTGGTGATCGGCTTCACCCTTCTCCGGAGTGTGTTCGGGGTGCAGCCGTTGCCCGAGGACGTCGACTTCCTCGATCTACGCCCTTTCGCCGCGGCGTTGATCGTCATCTCTCTCGGCATCTTGGCCGAGTTACTGGTGCGACGGAGCTTTTGGCCAGGTTTCAGGGCACTTGGGCGGTAAGCTAGGCCTTTCCCTGACAGACATAGGATTTGAAGGATGACCATTACTGAAGCTGGCAGCGCTCCGGCCCGATCTTTGGCCGTGATTGGCGTATTGACCTACTCCGCGATTCTGGTGGGGCTGTCTCTACTAGCCGCCTGGCTGATCTCGGGCCCGGTGGGTAGCACTATCTCGAATTGCTTCGCGCTGGTCCTGGTAATGCTGGTCGGTACTGGACGAAAAACCCTGAAAGCTGCATACGGCACCCCCTTGATGTCCTTCATGGCCATCGTCTCCGGCATTGTCTTTTCTGCGGTGTTTATCGTGGTCGCCGCTGGCCTCAAGGCGGATGTAGCGCTAGCGTTCGACGTTACCTCGCTCAGTGACTTCGATGTCAGCCTCATCGGCGCTGTGTTGGTCGTTTTCACCGCCCACTTTGTGGCGCATTTCCTGGTCAGGGCATTCTTCTGGCGGGAGTTGGCCAGCTGGGCTTGATCAGGAGGCAGCAGTTACACCAGAGCCCGCCACAGTGCGGGCTTCGTGCTTTCTGGCATCGACGAAATGCCCGGTTCTGGCACACATGAGCTCGGGGGAAGATAGCCACATCGAATCCAAGCCACCGAGCCAAGAGACTTCCGCCATGAAACACACTCCAGCACACATCGCCATCCAGGCCCCCGAGTACAAGGCAGTCAAGCAAGTAATCGCCGTCAACCTGGTGGCGCATGGCTGGACCGCCGCCAGCCAGCTCGATATGGACATCTGCTGCCTGGTGGCCTCCCAGGACTACGAGACCGCCGTTGGCATCAAGACCGCCACGCTCAGCCTCGAGCCGCGATCGGAAGGCTTCCAGCTGGTAGGCAACTACCAGAGTGAGGGCAACAACGTTCTGAGCACCACCTGGCTGAACATCCCCAGCGGCATGACCTCGGAACAGATCGCCGAGAAAGTGCCGGAATTCCTGGAGAAGGTCGACCGCGAGGTCAACCGCAGCTACGCCCGCCGCTTGTTCCTGCTCTGATAGCAGTAGTAGCCACTCCCCCAGGGCCCGCCTTAGAGCGGGCTCTGCGCATTTTTAGGGTCCGAATATCGGGAATTGATGTCAGGCGATAGGGGTTCGAAAAATACTTCGAAATTTTCTCGGCGCCGGTTCTGGCACACACGACCTCCCCTGAAGATGGCTCCATCGACCACACAGGAGCACTACCCCATGACCACCAAGACCATCGCCGCCAACCTGATCACCGAAACCGCCCAAGCTGCTCTGGCTGGCTGCAACTCCCTGCGCAGCATCCACGACACCGCCAAGAAGCTGATCACCGGCAAACAGTTGGGCTTAGACTTCGATCCGAAGCGCCAGAACGCCTTCGAAATGCCCACCGCCCTCCTCGTCTGCAATGTCGAAGAGGCAATCCGCAGCGAATTCGACCAGGATGCCATCCGCGGCTTCGCCGATTCCTACAAGGCCGGCGAGCCCGTCGAACCGCTGGGCGTTGCCGCCGAAAACGGCAAACTGCGCGTAGTGACCGGTTTCACCCGCCACGCCGGCCTGATGCTGGCCATCGCCGAAGGCGCCGACATCAAGCGCGTGTGGGTGAGCCAGGTGGAAGGTGGCCGCGCCGTTGAGATCGTGCGTCAGTGCGTGAGCAACCAGCAGGTGCCGGTTTCCCCTCTTGATCTGGCCGAGGCCTACCGCGAGCTGATCGACGACCACAAGTTCACTGTCGCCGGTGTCGCGGCCGCGGTGCACCGCAAGGTCAGCCACGTTCGCAAGATGCTGGCGCTGGTGAACGTGGCCCCTGAGGTCAAGGAGATGGTCGAGAAGGGCCAAGCTTCCGTCTCTACTGCCCTGGCCGCAGACAAGCAGTGCAAGGCCAACGGCGAAGACACTGTGGTGCATATGCAGGAGCAGCTCGCCAAGGCCCAGCGCAACGGCTCCGCGAAGATCACCGCGAAGTCCGTTGGTGCGCCGTCCGCCCTGTACGGTCGCAAGGACCTGGACGTAGCAGCCCCGGTGCTGGTCCAGCTGGCCGACCAGCTGGAGAAAGCTCTGCCCTTCATGGCCACCCCGGAGAGTGTGAAGGTCGAACTGACCCTCAGCGGTGCCGACCTGAACCTGCAGGACCTGGCCAAGGCGCTGGCCAACATCCGCGCGGCCGTAAAATCTGCCCAGAGCGGCACCGAGCCGGCGGCGAACGTCGGCTAATCCAAGCCCCCTGACAACTATCGCCCCCACCCACTGGGGGCTATGGGCGGCCGGGACTTACGGAGAGACAAACGGAATGGCCACATTTGCTTTCTGTGACTTCGATGACGCGCTAGATGTTTTGAGGTCAGCCATTACGGAAGCATCCATCACCACCCTGATCGACCAGATCGATCAGCAATTTAATGCTGGATATCTGGATGTGAGTCCAGCGCAGTGGGGGCATCTGGCCTCTGAGGTGATGGTCAGGCTAGACCATGTCCGGCAATCAGCTCCGTCAGTTTGAGAGAGATACACGATGAGCATTCGCCTGGAACTGCAGTGCATCAACCAGGAAGACCCGAGCACCGACGACTGCTACAGCATGAACGAGCAGGGTGTGTTCGAAACTGCTGACGATACTCAGGCCGATCTGATCCGGGCCTACAAGTACCTTCAGGACCTGGCCACCCGTAAGGGCTGGAAGGCAGCCAAGCTTGCCCAGGGCAAGAAAGGCATGCTGTGTCCGAACTGTGTGAAGCTGTATGAGGCACAGACTGGCCACATTCTGAGTTGAACGCTCCACGGAAGTCGCTGGGCAACCACAATGCCCGAGGAGGGCAAGACAATGGCTGTTGTCAATGTTCACGAAGACCTGATTCGCCGCATGCGCGAACGTAAGTATTACGACCTGAGCCAATGGTGCGCCGAAGAGCTCGAGGAGACCGAGCACGAAGCGGAGCAACAGGGTGAATGGCGGATTGCCAAGGAGATCCGCGAAGAAATTGAACGCCAGAAGGCGTACTACCCCTGAACAAGCTTCCGGCTCGCCGGCGCATGACCGAGGAATGGACATGGCAGACAAACTCTACAAATGCAGCCGCTGTGATGGCGCTGGGAAAATCTGGCTGTTCACTGCCGTTCTCGGTGGTGTCTGCTTTCAATGCGGCGGCAGCGGAAAGCAGAAAACTAAGCCCAAGCCCAGGGCTGTCAAATGGGCCGTCTTCGGGCACAGCCGCGAGACAGGAAAAATCGGGCGCCTCTACAACGTGAGCGCACGCACTCAGGCTGAAGCGATCAACAAGGCCCGTGACACCTACGATCGCGCAAGTAGTGCTTGGCGTGACGAGTGGAGCATGCAACAGGCTTTTGCTCAAACCTGGGCCGAGCTGCAAGAGGCCGGAACGCTGGAAACCGCAGGCATCAGCTGATCCACCTCTTCCACCCAGCACCACGAAGGAAAGTACGATGAAACGCTTTGACGATCGAGCAACCTGTTTTCACTCTGGCAAGAAGATCAGCCCGCCCATGAATGAGCGCCGCCTTTGCGCCTGCTGCGGCTTGCGAATCGTAAAAGGCTTCATCGTTGAGATTGGACATGTCGGCGAGGACTGCGCAGGAATCATCGAGCGTCGAAGTCGCGACAGGGACTTCCATGGTGCAACGGTCAAAGACTTCGCCGAGCGGTATAAGCGAGCGACGGGCTGGACAATCAAGCCAGCAGTTCTCAGAACTCTGGAAGATCACTACCCCTGAGAATCGAGGCAACTGCCTCGTTAAGCTAGACAGAGAACTGATGGTTGGGATTACACCCGTTAGTCATAGTAAAATGAACCAAGCCATAACGTACTATTTCATTGCGCTCACGCAATAAAGCGATATTAAATACAAGGTTAGCTATGCAACAAGACAAACAAAGTTCAAAAAACAAAAGCTTTGCATCCAACGCTTTAGCAGTTGCTCTATTAATTATATGTGCCGTAATTGGCATGTTGTTTTATGGCCAAAATATCATGGCCACTGCTACTCAAGGCATGGGTAAACTGGCTGCGAAGCATCTGACTTATGAAATTCCCAATGCCTTGATTTTGCTTGAGGCCCGTCGCGGCCCCTGTGCCACTATCCCAATCACTTCTGAAGAGCTAATGAAGAGGGGAGCGCCTAAGCAAACAGCGAACGGCTCCCCCTGGACTGCAAGCTTCACCGGAGAGTCTGTCGAGGTCATATACCCCTACAGTGACGAGGACGACTATCGAATGACGAAACATGATTTGTTGAAGGTCATTCAAGAGAGTTCAAATGTTCAAAAGGCTGAGATAGCTGTTGAAGGCGTCAAGGTCACTTACTCCTGCCAGCAGCCGGTAACTAAATCATGACCGATTCCCTAGGCCCTTTGAGCCCCGAAGAAGAAGAAATGATCCGTCGGCATCGCGACGAGAAGGCCCAGCGTGCCGCGGCATTGGCATTCCGTTTGAAAGCCCTCAAGGTGGCCGCTGAGTACGAAGCCTGGCTGCAACAGGATGAAGAGTGTGGGGATTCGTTCTCGACGTTCGTGAACCGATTCGGCTACCAGGACAGCGATTGCCAACCCATGCACGAATACGTCAAGCGAATCCATAAGGCAGCAACTCCTGACTGAAGGTAGGGTTTTGATGGAAGGAAGACAGTTCATCAAGAGCGTGACCGGGAATTACCCCGTTTACCCCGGCCATCCCCTGGTACTGGCAACTGCGATCATGGAGTTCTACTCCGACTTTCCGACGGCAAATGCGCCTACAGAACATGGCTGGTGCGCCGCCCTGAGCGATAGCCGCATCCCTGGAGCCGGGGACCACGTCGGTGCCGCAGTGCGCTGCTTGAATATTGGAGCTGAAGGCGGTTCAGTAGATGAGATGGTGGCCGCCGCGTGCAGTTACTGGGAGCGAGGGCAGGCCGGCGGGCACCATGGATATGTCTGTGCCGGCATCGAGCAGGCCAAGGCCGTTGAGCCGAAGTTCCGCGAGCTGGCCGAGCGTTGGTTCCCGAACTGACCCACCCTCCCCGATCAAGGCCCGCCGATTTGGCGGGCTTCTCGTTCCTGCAGGGAAGGTCGGGCCCTACGGTTGGGCCTGAAGCTACGCACTAGCCGTAGTGAGGCTCGGATTCATGCCCGAGGTTCCGAAATTTCCGGCCCGGGAGCAGTTGGAGCTTGAGGTTCGGTTTCGAGTCCCGAGATCGGTCTCGAAGCTTCCGAAAGTGGGGTATCCGAGTATTCAGGGTCATCCATTTTTCAAGCTCGGGCATGAAGCCTTCGCCAAGCACATCGCGTATGCACTTGTAGATTGCAGACCTGAATTGCAGATCAGAGAGTAACTTGATCTCCTTCCGCCGGCGGTCCCACTCGGTTTTCAGTTTCCAACTCCGGGCGCCTTTCCCGTTCTCCTCCAGCTCACGGTTCAGTTCGACCAGGGCGTCATAGGCCCTGAGTTTCGATACCTGGATGGCTTGCAGGAGTTGTGTATCGGTGAAACCGTTCTGCTGGGCCCAGAGCGGAAAATCTTGACCATATACACCCGCTTCCCAGAACTTTGCTCGGATCACTCCCACAGCGCCCACGATCTCCGGGTACAGCTTCGAGAACTCGGAGAGGTATCGCTCTCGTTGGTAGTCGTGCACGCGCGCCAGGGCGGCCTCGCCGGCGAGATGTAGAACGCCACGGGCAAGCGCCTGGTCGGTTCGGATTTCCAGCCGTACATGCATCTCGCTTCGCAACACTTCGATCTGCGTATAGAGGTAACGCTGACCGTCACGGTCTTTGCGAGCCACCGCGGCTTCCAACCTGCGGTTCAGGATTCCAATCGCGCCAGCGCACAGGGCCACGACGGTGCCGTGCCTATAGCTGCTCCTGATGAACTCCAGGAATCCGGCCTCGCTTTTCAGTGCTGATTTCAGATCAATCCACGGCATAGGAAATCTCCCCTATTGATTCCCCGAGGCTACTGCAATCCTGAGGAGGTACATGCTCAAAGGCTACCGCTGATTTCCGGATCGCAGATGGTGGCACGGGAGGACCAGCCCGATTCTTGCCTCAATTGATCAACGAACAGGCACTTGAGGCGATGAGCACACAAAACACACAGATCGAACTCGGCCAGTACCCAACCCCGGCCTGGGCTGCAGCCGCGATCGTACGAAAGAACTTCAGCCACCTCAGCGCCAAGGATTTCGTCCTTGAGCCAACGTGCGGCCCAGGGCGCTTTCTGCAAGCGGTTCCCCAATATGTGCCGGCGCTGGGGATAGAGATCGATCCGCATCTCGCTCAGCAAGCACGTGACCTGACCGGCAGGCCGGTCATTACCGGCGACTTCTTCCAGGTGGAGTTCGAAGAGCGTCCAACTCTGGTCCTCGGTAATCCGCCTTTCGAAACCAAATTCATCGAGCGATTGCTGGATCGTGTACACGGCCTGCTGGTCGACAATGGCCAGGTGGCATTCGTCCTACCCTGCTACTTCCTCCAGACAGCGGCGAGAGTGTGTCGGTACAACGAACGCTGGGCCATCCAGCAGGAGATGCTGCCCAGAAACCTCTACGCCGGGCTGAAGCATCCCCTGACTTTCGTGACGTTCACCAAAGACCAAGAGCGCCTGATGATCGGCCTCAGCCTATACCACGAACTGGCGTACCTGCAGGGCTTGCCGAAAGATGTGCAGGAGGCCATGAGTCAGGGCCCAGCCACCTGGCGCGAGGTCGTCGGGCAGGCCCTCGATCTGTTCGAGGGTGAGGCCCACCTGAGCCAAATCTACGAATACGTTGCTGATCGCCGGCCGACGGCAAACCCGAACTGGAAGGAGCAGGTCCGTAAGGTCTGCCAGCAGACTGCGCGCCGAGTGGGCCCCGGGCGATATGCGAAGCCGGAGCAGCTGGACATGCTGGCCGCATAGCTGATCGAACATCTGGAGAGACACCGCATGACCACAACCAATCAACAGCAGGCGGTTCAAGGGAAGCAACCTGAGAAGATCAGCCCCGAAGAACTGCAAGCCATGATCGCCCAGTACCAGGCCGGAGAAGTGATTGCGTCCCGGCTACCCTTCACATTCCCCTCGGGCTTTAAGCTCACTGAGGTGGTCCCGCAATGCAAACTGTGCGGGAGTGAAATCCGAAAGCAGGACTTTAGGGGGAGCTGGAACCAGGTACTGCCGGATGTCGTGGTGATCGATGGCCACGGAGTGTGCCGGTCCTGCCGTTGCATCACAGCATTTCTCTTCCGAGTCCGAGGGGAAAGCCCTGTGGTCCTGGAATCGATCAGCGATGAAGGCGTTTGGCAGCAATACACCCAGGACCAGACGATGTGGGCGCGGATCAAGCGCCAGCTCCGATTGCTGACCTCCCGCTTCTGACACACTCCGATTGACCTCAGACTGGTCTCATCGCTAACACGCCATGGAGCCCCATCATGAGCCTCAATCCAATGATCATGGACGAAGCCAAAACCGAAGTTCTCAGCTGCCTCGACAACGCGAGCCGGTCAATCCACGAGTTTCACGACGCACCAGCGTTCATGACCTGGTGGGAACAGTACGATTCTGGTGATCTCGGCCTGACTCACGACCAGAAAATCGACCTCTACTGCCAGCTTCGGGTTGAGGTCTACACCTTCCAGGGCTGCCTCGATGAGTACCGCCGCCTACTGGCGGGGAAATCCGGCATGGCACTGCAAATCGGCGACTCCCAGTATGCCTACCTCTGCGCCGGCGGGGAGCTGATCGGCTTGACTGTGCACCGGAATAGCACCATCGACGAGGCTGAGCCTTACGACTTCGACAGCAGCGCGTTCAATACCTGCATTGGGGGCTGGATGGATGAGGATTTCCGCCAGACGCGCAAATGGATTGCCGAGCCTTATTTCGTATCGGTGTCGACTCAATTCTGAGATAGCCAGGGCCTCTTATTGCGAGGCCCGCTTGACCTGCAGGAGGTGGGAAATGGGGCATTCTGAGCACTTCGAGTTCGTAGACTACCGGGTAGGAGCGTGCGGTGTTGCTTACGTTGCGGCGACCCAACCGGAAATCAGCGCGCTGGCCGTGAAGGTCGGCTACTCGGGAGGTTTTAAGCAGGTGGTAAAGGCCTACCCACCCTGCCCATCGACAGAGACGCTGAAGAATCGAGCGCTTCGGGAAGCCCTCGAGGATGACGACACTATCCCGTGGTGAGGGGTGCGACCGAAGACCCTTTAGCCCCCAAACGTTATCTTATATCATCCAAGGGCAATCACCCTTGCCCTGAGGTACCCGTCTATGATCCTGGTCGTTAAATCGCAGCTCCAGAATCCGGTGAGCCAGGTAGTTTGCGCAACCCTGTTGTTCTTAGCTGCATGGTTCCTCTGGCATACGGACTACATGACCGAGCGGAGCGTAATCGCGGTGGTAGACTCGAAATACTCCAAGGAGGACAGTGACCACGCCTCCATTCGATACAGGATTCAAGCCGAAAACCTGTTTGTCTCTCGCCCCGCCAGCGATGCTGTGATGCAACAGAGCAAGGTGGGCGACAAGCAGGTGCTGATAATGCGCCCATTCGACATGCGTCCCACACCCTGGGAGACAGGCTTGTTCTTCATCCTCCCGACTATCTGTTTGTCGGCCGGGATCAGCCTGCTGCTTTCCATTGCGTGCATTCGCTTTTTCCCACTGTGCCCTAATACCCCCCGATGACAGAACTTGGATTGGCGACGTTGGTCGCGTTTCTGATATGCGTGCCCTGGTGGTTCTTCGAGAACTACAAGCAGCGCCCTCTTAGTGAGTTTCCCGACCTGGAGAAACTGATGGGCACCGTATTCCCGGATGACCTTGCAGCCATCCGGGCGAAAGGTTCCCTTAGCCGTGCAGAACATCTCCGATACCTCAAGACCCAGCACAAGGCGCTCAAGGCCGAGATCAAGCGCAGGAGTGGCTTTATCGAGTGATTGCTGGCTAGATCGAAATGGCGCTTGCTACAGGTAACGCCAGGTAAGCAATACGTCGGCAGGTGCTACAGCCGCCCCATCCGCTATTCCCTCTTCATCTTCCGCTTCACCTCATCTCCAGCCGGTGGCACTTCCCGCCCCGGCTGCTCGCTCCGCTACCTGTCTGTGAATTTCAGCGGGTGGCTTTCGTTGGTACCCAAATTTCGGTCGCGGGACAATCCGGGGGCAATCCATGGAGAAAACCCGTGCTCAGACGACACCGAAAGCATCTCGGCGTGTTCGTGATCCTGGCAACGATGGCAGGAGTGATCAGCTTCTGCTGGGGTAGTGGCACACCTCAACCCAGCCGATCATCTCTCACACCAAACACCGCCACCGCGCAGAGCGAAACCGAGAAGGACCGAGCGATGACCACTTCCCTTACCGACTTCTTCCCTGAAAACTCGAAATGGAGCCCGCCCGAGAGCTTCATCAAGGAATCCCGACCCATCCACCAGGTGAAAAAACTCATCATCAAAGGTGCAGTTGATGTCGTGTTCTTTCGCGATCAAACCCCGCGCCTGGTAGTGGCTGGGGAAACAAAAGAAGCCGTCGAGCGCGTTCATACCACCCTGTCGGGCGACAAGCTGGTCATCGAGCAGGAAGGTAACGTGATCATCGCCGGAGGTGGAAGCATCAACGTTTCCGGCAACGGAAACATCGTGGTCGGCCGCGACATCCGTATCAACGGCGTGCAAATGCAGTTCAACGGCCCGGTGGGCTCCATCGACATCAAAGGTGCCTCGATTGGTACCGGCCGCGTTCTGGTTGCCATCAGCCTGCCGATCGCCCCTCGTGTCCGGGTAAAAGGCAGCGGAGACATCACTCTCTACGGCCTGCAGCAAGATGAGTTCGAAGCGAGTGTCCAGGGCTCGGGCGATGTGACTGTGCAAGGCACGGTACAGAGCCTTGAAGTCGAGGTTGCAGGTTCCGGCGACGTCGACGCCCGTGAACTTACTGCGGCAACGGTGGACCTGAGTGTTGCCGGATCGGGTGACATCAGCGCCTATGCCAGTCAGTCGGCCCGCGCCCGGGTGGCGGGCTCCGGCGACATCGTGGTGTACGGGAACCCTGCCCAACGCGATCACCGTGTCGCCGGCTCCGGCAAGATCAAGTTCAAGTAAACCCGGCCCAGAGGAACAGAACCATGAACAATACCCTGACTTTGGCCCGGGACCGAGCCAATGACTTCGCCCGACTCCACCTGCAGGAGTGTGCAGTTGAGTTGCTGCGCTGGAAAAAGACCTCACTCCTCCCCACCGATGGCCGCGTTCGGGAATTGGCGAAACTCTGCTCCGAGATCGCTGGCCCCGCTGCATCGCTGAGTCTTGCCGAAGCTACTGTTTACGACCTCGCCCTTCAGGCGCTTAGTACGCCAGATTTCCCAACCAACGCGCCCCCGATCTCGTCTCTAGATCTGCAGTCGAAGGAGTCCGTTACTTCGCCTCTCCTACCAAAGTCCGACCTACGCCAGATAGAACTTGAATCACTGGATGACCCAGGTCGTGTGCTTTTCTTGAACTTCGACATGCCAGGGCTCTCCGTTCGTTACGCCGGTCAAGGCGAGGTGAAGGTGAGCATGCTGGCAGGGAATGCGCTCCTCCCGATCAGCAAGCAGGACTTCTGGACCAATGTTTCCCACCATTCCTTGGCCGCAGCGCTCATCGTCCTCAAACTCCACCGGCCACAGTCAAGCAATGTCCAACTGAAGGACATCCTGACAATCCTTAGCGATCTGGAAAAGATGCTGGCGCTGGTCAACTCTGCTCCTCAGATGCACGCCGACGTTGCCAGATGGACAGACTGGCTCCACTCCTATCTTTGGTACTGGAAAGGGGAAGAGCAGGGAGAGTGGGCTACCCGCCGCTACAAAGCATTGCATCAAGGTCTGGTAACCAAGTTGACCGAGGTCCTCGATTCAATTGCTCAAGAACCAAATGTCTGTCGCTACGCGATCGATACCGATGGTGACGGGGCCGTCGTATCCCAGAGCCAAGTCGAAGTTCAGGCCTCACCTTCGGTCGTGAGCAGAGAGAACATCGACCGCGCGCCAGCGGATCAGTCTCAAAGACCGAGGTTGGAGTCAGTCGAGGAAGGTCCAATTCAGCGGGCGCTGGAGATCATCAACTGGATTTCTTGCCGGTCGGACATCGCGCCAAAAGACATGACTCGGCTTGAACGCTCAAGCGAAGAACTGACTGCATTGCTTGCCACGATTTCGCAGGCCGAAGCCCAGCCTACCTGAGCAGGGGCCTGGTTCTGGCACACCCCGAGGACGCCGATGATTGCTTCCGTGACATCCCATTCCTCCACCTCTTCAGGAACTGCAAGCGATGAGTAACGAAACGGAAAGCCCGATACCGGCGACCCTCCCCCAGCAGCCGGAGGTTCTCGCGTACCTCAACTACCACAAGCAGGACGTCGCCGGCCTTTCCTTCTCGCCACTTTCAGGGCGGTGCAAGCAGCTGATGGCCGTTGAGCAGTACCACCAGAGTGTGGATGCCCTGACGTCCCAGCTGGACATCGCTTTGCAGGACCTGGCTACGGCTCAAGCCGAGCTGCAGCGTAACAAGGTCACCATTGCTGGGATGAATGAGGCCCATGCCAAGCTCGCAGGGTTGTATGAGGGGGCTCTCTCGCAGATCAAGACGCTTACTGCCACGCCCACCTTCAACCTGTGCCGCTGCGGCGATCAACGTCTTCCGGCCGTGACCCTGGAACGCAACTCCCTGGGACCTTTCTGGAAAGCTGCATGCCCCGCCTGCAAGCATTCGGTATCGACCTTCACCGAGCCCGGCCTCGTCCAGCTGTGGAACGCACTGTCCAAGGTGCCCAGGCCCATACCTGCACCCACCGACGTAGAAGGGCATGTCGGTTTGGTCACCTACACCGCCTTCTGGAACACCTACGTGTCCGGCTACGAGGATGGGAAGCAGGACTCAAGGGCCAGCAACTGCGCGAAGTACAACCCAAGCGGGGCAGCTCACAAGTCCATGGCCCTGCTCGCCAGCCTGGCCCAAGCGGAGCAGAACGCCCATGAGTGAGACCCAGCACAACCTGAGCACATCGGCCGGCGGCCGCGGCTACCTGGTGGATTACTTCCAGACCAAACTCGGGCGCTACGACTTCACCCGATACATCCGCGATCGCCTGGCTGCTGATTTCGCCTGCATTTTGTCCCAGCACCTGACAAAAGAGCAGGCCGAAACCGACACCATGCGCGCGGAGCTGCAGGCGCTGCGCGCGGATCGGACGGCAGGTTGGCGTTGCTTCCATTGTGGCGAGCACTTCCTCGACGAGGCCGCTGCCGCCCTTCACTTCGGCACTCATGAGATGCAATCGCCGGCCTGCCTTATCGACGTGGCGGAGTACCGCGAGATGGAAGCACGTATGCGCAGCTACAACGACGAGGATGCCGAAATCCACCGAGCAATGGCGCGCCAGCGAACCCAACATCAGCTCGAACTTCGCCGGGCTGAAGAGCAGGGCTATTCCCGGGGCCTTAAGGACGCCGCGGATGCCATGGAGCGCCAGCAAAGCTTGCATCAACTTGAGCTAAGCCGCGCTGAAGGGCTGGGTTATTCCCGGGGCCTCAAGGAGGCTACGGAGCAGATCCTCGACAAGCAAATGCAGGAGGACTAGCAAATGAGCCGGAAACAAACCGCCGAAGACAAAATCGCCAAGGTACTGGACTCGTATCACGCCTACCTGAAGGAATGGAAGTACGACGAAAAAAAGTCCCTCTTTTCTTCTGGCGGGTGGGTTTTCAAGGGCAAGAACCACACCGCCCACGAAATGAACAGCAAGATCCTCGCCCGCCGAAATCAGGACGTGCAGAAGATCCTCAAGATCACTTCCGAATCGAACGCCGGCACGGGTGACACCTCGCTCTCTGCACAGTGACAGGCGCGCCAGCATCTCTTCATTCCCAATCTCGTGGAGCCAACATGTCTTTCATCCCATCCCCCTCGAAATCCGGTGGCCGAACCGAAGCCCACGCAACACCGCAAGCCATGGGCCTTGCCATGAACGGCTATGAGATCCGAAATGCTCTGGAGTTCCTGGCCCCTGAGCGCACCCCTGAGCAGATGAGCCACCGACTGGTTATCGAACTGCACTCCGAAGCTCAGGAGATCCGCTGTCCAGAGTCCGGCCTTTACGCGCGCCACGAGAGATTCCCAGAGGACATCGCCATCTACCTGGTTGACCATGAGCCCGCCCAGGTGCTGCCCACCCAGGGTATGGCGCCGTACGACAAGGACGATCCCGATGCTGACGATCAACCTCGAAATGTGCCCAGCCTCGTGCTGAACGGCTATCAGTTGCTGAACGCCATCGAGTTCCTGGCCCCGGACAACACTCCTGAGCAGTTCGAGCAGACGCTGGTGATCGAGCTGCATGAGCAGGACGAGGACTTCCCTATGGCAGGCTTGTACGCCTACCACGAGGAGTGCCCTGAGGAAGGGGCAATACTGCTGCTCGACCACCAGGAAGGAGTGCCGGCTGGAGGTGGTAAAGAGGACACCTACGAGACCAAGATTGCGAAAACCCTCGAGCTAGTGAAACAGGCTGCAGATGCCATCCAGGTTTTCACCGGGCACGACAGCGGCGCGAATCTGCGGCACCACTATGGCGAGAAATGGTGGGAGAAGTTGGACGACTTGCGCGACAAACTGCGCGCAATCGGGAAGAGCCTCCCGCTCGCCCACTCCGACCAGTTGCTGGCGCTCGACAAGCAGTGCCGGGATGATGTCGGTCGCGCCTTGGGGCTCATCCCTTCGGAAGATCGTGGTTTTGCTTGGTCCTATCTGCTTGCCGCAATCAAAAAAGTAGTGGGCTCACACGTCCTGTCCTCAATCAAAACGGCAGTTGAGCAAGCTGGCGCGCATGAGGCAGTTCAGGATCAACGCCCTTCTGATTGGTCGCGCTTCGATCCAACCTTCGTCATCGAGTATCTGCGCGAGAGCAGCACCTTCGATGCTGACCTCATCGGGAAAATGTTGGAGTACGCCACTCGCCCTGTCGAAGCCGGGCAAACCTCCCCTACCCCTGTGCTTGGGTGTGATTACCGAGGCAAACATTTCGGAGCCCCGTATCTGGATGCCCAGTGCCAGAACGGCTACCTCTGGGACGAGGATAGCTGCGATGAGCCTGGTGGTCCGCTGCTCAACGGCGGTGATATTCCGTGCCCCAAATGCAATGCCGCGGAGCACGCGGAATACCTGCGCCTGGACGAGGACGAAAATACCAGCCCGGTGCCTGTTGGCGATATCGAGCTGGCACGCAAGCTGTTCGAAGAAATGGCACTCATTGCGGATGACGAGAAATGCATCCACATGCTAGCCGGCGCACTTTCCAAAGCACAGCCCCTGGCACCTCGCGACGACATTCTCTCCCGAATGAGCGAACTGGAGTCCGTCGCCAAAGAAGGCAGGCCGAAGAAGATCGTTGTCCGACTGAAGCATCCCGACAGCGAACCCACCGGCTGCAGCAGCCTGCTCAACTACCACGAACCGACGCGCCAGCAGTTGATTACTGCCGGCATCCCGCTGAGTCGGCACACTCGGAATCCTATCGTTAGTTTCGGGATGATCGGGTGCAAGACGACGGTCGATGGTGCTATCGAATACACCTGGGGGGAATCCCAGGAGGTCCTGCTCGACAAATCCATCCCGGCTGTAGACATGACACGCCCGGCCTGGCTGATTCCGGAACTCAAACCTGACGTTGTGGGTGCTCTGCTGCTGGGAGGCATCAGCGGCTCGGAGTACGGCGACAACGACATTCAGGTTGACTCCAAGGTCGTCGAGCGGCTCCAGGCCGAACGTGTAACCACCGAAGACGATGTAGTGGTCGAGCTGGTAACTGCCGACCAGTACATTCGCGACGTCGCTGGTCTGCAAGCACGTGTGGATCTCTTCGACCGCCTGGCGGTCGCCAACAAGGCCCTGGCCGACTCGTTCCAAGCTGAACGGGACACTGCCCTGGCCAGCCAGGCGGCTCAAGACCGCGTGATCCCGGCGAACTGGAAGATCGAACGTACCGGCGAGCGCATCATCGTCCAGCACCAGCACAACGGTGCCGGCTATGCCGCTTCCCGTGAGGGTAAATCCGGTATTGCCGAGTCGGTACTGTTCCTCCTCGCTTCCGACCTGGTTGGTGATGGCGTTGTCGCCCAGGAGGACGAGGCATGAAGCGCCGTCCAACTGGGTTCGTTGCGACCTGCCAGTGCGGCGTTGTCGTTGGTGCGATGGACATCAATCGCACTGAGCGAGCGGATGCGGGCAGGCTGCTCGGCAAATGGCTGTACGACGGTTGCACCGTCGAACCGCGCTTCGCCGGCACCTGGTCCGCGGAAATCGGTCCGTGTAAGTGCCCCAAGGCAGAAGGAGAGCAGCATGAATAAGGTGCAACGCTACAGCGTGGATGCCAGGCATCTGCACCCAAAAGGCTTCCTGACCGGCCAGGGTATTGGTGAGGTCGTCTACGTCGAAGAGTTCGATAAGGTAGCCGGCGAATCCCAGGCAAACGCCAATGCGCTCGCAGCGGCACAGAAAGAGATTGCCACTCTCCGCGCCATGCTGGGGATGACACCGGAGTGGATGGCCCTCAATGGCCCGGGGCAGGTCAAACAAGGGGACACGCTTCGCTTTAAGGTCGGTGACAGCGAGATCGAAGCGCAAGCGCAACTGGTACTTCACGAGGGAACCGGCCGCGAGGAAATCGTCTACAACCGTGGGAAAAACCACTATTTCATCACCGGCATGGCCGTCGATGGCACCAGCTCTCACAAGAGCGTCATGGTGAAGTGCGGCCAGGCCCGAACGGGTAATGAACAGCTTCTGCGTCGACTTGGACAGGTCATCGCCTGGCAATGCTTCGGCGACTGCAGGATGTTCAGCGAAGAAGCAGTGCCGACCCCTGCGGAGGTCATTGCAGAGCTGGACGCTGTACTGAAGGGCGCGGAGTCCGGCCATGCCTGAGAAGCTGAAGCCGGTTTGTCATCGTGCGTTCTTCCAGAGCGCTCCCCAGCACTGGGGACCATGCAGCAAGGAGCACCATGACATGGTCAAGGCCAACCCGAAGGAATGGCCCGACTACGAGACTCAGGAGCTCTACGTCATCCCCGCCGACCAGATGCTGGTGCCTAGGGACCTGTTGGAGCGTGTGACGAAGGATTATTCGGGGAAACCGAACTGGGACGCCCTGGAGCCTGATCGCCTGGCAGCAGTGGAAGAGCTCAAGGCCTGGCTTAAGCCATCTTAACCACCCTTTCACCTCACCATCATGCGCCCTTCACTTCCCAATGTCGGGCGTTATTGTCTAACCCTATCCAACAGGAGAAGCACGATGGATCTTGACCAACTGCTTGATGCAATCCGCGCTTACTACGGCGATACCAGCCGCAGTCGCAAGGCCACCCGCGAAGGTCTTGAAGAAGCCCAGAGCGAAATCGAAACCCTGATCGACAGCTTGGCTGACTAGACAAAGGCCTACCGGCGGCTTCTGGCACGCACTGATCAAATTGAAGATGGGCTGAAGTCAAATCACTCCAGGAGAACCCCGACAGTGCATCACGCCCCTGAAACCGCCTCCCTCACGGCCATGACGGAGTCCCAAGTGCTGGCATGGATCGACGAGCAGACCTGCTATTCGGACCTGCACAAGCCAACCCCGTCGAACTTGCTGTATTTCGCACGCACCAGGGGGAATGCCAACCTGACGGACATCGATGAACGCCGGTGGGTGCTGTCCCATACCCCGGCCGGATACGAGTTGAAGTGCCTGGACTAACGGCTTCCCCGCCTGAGCCT
The DNA here is from genome assembly GCF_001695625.1 of Pseudomonas defluvii. Classification (GTDB taxonomy): domain Bacteria; phylum Pseudomonadota; class Gammaproteobacteria; order Pseudomonadales; family Pseudomonadaceae; genus Aquipseudomonas; species Aquipseudomonas defluvii. The sequence goes on from NZ_MBPN01000007.1 coordinate 45,104, forward strand.
GCCAGGTAAAACAGGCCCGATACCCTTGGCAGTTCGTCACGGCTCTGCCAGGGGGCATCGGAGAGAGAGTTGAATCGCGGTACCAGCTCGTTCTCCCATGCAGCCCGGAAAATTAGTTCGCCCTGCAGGGCGTAATGGAGCCCCTATGGCATTCGAATATGTGCGCCAGCACTACCAAGTCCCAGCATGCGTTGGCCGGCGCGTTACCGCTTACGGTGAACCAGGCACGATCATGGCGGACCGCGGCCATTACATCGGCGTGGTTTTGGATAGCGACCCGAAGAAGCGGATTCGGAATTACCACCCCACGGACGAGATGGTGTACGGGGAAGTTACGAATGACCTCCCCCTCCGCCAGTTTGAAGTCCTGATCTGGGGGAGCAATTGGTGGGATTCTGCACGGCAAACCATGCAAGTTTGGGCTGCCAACCATGCCCAGGCCAAATACAAGGCGTACCAGGAACTGGATGACTGTTTCGAGGACGCAACTGCGATGTTCGGCTTCAAAGCCCGGCTGGCCTGATCATGCAAGTCAACGCGCGCGAATGCGAGGCCGCAGGGCTTGATCCGAAGGAGGTCCGCAGGATAGCTGCCGGTCTGAGCCGTTATGCCCGCGAGGCTGCAGCTCTGGGGTTGGAGATCTTCGGCGGTTCAGGAACAGGTGACCTTCGTACCGAAGCAGACGCCCGACGCGCAGGACTGATTCTGGCACGCCTGGATGGATCGTTTAATGGTGGTGACGGTGCATCGGATTACGACGAGGACGGACTTCTCCGGGGCGAAAGCTGAGTACCGCGCGCCAATCAGAGGACATGTGCATGAGTGATGCAGCAAAGACCTTACTCCACCACGTGACTGGCTGGCGCTTTAGCGGATGCGCCGATGAGGCGACCCGAGGCTACGCATTCCACGCAGCACGTGCTTGGGCACAGGCGATCATCGCCGGAACCGAATAACGAACCGCTCTGTTCAGGAGCAACCAGAGAGAGAACCGATATGGAACAGCTGACTATCGATGGGAAGCCGGTCGAGAAGACCATCAGCCTTCGTTGCTTCCAGGTTGACGACCATGACTACTACGCCGCAGCTGATGAGGCCGAAGCCCGCAGCCTGCACTGCGACCTCAACGAGATCGAATCTTCGGATGTCGACAGCTGCGCCGAGGTTGTCGGCGAGCTGCTCGACAAACCCTGGCAGGAAGAAGACCAGCCGGGCGTCGTTGTAGGTACGCTACGTCAATGGCTTGCCGAGGCCAAGGAACCTGGCTGGCTGGCCGGTACCGAGTAAGGCGCCGGTCATGACCACCGAAACCCATCGGGACTATCCCCCACTGGAATGCCCTCTGTGCGAGCGACTGACGAAGCCGCGCAGCCTGAACAAGGATGGCAGCGTCACCTACAGCTGCCCGCCTGACCATGTGAACCACGGCCAGCGATACACCTGGCGAATCGCAGAAGGCGGTGAACTGGTCGAGAAGCGGTAACGCCCTCCTCTGCCGTGGGCAGAGGAGATTCACCCCGGATGTTTCGGAAAGCACATTGACCTCCATAGCGAGGCGCGGCGCAAGACCGCCAAACAGCGCGCTCCCCCATACACCCAGAACCTTGAGGCACAGAATGAAGATCGATGATTTCCATTGCAAAGGCTGCAACCAGTGGAAAGACGTATTCCAGAAAGGCTCCCAGAAGGGTTACTGCCTGGTTTGCAAGCCGCGCAAAGAAAACAAGGCAAACGGTCGGTAGGCCATCCTTTCAGTCAGGAGATAGAGACATGACGGCATGGCCCGATCCTGCGAGAGCAGTTACAGCCTGGAATCAGCACCATGAGGTCGGCGTTCAAGTGGAGTTCCGTTCCCGGAAAGACGCGGAGCCGGTGGGCACGGTAACCACCGCCCAGGCCGAGGTCCTCCAGGGCCACACTGCCGTGGTATGGCTGGAAGGTGTTTCCGGCTGCGTATCGATCGGCCACTGCACGCCGGTGTAACCCAACCCAGCCGCTGGATAGCTCTCCGCCGCGGCCACTGTCAGAGGTAAAGAGTCGTGGTCAATATCCCGAACGCCGAATACGCCAACCTCGTCGCTCAACGCGATGCTGCTACCAGCGCATTGGAAGCCCTGCAGAAGAGTTTCTGCCTGGAGGAGGTTGGTGATGACACCTCCGAGCAAGCTGCTGCGAAGCGGCAGGCCCGGGCGGTACTGAAAGAGTACAGCACCGCGCCGGAAGAGCCGCACCCGGCTGCCCTGGCTCTGGTCGAGCAAGCTCGCACCTGATCCCACGAACCCGAGGTTAGGAATCCATGAGCAAGCTGTTCAATGCCGAAAAGGTCTTGTGGCTCGCAGCCCAAGAGAAGCCCCTGCATGTATCCCCTAAGGAAGCCGCATGCTTCAGTGACCTGGACGGAATCGTCGAGGAGCGACTCGCCGCCGGCCATTTGGAAAAATGCGGCTCGGACGACTCGGGGGACTACTACCGCTGCACCAGGGCCGGCCTGATCGACCTCTACAAAATGAAGATCGCTTGGCGGAAGAAGAACGGCAAGTCGATCGAAAAGGAAATGGCCAAACTCAACGAACTGCTGGCCAGCGCCAGCTGATCCAACCTGTTCCATCGCCCGCGCCTGCCGGGTCCCCGCCGCAGGCCCGCTACCCCCTCGGGGGTATCGGAGAGTGCGATAACCAGCGTAAGCCGGCCACTCTCCAATACCCCTCACCTCAACCAGGCTGTTCAGGAGCAGATCCATGGCTGTGCCGATTGATTCTATTCAGGTTGGCCGCGTCTTCGAATTCCCAGGCGGCGCACGCCGTGTCGTGAAGCTTTCCCCGCCGCTCGGTACCGGGTTCAACGTGGAGTGGGAGTACGCCGATGGTCAGAAGCGCCAGGGCAAGCACGGCGGTACCCAGTGGGTGCATTACTTCCGGAGGTCTGCGAAACGGGAACTGGTGGTAGACGGCCCCGGCGGTCAAACCCGTGCACTGCGAACTTCCGAAGTTGTTCCTGTCCTGGACGCACCGATCGACGTCTCCATCCATACGACCTGCCCTAGAAAATGGGCCTTCGTGGACCTGGAGACGGGTGAGGTCTGGAAGCACGACGGACAGACGTTCATCCGCGCTTCCACTGATGAGGTAAAATCGGTGACCCGTGCGCTTGGAAGCTGCTGAAAGCTGCCACGTCAGTTCAAATAATTAGAGACGAATCATGCGCAGCATATTCTCAAACCCAATCTTCGAGCTTGTCATTGCCGGCATCGTCATTGCTGCGCTTGCCTCAGGCAGCATGTACATCTGCGCCAACCTGTTCGAAGAGTTCTATCTCCTCGCCCTCAAAAAGGGAGATACGGCATTGGTTGAACGAATCCAGCTCCAGATGGTGTTCGGTGCAGTTTTCAATCTGGTCGTTGTCTATTTTCTGCACAAACTCTACTCGGCCCTATTCCTTAGTGGGGCCAGGCTCAACGGGATGTCTGCCAACAGGGAGCCGATCATCCGATCAGCTCTCAACAAGGTGATGTTTGGCTCCTGCATCTTCGGCATGGCCTCTGTTCTGTCGGTCTTTACTCTGAAGTTCTGGAGGTAATCGCCTTGCGCTGGCAGCTGATTGAAGCAGTAGTTTTGGACAAGCCAGCAGAGGGCGATTCGTGCAACGGGTGCGGTCTCTGCTGTATCGCTCAGGTATGTGACCTCGGTGTCGCGCTTGGTGACGATCGGAACTGCCGTGCATTGATCCAGAATGCGGACAACACCTTTTCCTGCGGCCTGGTGCTCGACCCTTACCGCTACTTGGACGCTGATGCCGTTAAGCCCTGGCGGATCATCGATGAGATGAGCGGGAGCAATGCTGGCGAGGAGGCGCTGAAGAAGATGAACGCCGAGGGCCTCGGCGCGGGGCGAGGCTGCGATACCGATGATGAAGAGGCATCGAAGATCATCGAGGAGGCTCATGCAAACTGGCAGTTGAACCTTCCTTTGCATTGATGCCCTTGTGGCACCCGCCCTCCCCGGTATGGTTGGAATAGGGAGGATCGGAGAGCGGCCTGACCGGAACCCAGTAGCACCGTCCGCGGACACGGCCCCAGGGATGAGGCTGGGATAGCGCAAGATGCGCCCTCGCAGCGGCGGCAGAGAGCGCTGGCAGGTGTCAGCAGGCTGCTCTCCAATCCTCCCCCGATAGCCAGCCCCATACTGGTGACAGTTCATTTCATGCAATCAGGGCCCAATATATGGCACAGAGCCTCGACGAATTCATCGAAGAGATGAAGAAGGACCTGGAGTCCTTCGCCTCGGAATACCGCAAGTCCCACGCGGAAAACCCGGAGCACTTCCCGCTTGTTCTCGACGACAACAACGACGGGCTATGGCTGGAGTTTCTGGTGGACCATGCCACCAAGGATCGTGGTTAGACACATTCCGGCAGCTACTGGTGGCACGCGACAGCTCCAGTAGGATAGACCCATCAACTCAACCATTGGATGGAATAGAAAATGATCGTGAAGGTATCCCTCACCGCCGACGAACTCGCTGACATGGACATGACTGAGCAACAGTTTCATGACCACGTAGTGGCAGCCTTGGATGACGCGCAACCCGATCTGCCCGGGTTCAATGTCGAAGTAGAAATCCAGGACTGACCTATGGCCGCCAAGCAGGAGAAGTCGATCGCTTTCGAAGCAGGCCGCCAGGCCTACCACTGCGGAGTTCCGCTTGAGCAGAGCGCACTCCGCAAACTGCGCATCGGCAGTTCCCAGTACGAAGATTATGTTGACGGCTACGATAGCGCGAAGGCAGCGACCTCAAAGCGCCAGCAGTAATTCTCGGCGACCGCTTAGTAAAAGGCCCCTCAAAATTGAGGGGCCTTTGCGTTATGAAGCCATGCTCCCCTTCCAATTTCGCATGCGAAACTGCCAACAGGGCTCCGGGGCCTCATTTTCACCCAAAATATCCAAGCGGCGGGATAGTGGCACTCCCTCTGGGTCGGGACTATGGCAGCATCTTCTGCCATGGAACACACCACATGAAAACGCTGGATCTTCAAGGCAATCTGCTCAACCTGTACGTGGCCCTGGCAATGGGCGGCTTCGATGAGGCCTCCGGCAGCTGGGCACCATTCGACTATTGGGAAGGCACGATTCGATATCGAGATCAGGAGTTCAGTCCCCTCACTGACATCGCCACTATTTGGCCTGAGGTACTGCGTCTTCGACTTTCGACTCACTACGACGATGATGGGCTCTGGTCAATTTCGTTACCTGGGCAGTCCCCCTCTGCTATCAGGGCAGTTGATCAACCGGCAGGTGAATCCCAAGCTTTCCGCGTCGCAGACCCTATTCACGGTTACTGCCTGGCCATCGTTTGGAATCAGTTCGGTCCCGAGGTTCCAGACGTATTTGAGTCGTCATGGGCAGGCTGTGTCCCTCTGGAGCACTACAATGTTCCGCTCGACACCTCGGTGGACTTTGACGGAGTTGTGCAGCCTCTGCAGGTGCAGAAAGCAGCGGAGATGCTGCGCACATCGCCCCCAGAAGCCAGCCAGGCCGGCCCGCTGATGCAAGCCGCTCAAGTCCTGGGAGTCCAAGTTGTCCAGATCAAACCCCAGGAGCCAGGGCGTCGCTGGTCGATCCAGGTGGGGACCAGGGCTGATAGTCAGATCCTGGCTTCAGCTCTCACCGCTGCTGGTATTGCTGCAGAAGCTGCCTCTCACCACGCCTTCCATGCGGTGTACTTCGAGTACGGGCAGGCCTAGGACACCGGTCTCAACTGCAAAGACCTACTCCAGCAAAAAGCCCCTGCTATGCAGGGGCTTTCTTCGCCGAAACTAGGATTCAAACCAACGGATCTGATGCCGGCGGATCAGCAAACAGAGTGGGCTGCTCTTCTACAGACATGCCTTCCGAAACTTGGAAGTGAATCCCGTCGTAGATAGCCTGAGCCTTCTTCGGACCTATCCCCTTCACCGCACACAACTGCTCCACCGAGGCATTGATCACCGCATGTACGGAACGGAAGTGTTCGAGGAGTTTGCGCGCGGCAACTGGGCCACAGCCATTCAAACCCTCCAGGGTGAATAGAGACTGGCCAACGCCGGCGGGCACCTTACCTTTGCGAGTGGCAGGCACGTAGTCGAGTCCTTCCTGCTCGTGCTTGGCTAGCCGGTAGATTATTCCGGCCGCACGCCTGGGGGCCTTGTACCAGAGCACCGTCTGTTGGAGCACGACTGCCAGGTAACTCAGTGCTCCATCCAGTGCATCAGGATGAATCTGGGCCCTGGTGGAATAGACGTCGCCTTCAATCAGCCAGATTCGGCGCTTGAAGTTCATCATCATCTTGCTGGATTGGTTGATGAATCTGCCATCGGTAACGCTCATGCAGAAGTCGATGGCGGTTTTCCGCTCCAGCACTAGATCGGCGCTCAGGACGTAGTCCCCAACCTCCAGGTTCACGATTTCAACCTCTGCGCCCATCTCGCGCAGGGCATCGGGAATACGTGAAGGGACTTCCCGGGCGTCCACAAAAATCTTGACCATTGCCTTTCCTGACCGAATGTGGGGATCGACCTCAATATAACGGGTGACTCAGCTCTGACCACGTCGAAACGCTGCCCTGGAGAGCAGGCCATTCAAGGCGATAAGCAGTTGCCTGGCAGGCTCGATATTTCTCAGGATAAGGGGTGGCGGCACACTCTCATCACTGTGAAGATCGCTTCATCAACCAAATACGCGCTTAGGAGAGCCCCATGAACACCCTGCCTTCCCCTGTCGAACAACTGGCCAATCTCGGCTACGACCTGGTCAATGGTGCCATGCGCTTTGAGGCCGCGATGTCGATGGGCACCTCGATCATTGTCCGTGACGAAAATGGCAATGACCTGCAGATCAGCAGCAACGAAGGCAAGCTGGTTGTGAGCGCTGCCGCCGGAAAACAAGGGCTGACCGTACCCGCCATGATTGTACGCCGCAACGATCGGCAACCCTGCGACAGCGAAGGTGCGATGAGCGTGCCTCCGGCTCATGTCGCCAAGAAGTCGAATGTGCCGGCGGTCATGCTGCGCCTGCTGGCGCGCAGCCAAAAGTAAACCGGTCTAGAACCGGCCTGGGCCAAGCCAGCATTCGGAGACAAAGCATGCACATCAGCATTTTCCATTCGGTAAAGGCACCCCTGGATGGCCACCGATTCGCCTATGGAACCCTGGCAGAGGACTACCAGGGCGACGACGTGATCGCCAAGGTCGTGTTCTTCAACGGTACCGCCCAGATTGCTGGCCGGTGCAACGTGAACATCAACAAGGGCCAGATGCCCAGTTCCGAGGACATCGTCAAGGCATACGTTGGCCGGCAATTCACCTTGCTGGACAACCAAGCGATCGTCGACGAGTTGCAGACAGCCTTGAAAGCTGAGTCGAAGAAGCGCGCACAGGGTGTAGCGCACATCAATCTCGCAGTTCTCGCAGGCGAGGTGCTGCACTGGCGACAGCTTGGCTGCCTCCCTGAGAGCGGCAAGTTCAGAGATTTGGCCCGCATCTGCGCGGAATATACCAGTAGTGGCTCTGAGTACCAGGAAGCCGAGCGCCTCGTTGAAATCGAAGCGTTGAAGTTTGCCCGGTCGGCTCGGTAAATCGTAGAGGCCCTCAATGCACGTTGACGATGATCTGGCGCTTGACCGGATGGACGACAACCCTCTGGAAATCGACGCTGACGAAGAAGCACTTGATGCCCAGGATGATGAACTGGCATCCACATGGACGGACACCGAGGAGTAATTGATGGCTCGGAAGATAGAGAAAGCGCGCCGGATCGAGGTGTGTGCAGGCTCGGCAGAAATGGTTTGTGTTCCCGCCGACAATTTCGATTTCAACGTGAAGGCCTGCGCAGAAACCCTCGCGGCATTCAAGAGAATTGATCCCACCCTGGCATTCAAGGATTGGGAGGAAGGCACCACCGGATACAGCATTGAGCGGGCGCTCGCTGATGCTGCTCGACGCTGCCGTGTAGTCACGGAGCGTGAAGGAGAAACCAGCTCTCGGCGTGCTGCGCGTCTGAAAGTGTTCCGTCCTGGACAAGACGACCTGGAGTGTGTGAAAGCCTCGGACTACGACAAGGTGGTAAAGGCTTGTGCCGCGGCGGCAAAGATCCTGGCTCGTCTCGACCCAGACCTGAATTTCAGGGACTGGCAGGACGGTTCTGGCCGCATCATAGAGAAGGTCCTCGCCCCTGCCGCACGTAAGTGCAAAGCAGTGGCAGACGCAGAAGCCCTCTGATCTCATTTTGGAAACTGAACTCATGGATGCGAACCTCAATCTCAAAGCGGCCCTGGCGGTCGCCCTCAAGACGGCCGAGACCCAGCGCGCCACAGTACCCGCCTTGCCTGAAGGCTGGATTCAGGCTGCAAGCCAAGCGTTCGCGGCTGATGACAGCCAGGCAATCGAAGCTGCAGCCTTGACCATGATCGATGCGCATTCTGGATACGCTGCCAGCTGGGACAAGCGCCCCTGGCTTGCTGACCTGCGCACCGCGGCGACAGAGCCGCTCGCGCGGCGGCTTGCGAAACGACTGGTTGAAGAGGAAGGCCATGAGCGCGCGCTGCATGCCTACATGCGCCGCACAGGTGCTGATGAGCCTCGAGCTCGCAGCGTACTGGCGAGCTTCTGATCCTCGCACCTGGTGGCACAGTCTGGCCGGCAGTACAAATTCGACAACACTACCGCGGCATAGCTACCTTCCAGAACAGAGGTCTAACGATGATCAACGAAACCACCTATGCAGGGATCACCGTTCCCAAAAGCCTGATGGAACAGTGCAAGGCGCTTATTGCCAACGGAAAGGCGATTGACGCTATCAAGGCTTTCCGTGCTGAGACGGGGTGCAGCCTTCAGAATGCGCGCCGCGCCCTCGAGCTTTGACCAAAGGATCAGCTGCATCATGCGTCCTCAACAGAAAACTGTCCTGGGAAGCCACCCGACCAGCCTGCCGCCACCCAGTGATGACGAACTGGCCGACATGAAGGCCAGCGGCTACTTCCTGGACACCAAGAGATTCCCTTGCGGGCGCGTCGCCGGCGTCATCAAATTCATGTTCACCTACGCCATCGTGGCCGACGTCACCGTAACGAGCTATTCAAGGCGTTGGTGCTATTCCGACCTGATGGCTACCCTCTGCGCCCTAGAGGACTGGGATGACTACGAGACCAGGCCCGAAGGTTGGCATCGAGAGACTCATTCTGGAGAGCGCCGGAGCGCTGACGGGAAGGTCGAGTTCTACTAAGAACGATGGTTGTGGCACCGTTCGACCAGCAAGATCATGGGCGCAGCGTTCCAATCCGCTGTCAAAACAAAAAATCACAAGGAGACTCACATGGAAACCAGGCTCTGGACTGTTGCCCGCTTCCCTGTTGGTAGTTGGACCACAGGTGGAAGGCCAGAGGATTCTGACTACGAATTCAGCGAGGTGTACCAGATCCCGGCGGAGAGCCGGGAGAAGGCCACCAAGAAGGCTCAGGCAGTTCGCTCCCGGCTTAAGAAGAAGGGCCTTCCCTTCCCGACCCAAAAACAACCTTACCGCGAAGATTTCAAGTAGCGGCAGACTGCAGGAAGGAGTTGAGCATGATGGAAGAGTTCAACGGTCGGCCATTGACCGACGAGCTACGCCGGTTGGCCAGGAAAAGCATCGGCGACTGTCAGACCGTCATGGTCCTGGCCGCCGACGCAATCCAGAATCGCACGCCGGCAGACTTCAAAGGCAGACCTCTCCACCTGGCCCTCGGCAGCTTGGCCCATCGGAATATGGGGGATGCCAAGACGGCGATGTTGGTCGCGGCCGATGTACTTGAAGCCAGGCTTACCCAGCCATGACATCTTTCATTGCCGCCGGCGTACGTTAGCCACTCGCAGTTAGGTAGTGGTGGTCGTATCCTCGATGGCTCCATCCCTCAGGAGCCATCATGGAAAGGGAACACTTCCTCGCCCAGCCAGATGTCGAACAATTTGTCCGCTGGCTGACCAACCACCTACCCACTCTCCAAGTACACCTCAAGTGCCTTCCCAGTCAGTTCGTTCCCAGGGGGCTAGATGTGCAAGTTCAAGGCATCGAAGCCGTACAGGGCCAATACCAATGGAAGGGCAAATGGGCAACAGTCAAAGTCCGGCTGGATGCTCTTCGGGAAGACCTCAGATCGGCAGTACAGGCCGAAGACCAGGACGATACGTTCAGCGCCTGTGCCGCCATTCTCGATTGGGGGAATGTGCCGTCTTCGAAGGGCTTTCTCCTGGAACTCAGCCAGAATGGCCAATTGGTCAAGTACCTGACCGACCGGCAACCCCTTTTGAGCCCTGCAGGCACTCAGAAGCTTTCAGATCTCACCAAACAACGGTTCAGCAGATTCAACTCGGGCCTGACTAAAGTCCATGCGCTTTTGGATACGGATGGTTCCCCCATCTATGACGGAAGAGTCGGGGCGGCGATCGCTATGCTCTACCACCTGTATAGGGGTTCGTCAGAGGCTCGGGCCGCCGGCCAGGCTTCGCACCGGATGTTCGGCTGGGGACCGGGGCTCGACGATCCAGAATCTGACAGGATTCGACAGATCCGCAATCCCGCAATGCTCGGGCGCGGTTACAACGGGACTCCCCAGCTCCTCTACCAAAGCCCTCACATTTGGGCGCAGCGCCAGCTGATCCTGGGCTGGATCATGCGAGCCGTGCTCGAGCGGACTACCTTGTTCAAAGGTGAGGACAGTTCCCTGGCTCACCGGTGCCATGCCTTCGAAGCAGGGCTCTTCATGATGGGCTATGACCTTCGCGCGCTGATCCCTGGGGGGTGGTCGATACCTGACCCGAAAAAGAAGGTCTATCGTCGCCGCAGGGATGCTGGCACACCTCTGGTAGCCTGACGATATGACTTGTCCGAACTACTAGATCAGGATCATCAAATGGAATTCCACGAAGTTGTCCGTCTCGTCAGCACCGTTTCCACGCATGCAGCCAAGGTGCTGTCGGAGGCACTGGCCAAACCCCGTGCCGGCGATTGGCTGGCGCTGGTCGACGATGAGGCCCTGCAAGCGCACTCCGCGATGGAGCAAGCCTTGCGGGAGGTGCGCGAATTGAAGCGCAAAGTGAGTGAAGACGCTCCGGAAGAGGCTTACGACTTCCTGAGCCGCTGCGACAACACCTTCGAATACTCGCTGGCCACCATCACTCCTCGCCGTGGAGATGAACCGGCGGAGGCTCATGCTGGCCGTGCAGGATCAGCTAACCGGCAGTTGACCTACCTGGTGAAGCTGGCTGGCGTTTACATCACGGCATGGGATGAGAATGACGCACAGATGCGCGACTACTTCGAAAGTGGTTGCCTCTGCATCCTGAAGGACAAGACCCTGCAGAAAGCGCCAGCCGAAATGTCCAACGAAGACGCAGTGAAGCTCTACATGGACAATTGCAAATGCAGCCGGCACCCGGAGCATGGTCTCCGGAAGGGTTAACCCTACTCGCCTTCCCCAACGTTGCCCTCGTTGCGTTGGTCGCCCAGTACCTGCTGGGCGACCTGCTCGATGAACTCGAACACCTCCTCAGGCACCGTGTACTGGAACTGCTTTCGCCGGTTTTTCGAAACGATCCCCTGGTTGGTCAGGCACATCATTACCAGCTGTGCCAACTCACTGCCGCGAACATCAAATCGCTCGTCTACGGCCCTATAGACAGCGTCAAAGCACTCCAAGAACGCAGTTTCCTCCCTTAGCTCAACCTCCAATGCATGTCTGGCCATTACCATAGTGAAGGTCACGCAAGGCGTAGCATCCCAGAAGCGGTATACCGCCGGGTGCCCGCGGAACTGGAAGGCTAGTTGGCCATAGTCGATCCACTGCACATCCCAGAAGTCTCGTACCGGGCGCGAGAACGTCTGTAGCGCTTCCAGGTACATGCGCTCTTCTCGCTTCATGGCCACGGACACAGGCAGCAGTAGACCATTCTCCAGCGCGCCGGCACGGCAAAGCGCTTGGTGGATGAGGAAACGAGAAAGCCGGCCATTGCCGTCCATGAATGGATGCAGGAATACGAAACCGAAGGAGATGATTCCCGCGGCAACAAGTGGATCGATCTGCATGGGGGCCTCGTTGGCAAACCCCATCAGGCTCTCCATCAGTTCCCTGCAGAGCTCAGGTGGCGGCGGCACATATGTCACCCCTGCAGCACCTTGAAGAGCGCCAGCGAGGTGGTTCTGTTCATGCCGGAAGGCAGCGGCAAGATCGTAAGGATTTGCGACTGTCGCGTTTTGGAGCCCAACCAGGTATTCCTCAGTCAGCGGTTGGCGCTCATGGGCCTGGCGCAGCAGTTGGATAAAGCGCCGTGACTTGTCTTCCGTTGGAGCCTCACGCTCGATCGCGAAACTGTCCTTCGTCTCGCTCAGGTAGGCCCAGTTGATGGCGCGATCCATCATTCCCGGCGGAAGAGACTCCATGAAAGCTTTCGCGCGGCCAAGAATATCGTGCTCGAGCAGCTCGGTTATGGCAGGCGTCCGCTCCACGGTGGCGCAGTAGGTGAGATCGCCAAGGCCATTGAATTCAACTCGCCACTTCGAGTTCCGATTGCCCGGCCTTGTGATGTAGCGCTCCGGATCGAACAAGTGGACGAAGGGCCCGCGGACGGGGGAATGCTGGGCCAGTTGCTCGCCGGTGAAGGCTTCTCTCAAGAAGCTGGCCTTTCTGATATAGATCCCGTTGGGTGCGGCCTGTAGCGCCCGCTCAAACTCTTCAACCGGAATCCGCGGGAGCGTTTGTGCGAGAATCGAAAGGTTGATGCCCTCATGCTTTAGGGCAAACAGCACATTCCCCAGTATGTCCTCCGGGGCTGGTGCGATGGCAGGCGGTACGGCCAGGGTTTGGCCGATGCGCTCAAGACGAGTCACAGGCTGTACAATGGCTGGAAGACTTAGTGGTACAGCCGAGAGCGCCAGCCGCTCGTGAAGAAGTGCGTATCCTGCTGCCTGCATCCTGGAATTCCTTACATTTCCACCCTGGTTCCCAAGTTTTTCTTCACTCGGCCAAGAAAATCTTTAGTTCTGGGGAGTATGCCGATTTTTTCTTTACCTGCCAGCTTCAATCCGAAACAGGGGTAACGAAAATCTTACCCTCCGTCGCTTCTGCCACATCCCTCACCCGCTGACGATATGCCTCATCAACCACGAATGAGGTTTTCATCATGCAACTGCGCAACACCACCGACCAAGACATCCACCTGTCCGCCGATCAGCTCGAGCAGAAATACAGCCCCGCCGGCGGCGGCCAACACCCGACGTTCACCCGTGAAGACTGGCGCAACGCCGTCGTAGCAGACGACACCACCAGCGGCTACTGGTCCTGGGTAAATGGCCAGATCCAGTCGCTCCTTGATGACTCCCTTCTCGAGCCCAGCGCCAGCAAGGTGGTTGAACCCTCCATGGACCTGGTGGCTGACGAGAAAGGCGTCCGCCAACTGCACTTCGTAGCAACCATCCATGGCAGCGTGGACGTGAACGATGGCAAACCAGGTAGCCCGAGCGTCACCGAGAGCGAACTCGGTCGCCAGATCAGCGATTCCATCAACACCATGATCGGCAATGGTGGCCTGACCGGGGACACTCCGGCCGTCGTCGACAGCAAATCGGTCAGCATCTGCGTCGCCGAGGTGCTCCATACCTCCCAGCAGACCATCTCCATGCTTCGTGAACAGGGCTACGCCGTTGTGCTGTTCAACAAAGACGAACTGGGCAATGCCAGTGCATCTGGACTTCAAAACCGCCTCATCGAATTGGCCTCCGACGAGATCCAGTACCTGCAACCTGCAGAGTGATTTTCAGCGCCCTGACTTGGAGTGAGCCCTGGCAGCCCGGATGGTTTACTCGCTCGACCTTGTGAATTTGCGGAGTTGAATGGATATGACCGAACAAGCCCTCATGGCAACCGAAGCCCTTCCGACCCAGACCTACCGCGATCCCCGCGATGGGAAAGTCATCTGGAGCAACAATGGAGAGGCCTGGCACAACGAAACCCTGGCCGAAGTCCTCAAGCGCAACGACCACCTGCTGGTGGGTTCCACCGTCTTCCGCGGCGAAATGCAGTATCCCGATCCTGCAGACTACGTCCCCGACGTCGATGACGTCCTCATTCACATGCAAGAAGAGGCAGAGGGAAGTGACTGCGGCGAATGGGTGGAGGACTACCCGGAGCCTTCTGATGAAGCGAAAGCCGAGCTGAAGGCTCTGCTTGAACCGATCAAAGCTTGGGCGCGCCTGCATTGCCGTCCCGACTTCGGTCTTGTCGAGAACGTCCAGGAGCACGTTCTTACCCAGGAAGACATCGATCAGGCCATGGAGACCGAGGCGTGAACACCTACATTCCCTCCCAGACTACTCCCAACCGGCTTGGTGCTGATTCCCGCGCTTGGTCTGCTCGGGTTCGAGCAGAGATGCAGGAAATGCTCCAGGAATGGTTCAACTCTGCCACTCAGTGCGAGGAAGCCGACGTCGACCACGAGTTCAATCGTGCCCTGGAGCACCTGATGATTTTCGCGGAGCGCCCCCAGGACCTGGTTGCTGAAGACGCCTCCTACGATCTGGCCACACTCCCACGCTTCGACCAGTTTTGCGAAGAAAGTGAAACTGCTCGCTTGTCTGGTGAAGGCGCCTTCATCCGCTATGAACATGCGGCACAACTCGTTCGCGCATTGGAACTCAAGGTCTCCCAGGCTGACTTTAACTACGACAGCGATCGGGCTGCCTGGCAACGTCGGGAAGCCGAACTGCTGGCGCTCCTGGGCTCCCCGACCACTACCCCAATTCACCAGTGTCGAGAGATGCACAACCCGCTTTGGGAAGATTGCACTACTGAAGACGCTGAGAAGGCGCGCGCAGAGGGCCTGGAGGTTCGTACCATGTACTGCCTCCCTGAAGACGCTGTACGGGTGGGGTTGGAGCAGGAGAACCAAGATCTACGCTTGCAGTGTGGCGGCATGGAAATGACCATCGATGAGCTCCGCGGCTCGCTCCGTCAGCTCCAGCACCAGCTGGCCGAGATCTCGACGGACGCAGTTCAAGGCGTTGAACCGGTTGCGAAGTGCGGCCGCGGCCCGGTGGCCTCTTTCTGCCACCTGACGGACTATGGTCGCCAAGTGCTGCCCGAGGGGCGGCATTCTCTCTACCTGGCGGCCCAAGTAAAGAACGGTGTCCTGCTGATCCCCGACAATCTGCTCAGTCACCGACAAAGCTGGCGTGCAGCGTTCGAGCGCCTGATTGAGCTGGAACCAGAAAGCCATCAACCTGATTGTGATGAACGTGGATTCTGGAAGCATGAGTTGAGGGCATTCGACCATATGTACGCCGATCTGGACCGCCTTAAGGCAGCGCACCGCGACAAGGTGTGATGCCTTCTGCTGAATAGCATCGGGCAAGCCTGAACGCCTCACACCGCGCAAACCCAGTGGGGCGCTACCGGCCCCACTCCCCTTCAACCGGCTCAAAGCCCCCGAGTACCTCTCCGTTTCGTATAATCGGAAGTTTGTTGGCCACGTAACCGACACTCTCCCATGCATTTCGATCTCAATTCCCTTGCTGAGCATCAGCACGAAGGCCTCAACGGCACCTTGCAGGTATTCCAACGGGGGAACCGTGCCCAGGTTCACATGGCATGCGGCACGGGCAAGACCCGCTTGGGCCAAGCAGTGGCGTTCGCGACTGCTGCTGATTGTGTCCTGGTACTCCTGCCTTCGCTTTCGCTGATCAGCCAGACACTGGCCGCCTGGATCAGCCTTGGTCAACTCCCTTTGGATCGCATCCTATGCGTCTGCAGCGACCCATCCGTTGCGGAGAGTGAGGATGAGGATGTGGGCATCGTGGACCTGCCGGTAGAGGTCACGACAGATCCATTGGCTATTGGGACGTTTATCGAGCGGCGGTCGACCGGCCCGCTTTATGTCTTCTGCACCTATCACTCAGTTCCCACCCTCGCCGCAGGCCTACCGGTCGGGTTTCTCTTCGACCTGGGAATTTTCGATGAGGCGCATAGGACCGCCGGCTACGTCGACGCTGGCTTCACCTTCGCGCTCCATGACCATTCGACCCTGAAAATTGGAAAACGACTGTTCCTCACCGCGACGCCAAAGCATCTGCCGGAAACCGCGCGAGCAGGCTTCGAGGTCTACTCGATGTGCAACGAAGAGGTGTACGGCCCGGTGGCCTACCACCTTTCGATGCATGAAGCGATCGCCCGCGGGATCATTTGCGATTTCCAGGTGATCATCACCGTTGTGGGGGACTCAGGGCCCGAGCTACGCGATGCGTACGAAGTTGTGGAGGAAGACTGGGCAGGGGCCAACGCTACAATCCATGCCGTAGAACTGGTCAGGGCGATGCAGCAAGTCGGAGCCCGCAAGGCCTTCACGTTCCACAATTTCATTTCACAGTCGCGCCTGTTCAGTGACACCTTGAACAAGGTGGGAGATCGACTCGCCCCCGGTATTCAGGGTTGGCACGTCGACGGCAGGATGGCCGGTAGCGAACGTCACCTGATCTTGAGGCAGTTCATAGAATGCGACATGGGCGTCGTCTCGAATGCCCGTTGCCTTTCCGAAGGGACCGATGCACCGGTCGTTGATATGGTCGGCTTCCTCGATCCGAAGGAGTCTTCAACCGATATCGTCCAGGCCCTCGGCCGGGCCTTGCGTCGTGCCCCTGGAAAACTGAAAGGGTATGTTCTGCTCCCTGTCCGCTTGAAGCTTGGGCACGGAGAAACCGTCCAACAGGCCCTTGCGCGATCTTCGATGAAGCACATCTGGAGAGTGCTCTCGACGGTGGCCGAGCTGGATGACCGGATCAAGGACGAACTGGTGCAGATCCGCCGGCGGGTTGATCCCGATTCGTGGGGAATTACTCCAGTCAGCTCCCTGCTGGACAAGCTAGAGGTGCACGCCCCGGCTGAACTGCTCGAGGCGGTGAAGGAGTTCATCCAGCACCAACTGGTGGACCGCCTCACAGTGTCTTGGGAAACCTCATTCGGTCATCTGCAACGGTATCTGGAGGAGTTTGGTCATTGCGCCGTGCCTAAGCGGTACGTGACAGCCAACGGTTCCCGTCTTGGACTCTGGTGCGCCCAGCAACGCACCCTACACGCTCAAGGAGTTCTGGCCGATGACCGGCGCGTTCAACTCGAAGCGATCGGATTCGATTTCGATCCACACGCCACGTCTTGGGCCGAAGCATTCCAGGAACTGAGGCAGTACAAGAGGAATCAGGGCCATGCAAACGTCCCAGCCGGCCACGTCACTGGGACCGGGCGCAACCTCGGGACCTGGTGCAGCGAACAGCGAAAGGCCTACCGCGCTGGCAGGCTCTCCGATAGTCGCGAGGAGCAGCTCCGGTCTGAAGGATTCGCTTTTGATGTCAACGAAGACCTCTGGGAAGAGAACTTCAAGGCCCTGCAGGCCTTCATCGAGCAGAATGGACACAGCAACGTCCCGGAAACCGTAGAGGGATCTCGGGGCATCAAGCTAGCCGACTGGTTGAGGAACCAGAGAACGCGCCGAATCACTTTGGCAAGAAAGCGGCGGCTCGAAGGGGTGGGAGTCAGCCTGCAGGCTGTAGCTGAATCATCCTGGGAGGATGGTTTTGAAGCCCTCCTTGAATACTTTGAGGACACGTTGAGTCCCAGCCCGCCTCTGGAATACGAGAGCCCCGGTGGGTTTGCGCTAGGCACCTGGGTGAGTTACCAGCGCCAGCGCTATCAAGCCGGAAAGCTGGAGTTGAACCGCGTATCCAGGCTTGAGCGCCTCGGGTTCGTGTTCAACATGGAGTCAGCCGCGTTCGAAGACGGCCTGATGCAACTCCGTCTGTTCCAGTCCACTCATGGCCATTGCGACGTTCCGACCACTTATGTGACCGCGGCCGGCTACAAACTCGGCTCGTGGTGTTCGAACCAACGCACCAGGTTGAAATCCCGGCCCGAAGATCCGCGGGCAAAGGCATTGATTGATCTGGGCTTTAAGATGGACCCGATTGCAGCAGCCTGGGAAAAGCATTTCACCCTAGCCACGGCGTACCTGGCCGAACATGGCTCAATGCCCTCTACCTACCAAGCCTCTTCCGGTGAGAAGGTGGGAGCCTGGCTCTACCGGCAACAGCAAAAGCTGAAGAAGGGCACGTTGCCAGAGGAGCAGGCCAGGCTGCTTGCAGATTCAGGCTTGGCCTGACTCAGTCCTTCTTGGGAGCGGTGCGTCGCCACTTCTTAACCTGGCCCTCGCGGTACTTTCGCTCCGCGTTTCCGTTCCAGCGGGCCATGACATAGGAATGATCTTCAGCCACCTCGGTAACGAGAACCCTGTAGACCGCCTGCCGGCGGAGAGTGGTATTGCCGGCCTTCTGCGAGACGACATCGTAAAGGACATCGTCCTTCTTCAGCGCGGTGATGGCGACCATGTTCTGAACTCCTTGTTGGTGGCTTGATTGCCTAGAGTGGGCATCATTCCTCGGTGCAGATTGTGCCAGAAGCCTCGGCTGATTCGGAAAGGTGGCCGTGTAGTGGCCTTTTGCAAGCAAATCACGTTGATCTGTTCGCCGACCCTTGATAAATTCGCCTCGTTTACTGCCTGAAATTGCTTTTAGGCACCGCTCCTACGCCCTTGCATTCAAGGGGGTTTGAGCGGATCACTCGGTTGGCAGAATTCTGCAAATCTGGTGATAGATCCACCCAGGCACCACAACCACGCGCAGTCATGCAACCTGCTGACTGCCAGTCCCCTCGCGGCTGATTCTTTGGCCGCGCGCCAGGAATCTGCCTTAGATCCCTGGCAACCGAGCCCTGGGATTCATCGTCCTTTGCTCGGAATGGAGACTCCTCATGAAAAACCTTTTCCTGATCGCCCTCATCGGCCTCGTGATCTATGCAGTTCACTCCCAAAAAGTGGAGAAGGCTGCAGAAGAAGCTGCACTCGCTCAGGCTTGCAACGCTGAACGACTCGCTGCACTGAACCACAAGCCGGGTGATTCGATCCCTAAGCGGAACCTCGCCTGCATCTCTTTTGAATCCAATAAAGAGAAAACGGTGTTTGCTCCTCAGGGCTGACCTTAAGCTGCTCGCCCATGGCTGATGCGCTAGGTTTCCTGGATGCAGTTCCCTCGGGACCGGCACCATCAGGGTGAAGTTGTGATGCCTCTAAACCTACCCCGCCAGGGGTAGGTTTTCCTTTTTCTGCGGCCCTCTCTATCTTTCTCGCCTTTGTCGATCGCCTTCATCCCTGGTGATGAACTCCAGCCCTTCCACTTCACTTGAACCCGCTGGCAAGAGGCATAGCCTATCCGCCACTGGATGCTGTTGGCACACCAAGTCCTGCGAGAGGATGTCGGCTCCAGCTGCCCTATCCCCAAGGAGGAAACTAGGTGAGCAAGCAAGAACGTCTGGAGCACGCCAACCAGCTAATCCAAGTCATCGCCCGGCACGGCCGGCGCTTTTTCTTCGATGATACGACCAACACCACTGCCCGACTTGAACTCGACCAGCGCGGCAAGGTGTGGTTTCACGACCACTACTCCAAAGCCCGGGTTTACACCCACCCTGCAACATTTGGGAACGGCTGGCATGGTTTTACCCACGGCGGAACCATGCGGAGCCTGGTTGAAGCGATGCGTGACTACATCCAACACGGCCGCCAGATCCCCGTGTTCTGGCTCGGTTTTCAGCGACAGTCCGACAAGTCCAATATCTGGGGCTATGAGGACGAGGCGATGTCCGCCGTCAGGATGGAAGGCAGCGCCCTTCCCATCATCCACGGGAAACCTGAAGAGGTGTTCGACTGATGGAAGCGTTCACCTTCACCGCGCACCTCTACAAGAATTTCGGTATCGCACTCCAGGTCTGGGATGAGGAAAGCCTTCCCTACTGCACACTCTCTGTGAACATTCCGGATGCCCTGTTGAAAACGGATGAGTTCTGCGTCAACTGGGATGTCGACGAAGACTTGGCCCAGCAGCTTCTGGCCACCGGCCGATTCAAGGACACCGGACTAACCTGTACTGCCGGTCATGCCGTTGCATCGATCTGGCGTTTGGTCTGCCCGGAGTTGCTCGAGCACGTACGGCAGCAGCGAGATCTCGCGCGGCACCACGTTCAGCAATCCTGACTGGCATCCCCTCAATGGTCCATGCCACCGGGCCTCAAGTACGGAACGAACTTTTGGCCCGTTTCATGCCTACCTCATCTCCATCAAATGGAGTTTCCACCACGAAGGAACGCACTACCCTCATGCAAGACCCTGTTCAAATCGAAAAACTTCTTCGCGCCAGAGATCGCATCCTCGCTTTCATCGACCTCGACCAAAGAGCACTAGAGCGCACTCCCGGAATTCAAGCGCTGGAGCTATCCCTGACGAGCTGGCGTCGCCAACTCGTGAGCATCGACTCCAAATTCACCGCGCTGACAGGGCTCTCACCGCAGCAGTACCAAGCGGAAAGCTGATCAGCCCCTCGGATTGCGGGGCTTTGGCGTTATGATGTCGGCCATCTAACTCCCCGATCCGAACCTATGAATGAACTGATCTCGACCATCGACGTTTCCAGCTTGCCGAAGCGAGAGGCACTGGAGGCGGCAGCCCAGGAAAATGCCTTCCGCATCGCGCGGGACGCTCCCTGGATAGTAAATGCAGGCGAAATGGCGGCCGAAATCGGTGACCAGAAGGGTAGCCTCAAGGCGAAATACATGCGCCTTCGGAAGCTTGGCGATCGGATTGCAGAGGCCATCGGCCCTCATTCGGCCTGCCAGAAGACCTGCAGTCACTGCTGCCATATCGCGGTGGCCATCCATGAAGTTGAGGCCGACATCATCGCCGAGGCGACTGGCAGGAAGCGCACCCAGTCTCCCTCCGGGGAGCCGGTAGGCGAACTCGCCAACCGTTACTTCCGGCAACCCTGTCCCTTTCTGAAGCAGAATGCCTGCTCTATCTACAACTCCAGGCCCATGGCGTGCAGGCTTCACTTCTCCATTTCGGGCACCAATGCCATGTGCGATACGCGCATCGCCCCTATCGACTCGACGGCGATCAATCTGAACCTCAATGACTTTTGGTTCGGATACATGTCCGTGATGCACGTGTCGCCGATGGAAGATGTTCGGCACTACTTCCCCAATCCCCAAACCAGGAAATGAACCACCGTATGGATACTGTTGGCCGTGCCCGCCCCCAAACATGCACCCGGAGTCTGGATGAACTGATCGCACGTCGCACCAAAATCGACAAGTATGCCTTTGCGCTGGCCGCAACTGCGATCGCGCTGGGGTTCATCGGATACCAGGCTCCCTCCGCTGTTGCTCGCCACCTGGGCTTGGTTGGGATGATCGTGAGTGTCTTCTCGACGACTTACCTGATCGACATGGCCGACGGAATGACGAACACCATCCGTGCGCTGACGCCGAAAAAGGGCCAGAGCCTCAAGACTGTACCCACCCCGCCCAAACACCAGCCGACCCAAGCTGCGTGAATTCCACAGCCGGTGACTGCAGCGCCGGCTACGGCTTCTGGCACGCGAGCCCGCCTCCGAGACTGGGCGAAACTCAAACAGGCCATGAGGTTCACCATGCACAAGTTTCGACGCTCTCTGATGACGGACGAGATATTCGAAGGTACTGATCTTCGCACCCAATGGGAGCTCCACGCCCCTATCGACAAACGCACATTCTTCGCCCTGGGCGATATCCTGATCTGCTTAGGCTGGATGACCTGGTGCGTTATCGGTGATGGTCGTCAACTGCTGGAAGCAAGCCTATCCACAGCAGTCGTTTTTTGGATATCGAACACCATTGCAGCGATATGCCTCTTGCTTGCCTTCAACCGGATCGGCAAGGCCATGGAGATAACAAGGGAATATAAGCGCCAGGCCGCCCTACTCAACAACTGGCTCGCCCAAGGTTCGTATGACCACATCAGCGTCGACCATGGCGTACTGCAGCTGGAAATGCAGACATTCCCGCTCGACCGGCTTCAGATCACGGCTGTTCATGGAGAGCTTGACCCAGACTCCATTCCCTCCCTGACTGTCTATGGTGTGGCCAGGGATAGCCACCAGACGGAGGACCGCCGCGGCAATAGACATTCGCATCACGTTGTAGCGGTGGACTTCCTCATCGGCTGTCAGGAAGCTGGCTGGGGCGTGGCAGAGGCTATGGCATTTGTTGGGAACGAAGCTGTTGGTACCAGGTTACAGCGGGGTTTCGGTGACGCTGCCGGCGGGCAATTGCTACGGGCCTTGAACGAGAAAGCCAGAGACTTCAGCCCAGTCTAGGAATTTCCGCCCCCCATTTTCGCTTTTCATGGCCCAGTTCAGGGAATGAAATAGAGGCTAGGGCACCTGGCCCTATAAACGTCCGTTTCCTACCGTGCTCCCGAGAGGCAAGCCATGGAAAGCGAGAATCACCGTCAGACGCCAGCACTCCCCGCCGTGACCTTGGACCATGTTCAAGGCTTTGGGGAGCAACTCTGTAGAGCCATTCGTGAGCTACGGTGTGACCCGGAGTTCAGTGCAAAGAATCTTCGCACCGCATATCAGCAGGGCCACAAGGATGCTCTGGAGCAAGCTGAAGACGCCACCCGTGAGGCGCTTGAGCGACTAATGCTAGGGCTCGCCGGCGGGGATAGTGGCACCGCGCAGAGTGGGTGAGCATGGCTCAAATTCACCGTTGAGCTACTGTCATGTCGAACCTTATCCCCGCAGAAATCCTGGCCCCTGAAGTAGGGGCTCTTGTCAATTACGGCACCGACAGTTTCGGCAAGGAACCAGGTCGGTACCGGGTAACCGGCTACATGTGCCGCGTGGAATCGAAACCTCATTTCGGTGACGACTTCCTTGGCGAGATCCTCTTCGACTCTTGCAGGGACTTCCAGGGCAGCAAGATGCGTTACTGCCTTCGCGAGCAGGCAACGCATGTGACCTTGACCGGTATCGCCGGCGCAATCGCCCCCATAGAAGAATGCACCGTCACGGGCATGGTTCCGTGGCCCGACGAATTGCTGGAAGAGGCTCGAGAGAAAGCCCGAAGAAAAGGTGAGCGCGGTGAAATGCTGTTCTGATCATTCGCTGGGCGTCGAACGGTCAGAGACTGAACGTCTGGATTGGGTTCTGAAGTATCGACCTGAGTTCTCTGACGGTTTCCTTCGTGTTCGACTGGAGGCTGCAGCGGCACCTGATGGGCTCTCCGGCATGTTCATGGCTGTCGGCCTAGATGCCAGGAGCTGCATCGATAACGCCCTCGCAGGCTTCCTGGTGCGACTCAGATAGACCCATCAAAAAGGCCGGCAAAGCCGGCCTTCGTGTCTTTGCCTTGATCATCCTTGCGCCGGTGGTTGCACCTCGCCTTTCTTGCACAGCGGTTTGAGTGCTGCACGGAGAATCTGCCACCAACTCATCACGGGCGGTTGTGGATGGCGGTGAATCCCTTCTATTTGCACCTCACCGTCCGCTGGTACCGCTAGGAATCTCCTGGTAGAGCGCACGACGCGGGCCGTAAACTGGTTTTGGAAGCCAAACCGGCACCCCATAGCCAGCATGACCAGCGTGGTGCCGCCGGCGATCAGGTACCCGAACGCAGCATATGCCAGAACCAGCTCGTGCGGAGACCGCAGCTGGAAGTCACGATCGAATTCAACTGGCGAGCTAAGAGCGTCGAACACCAGTAGAAGCAACGCAACCGCCGGGGCACACATCACTGCGAGTTTCAGCATCCGAAGCGCCGTTTTCAGGACTTCCACACCCTGGGAGACATACACCACCCAGTCGCGCTTCACCGTCGCGGTGATCCGCTCCATTTCCTCGTGGGGGACCTGCCCTACCTCCACGCCATTCACATAAACCAACCAGTCGATTTCCGGCTTTGCCATTCAGGCCTCCTATTAGGGATTGGCAAGGCGCGACGACCTTGCATCCATGAGGCTATTCCGCCTGTATAGCTGGCACCAACCAAAGTACCCGTCTCCAATTCACGAACCGCTTCTGGCACACCCCTGACCACCGTGTAATGACCTCATCAACACAACGGCCACAGGTGTCCACATATGAAGATTACGAACGCATTCACCCGCCAGGTTGGCCAGCTGGAGAACACTGATGATCCAGCCACCCCGATCCTGTTCAGGTCGATCCATCCTGCCCAGGACCAAGATCTGCTGAGCAGCATTCGACACGACGTGGGCCTGGCGCCTGGGCTTGCACTGCTCTATGACGACGAGCATGTCCTCATCTATGACCAGGAAGAGGTCAACCTCCTTCCTGGTGAGCTCCAGAATTTCTATCGCGCTGCCAGTAGCGTCAGCACCTGGCTTGGGGTTGCGTGGGAGCTCTGCGTAAACACCGACAACCCGGACTCTCCGATCGAGGTACTTTCAAGCGGCTGCCAAGAGCACATCGAGCGTCTGGCAACTGCCCTCAATGATTCGATTCAGCCCTCCACTTCGGTACTCGTCCCTCTGCGCAGTGTCGTTCATGAGGTGGACCCGAATGGCAGCCTGTATGCCGTGACCTGCAGGCTCGCAGATGATGACGATGACTCTGTCTATCACGTGCGCTGTGCGGATGAGGGAACCGCCCAGGAAGTGGCAATCCGCAACCTCTACGAAGAGGCGGGCTCTAGCCCGGACCCCACTGCTGAAGATCATCGTCAGCACTACATCATCACCTCCCAACTGGTCGCCACCCCGGTCGCGAGCACCATCTAACCCCTTCGCCCCGGGCTGACCGGGGCTCATCGTCCTGGAGTCTTCCACGTGTCCTACCGCGTAATCCCCAATGAACATGCTGTACAGCATTTGGAACTGAAGATCGGTCGCCAAAGCTCGAACTTCGCAAACAACCTGTATTCGGTCATGAATTCGCTGATGGAGGGCAAGTTTTCTGGCGGTCTCTGGGAGCTCCGCGAGTACAACAACGGTGCAGTTGCCATGGTTCTGCCGCAAGCAGACCGTGTGGTGGTCGCATCGCAGGCTTGCCAGCGAAATCTGGAGATGTCCCTGGAGGCCCTGTCCCTCATCGCGAATTCCATGCTTCTCGTAGGCCTTTGCGAACAAGCGGCCTTTCATGGTGATGAGGAAGAAGCACTGCACCTGCGAAATCTCAACGACGTACTGCGCGATGCGGTCGATGGTCTCATGACTTGCGTGCTGAGGGACGGAGAGCTGCAGGAACCCACAGAAGCGGATCGTCTTCAGCCGATGGCAAAACACCCGGAAAGCGCTCAGTTCCGTCGGTTCATCGACTGAGTAAGACGCCTGAAAGAAAATTCAGCCCCTGGTGGTGGCACAGGCTGAGCCGCTCGAACATGGCTACATCAACGAACAAGCGAGTAATGAGCCATGAGCCAGCAGCAATCCCCACTCCAGCAACTCACCGCCCTCGGCTACACCGTGGCATCTGGAGCCATGCGCTTCGACGTCGCAATGTCGATGGGCGTGTCCATCCTAGCGCGTGACAATCAGGGTGCCATTCTGCAGATCAGCTGCAGCAAGGGCATCCTGGCTATCACAGCCGCCAAGCAAACTCCCCAGCTCACCGCCCCGGCGATCCTCTTGAATCGCGTCATCGCATAACCAACCCCCCAAGAGCGCGTCTCTAGAAGAAGGACCACAACGATGAACATGGTTGAAGTACAAACTGAGGAGCTGATCGGCGCGGCACTGGACTGGGCCATCGCAACGATTGAAGGCCTGCCGATAAAGTACGACCCGATGGCTTTCGGAAATACAGCGAATGGAGGCTACTGGATCTGGGATAAAGCGCCTGGCGGCATGATGGCCAAGATCGGCGACAAATACAGCCCCTCGAGCAACTGGAGCCAACTTGGCCCGTTGATCGAGAAGCGCGCCATCGTCCTGGGCAACCACGAATCGGGAGACCCGAGCCGCCAAGGTGAATTTTGGGGGAGCGCTCATTGCTTCGACTCGGGCACCAGCTTTGAAACCTACAAGGGCGTCAAGGTGGCCGCCTGCCGCGCTATCGTCGCCAAAGAGATGGGCCCCGTAGTGCGAGTCCCGATAGTGCTGGTCCAGCCGGGCTGAACCGCAATCTCGGCTCCTGATCATCCCGTCCGTTAACTGAGGGGGCGCCTGCCCCCTAACCCTGGTTCAACTCCAGCTATTGGCACTGAACTTAGCCCCTGAGTTGCGCCCAGCGGCTCCCATACCTCCCCTGAGCAGCAACTCGAAACTTTTCCTTTACCCCGGTTCTGGCACAACCAAGTGCCCCTGAAACTGGGCTCATTCCGATATTCATCGCAGTGAGCCCAGCACCATGACCTCCGCGCAAACCAAACTGAACCAGTCGATACAAGCCGGCCTATTCGACGCCGCAGAGCCTGCCCCGGTTCTTCTGCAGGTGGTAGACCTGACCTTCGACGAGAAGGTGAAAGCCGCGGTTGAGGCCATCAAGCAGCAGGTGCGCGAAGGTCGTCGCCTAGTGGTGGCCTGGTCGGGAGGCAAGGACAGCAGCGTGACACTGAATTTGGCGTTTACCGCCCTGCGCGATCTGATCGCTGAAGGCCACAGTGTTCCGGCACTGCACGTAATCCATTCGAACACTGGTCTCGAAAATCCAGTGATCGAGATCTACAACAAAGGCCAGATCAGGGCGATCAAGGCTTACGCCAAAACTGCCGGTATCGAGACTCGTGTTTGGGTGGCCTCCCCAAATCTGTCCAACGACTATCTCGTTGGCCTGCTGTCCGGCCGCACGATCATGTCGGTGGGCAACAACACCAAGTGCCAACAGATGATGAAGAAGTCAGCATTGGACCGAATCAAGCGCCAAGTGCGTGCCTGGATAGCCGAAAAGGATGGAGTCAAAGCGAAAGACGCAAATCTGGTAAGCCTGATCGGCACACGCTTCGAGGAAAGCGCGCAGCGCGCTGCACGGATGAAGGCTCGAGGTGAGAGTTCTACGGAAGCTGTCGATGCGATGGAAGATGGTCAACTCGTGTTGAGCCCGATCGCCGAATGGGATGCGTTCGACATCTTCACCTACATCGGGCACGTCCGCTCCGAGAAGATTGAGGCCTACTCCGACTTCGAAGAGTTGGTTGATATCTACCGGGACGCCAACGGCGGGGACTGCATGGTCAACCAGTACATCTCGGGCCGGGAGCAGAACCGCCCACCCTGCTCCGCCAGGACAGGTTGCTGGGCCTGCGGACGTATCTCGAAGGACACCAGCGCCGAAAACATGATTTCGGCTGAGGGCGGAAAGCACGCTTGGATGAAGCCCCTGCTCGACCTGCGGAACTACATGCTGGCGCGACACTTCGATCCGTCTGCGCGCTGCTGGCTGGCGCGTACGATCAACGAAGAAACCGGGACAATTAAGGTCGTACCCAACGCTTACGCTCCGGGATATACCCTGGAGCTGCTGCGCCTGATTCTGACGATACAAGTCCGGGAGCAGATCGCTGCACGCAAGCTGGGCATTGCTCCCCGCTTCCATCTTCTTGACCACCGCCAGCTAATCGCTCTGGACTGCCTCTGGGGCCGGTACCAGTACCAACGCAGCTTCATGGCCCTGCGCACCTGGAAAGAGATCTACGAGCAAGGCAAGCGTTATGACATTCCCGATCTTGCCTCGATTCCTAAGTACACCGAGAAGGACGTTTCCTTCCGTGCAGAGGTTCCCTTCGCGGATGAGGAATATTTCGCCGCGTGGCGCGGATTCCGCAATGTGGAAGCTGCTGCCGTGGATTGGGAAGACACCACCGTTCTTCCGAACGGCAAGATCGTTCAGAACGCGAACGTAGGTGACGAGTTCGAGATCGACGAAGAAGGTGCGGCATTGTTCTGGGAGTTCGACCTCGACTATGCCCTGAACCGAATCTCGGTGCTGGATAACCCCTCAGGCGTTGTCCATTACCTGGTCGGTCTCGGAACTGTAACCCTCTACAAGGGCAGCCTGGGAGAGTGGGATCGGATGATGCGCGTGGGCAACCAGGCCTGGTTCCACGGGCTGATGCCGATCATCAATGACCCGCATGCGCTGGTCGAAACCCTGCAAGCAAAGTTCCAGAAAAAGGAAGAAGACAAGCGAAATGCCCTGATCGGGCAGCTGGCGCTATTTCTCTAAACCCGAACTACGAGGATGAAACTATGGTCCTGATCACCAGCCTGGCAATCGAAGAGGCAGCAGAAACGCTGACCGAGGACGGAGGTCGCTTCGGCGACACACTCTTTGGCGGCCAGGTCATTGAGGCTGCCCGCGCACTGCTCAAGCAGCAGACCGAGGATCAGGGGCCGCCGCTTCCCCTGGGTGAGTTCTTCGAACGCAGGGAGGATATGGGCCAAGGACGCTTGCGGTTGATCCTGGACGGGGACTCTGACGTTTGCGTAGCAGTGATCAGCGACGAGGGTGAAATGGCAGACGTCGAGTTCTGTGTGCCCTTCTCCGGCGGCGGCCGCTCCCCGAAGGTCCGTGAAGCGCTGTTGAACCTGTGCCGCGCTATCCGCGACGAGAACGAAACCAACCCGATCCCAGACTAGCACCGGCCGACAATGACCAAGCGCTTCAGTAGTACAGCCTGAAAACCTGGGCCTCGGTTTGGCTCGAATAACGCCAGCGGGCCGATAGACTAACAACCCCATGGACTGCCCTGAGAGGTCCTCAGTCGCATGAACGTGGACAGAATGAAGGAAAGAAAGTGAGCAACAGTCAATTCCCACTATATGCCTCACGAATCGCAGACAAATTCGTGGTTCGCTTCCCGGACGGAATGCGCAACAAAATCGCGGACGTTGCCCGGGGGAACTTCCGCAGCATGAACTCAGAAATCCTTGCTCGGCTCGAAGCGAGCCTTGAGGCCGAATCTCAGGATGGGAATGAGAACCTTCCTGCAGCGAACGGCGAAGGTCTGTCCGCGGATGAACTTCGCCTAATTGCCCGTTTCAGGAAGCTCGACGTGAAACAGCAGTCCGCGCTGGTCGAACTCCTCACACCAGTGGCCCAGGCTCCTCACCTCGCCAAAGCATCCTGATCGGTTAAGCCCGTCTGTTGAATCCCAAGCCCCATCAAGTGTGGGGCTTGGGCCGTAAAAGAGGCGTGTTATTCGCGCCCGCGATAATGTAGGGAATGACAAATGACTGATACGCCCACAGGAAAATGCACTCTCAGCGATCCGATACCATTCAGTGGAAAAGGGAAAACTCCCATTGCTGACGCATATGCGGAAGCAGAAAGGATGTTGGCCGAGTATCGTCACGCCCTCAACGATGGTGTCGGCGCGGACATTGATCGATATGAGTTGATCTGTTATCCCGACTTCATGGGCAAAAAGAATGTAGGGGTTGCTTACAGCACCGAGCTTCAGCGGGTGTATCTGCTATTCATCGGCGCAGATCGCCCTGAGCCAGATTATGAACCAGTGTGGCTGCTCGACCAGGCAAAGGAACTCACACTGCTTTCGCGCACATTGGTGGTGCCGGATCAGACCTCAAATGCGTCCACGTTCTGGGGAGGAATCAAGCGCGGACCTATCATTTCGTACCGTTTCAAGCTGGCCGATGCGCCAACATTCATCAACTTCTAGGGATTTCGGATGAGCCAACACATTGTTTGCGTGCCGTGCGCGAAGTCCAATGGCTTGGTCCGGGTTCAACTTGGGTGGGACAAGCCAATGGCAGAGTTCTACCTAGTCGTTTTCGCGGAGCCGCCTGCGGGCCAGCAATACAGCGATGAACGGATCATTTACTCCAACCTCGACGACCCACGTTCTCATGCCCAGGAGCTTGGCTATTTCAAGGGGGTGGTCCGTGAACTGGGCTGCGACGTCCCGGAGTCTATGTGGCGAGCTGCATACCAAGATAGAGAGTTCAACGTCGTCAACAAAACCGTCTTTTACTCTCAGAGCGGGGATGTAGTTGAGCATCTCTAAGTTGCTATGAACCAGCTGGTGGCACACGCGACCAGGTAATTGAATGTAGGACCTGACGATGTCCATGGGGGGCTCGTCGAGCGAAAGGAACCATCATGTTCAAGAACGATACCTTCAGCCGCATCGGCAGCTATCACCAGATATCCGCGTCGGTTTACAACCTGATCCTCGGAGCGGTACTTCTCTGGGGCTTCGCCCTGAACTGGTGGATGGTAGCAACCATCCCGACCGAAACCATCAAAGCGATCAACCCGTTGGTGTTCATCATCGGATACTTCGCCAGTGCGATCGTCGGCTGCATCATTATCTTCAGCTCGAAGAACCCGATCATTAGCTTCTTCGGCTACAACATGATCGTGGTTCCGATCGGCCTGGTATTGGTCATGTTCATTCCCGGCCACTCGCAGGAAAACATCATCGCGGCAGTCCGTGTCACCACCCTCCTCACGGTATCCATGATGGTTCTGGGAACGCTGTTCCCGGCCTTCTTCAAACGGATCGAGGCTGCGCTTTTCTGGGCGTTGTGCATCACGATCGTGGTTGAGCTGCTGCAGATCTTCGTGTTCGACGTAAAACTGGGCGTAATGGACTGGATCGTCGCAGCCATTTTTTGTGGATACGTAGGTGTGGATTGGGGGCGGGCCAACCAGATCGAGCGGACCGTCGACAACGCGGTGGACAGCGCGGCATCGCTCTACCTGGACATCATCAACCTGTTCGTGCGGGTACTGGAGATCATCTCGAAGAAGTGAGTCCGCCGTCCCGGTCCATAACGGATTTCAGCCCCTCAACTTGGCTCGTACGGGTCGCCACCACTTCATAGGATAGGAGTCTCCACCATTGGACTCCTATCCATATGAACCAGAACACTGACGCTACCAAGCCCCAGGACACCGAGGTTTCGTCTCAGACGCAACTGGCAATCCTCCTGTCTATCCGCGGTGGACTCACCAGCGGGTTCACCGCCCAACGATGCATTTCGCAAATCGCTAAGGTCGGTCCAGTTGGTAACTGGGAGGCTGCAGCTTCCAAATACGAAGTTGGCAGCTCGCTGGCGCAGGCCCTGTTGACTTCGGGAGCCTTCAGTTCCGATGTCCAGTTGCTGATCGGCTTCATGGATGACCACCAGGTCAATCCCGTCCAGCAACTTGACCCCGCAATCGACTATCTCAAAGCAGTCCTGTAGGAGCTCATGATGCTTCGTTTGATCATTTTTGCGGTGTTCGCTCTGACCTACTATCTCGGCCGCTTCAAGAGTGACTGGCTGTACGCCTTGTTCGACCAGGACATGACCGCTGACCCGGATCGAATCTTCGGTCTGCTGACGACCATGGGGGCCGGTGCCCTTTGCCTTCTCATCCTTATGTTCGTTGCCGGCTGCATGGCTGTCGGTCAGCGGAGCGCCGTCGACCAAGAACAGTAGGCTCTCTCAAGCTGCCAAGGCAATGATCCGCCTCATTGAACGAAGCACCTGAAAAGGTGCTTCACCCCTCAATCCAGGGTTTAAATACCCTTTGGAGAACGAATGCCAAAACTCCCCATGCTTGCTCTTGCCGCAGTCGCGGCCGCTGTAATTTCGGTGCCTGCATCCGCCGGCGATCGCATCACGATCCAGACCGAAGTCACCAAGGGCGGCGTTGTGCTCAGCAGCGGTACCCAGGAAATCTCGAAAGGGGCTACCGCCCATTTCAACGATGGGCGTTTCAAGGAAATCGATACCAACGTGACGGTGACGTGCCGGGAAGGCATCAGCCGCTGGTTGAATCCCTTCAAACCCGCCTGTGACAAACCGACTCGAGAGAAGGAAAAGGTGCCCGTTGGGTTCATGGCCGATATTACGGCTCGAGAAGCGTCCGACGACAAATTTGCCGTCTCTGTCGACGGTAGCTACGTTCAGGTCCTCGAAGAGCAAAAACTCAAACTCGGAGACACCGAACTCGAATCTGCATCCTTCCGTATCCAAAGTCTAAACAGCAGCATGGTCGTCATGGCTAATTCCGAGGTGGAAATTGCTAACGGAATAGGTGCTGATGAGATCAAGCTGAAGGTAAAGGTTCAGCGCCTGTAAGGCCTTCTACCAGGGCCGCAGGGCAATTCACTGCGGTTCTGGCACGCATCGTCTGCCCTGAAACTGTGTCCATTCTGAACACAGCCAGGGGATACACGATGACTGCAGTACGCAAACTCCAACCGTCACCTGAGACCCATACGGTCGAAGGGATAGCAGCCATGTACGCTCACGAGCTGGGCGGGCGCGCCGGTCGAGAAATCCAGGTGCGGGACTATCACCTGCATTTCGCCGAAGCTCTCCTGGCACGCGATGCGTATGCGCTCAATTTCCTGGCAAACGGATTGAACAATGTCGGCAAGGCAGTGTTCACCGCGGTTACCGGAGTCCAGCTGCCGCGCACTCAATCCGGCACCTGGGCCACTATCCTCGAATGGGCCGGCGTAGATCCGAAGCAAGACGACCTCAAGAAAGCCGAGCATCACCTGCAGGTTCTGCACACAAGCCTGTGCTCACGTTTCTCTGAAGTAGACCGCCTCACCCGCTTCGCGGAGAGCGGATACGCACAGGGCTTCGTTCAGGTGATCAAGGATGGCCGTCGCTACCTCATGGCTGATGCAAGTGGAAAGGTAGGGCTCAACCTGAGCACTCGTGGGCTTCACGGTGAACACACCCGTCCCTACATCGAGGCCTACCTTGCTGTCCAAAAGATCAAAGTTGAACTGGGCCTGCAGAAGGAGCCGGTGTACGTGCCTGCAGACGCGCCTGCAGGCAACCATTCGCCAGCGCCCAAGCCTGCTCCGGCCACCCAGCTGACAGAGCAGCTCGGCATGGGCTTTTAACCAAGCGCCAGCTTTTCAGAAGGTGGAGATGGCTTGAACACTCCACCTGCTCATGATCTTTTCATCACCAGCGGGCCAGCCTTGGGCCCGGCCTAAAGGGAACTCCATGAAAGACTCGCTCCTCACGCGCATCCGCCGGTCCCTGCGCAACAAGTATGTGCAGTCAATGATCGGGTGCGCACTCACCTTGGTGCTGTTCGGCGGATACTGGGCGTACAACCAATTCCTGCAACCCCAGGGGCCTGATACGTCTGCTGGTCAGCACCAGGCAACGATCATGGATCAGATCAGCAAGAACCCCTCCCGGTGGACCGATAACAGGAAAACGCTGGACAACCTCATGGAAGACGTCCGTCTAGGGAACGTCATCGAAGCTGACATCGGGAAGGAAGACATCTACATCACGACCAAGGACGAACGGGCCTATGTCGTGAGCGACCAGTTCGGCCAAGTAGCCCGGCAGTTGCTCAACTTGATCTACAACGAAAAGACTCCGTTGTTCACCATTCAGGAACTGAAGATCGGCCCTCAGATCAGCGCAGCCCGTTCGCTGGACGTAGCGGTTCAACTGATGATGGTCCTCTTCTTCGGGTGCATGCTCTGGCCCATGTTGAGCCCCTACCTCACGATCCGTAGGAAAAAAGCGACATCCAAGGTCACCTTCAAGGACGTGATCGGGTGCGATGAGGCAAAGCGAACCCTGATGGACATGACCGCATGGCTGCGGACCCCAGAGAATTTCGCCCTGCTGAACGCGCGACCACCGAGAGGGGTTCTGTTTACCGGCGACCCAGGCGTAGGCAAAACGCTCTTGGCCAAGGCGCTGGCAAATGAGTGTGGCGTGAACTTCATCGAAGCGAATGGCAGCAGCTTCAGCAGCATGTTCTATGGCGTTGGCATCCAGAAGGTAAAGGGCCTGTTCCGAGAGGCACGCCGCAAAGCGCCGTGCATCCTGTTCATCGACGAAATAGACGGGATTGGCCGGCGCGTCGACCAAGGGCGCCTTGCCGATGGTGAAGGGAACCGCATCGTCAATCAGTTCCTCACCGAGCTGGATGGGTTTAGCGAAAATGCTGGGGTGATGCTGATCGCCGCAACCAACCATGTCGATGCCCTGGACAAAGCTCTTCGCCGGGAAGGTCGATTCGACCGGACCGTTCATGTCCCCCTACCGACGCTCGAGGACCGGGTACGCTTACTGCAGCTGTACCTAGGCAAGACCAAGCCGGCAGAAGACCTGAACTATGACCGCCTTGCCAAGAACTGCATGGGGCTGACGCCAGCAGCTATCGCCTTCGTTGCGAACAACGCAGCGCTTCTTGCCGCTCGCAGCAGCGATACCGAAGTTGGAATGCACCACATCCTGGAAGCAATCGAGATCCAGCGCATGGGTGAAGCGGATGAGAACCAGAAACTGGCAAGCCCTGAGGACCGTCGTAGAGTGGCAGTTCATGAAGCTGGTCATGCACTGGTTGGCGCGCTTCTCAACACCGGACGGGTGGAAAAAGTCACCATTCTCCCCCGCGGGCCTGCGCAAGGCGTCACCCTGATTCTTCCGCTCGAGGACAAGCGACTGCATTTGCAGTCCGAGATTCAGGCGCAGCTCGCTATGGTTCTGGCCGGTCGCGCTGCGGAAGCTAACGTCTTTCAGGAAGTATCCACTGGCGCTGCCGGGGACCTGCAAGAAGCCACTAGGATAGCCCTTTCAATGGTGACCAGTTACGGGATGTCCAATGACGAAAGCCTCACCAGCCTGGCGACCATGCGAGAGCTCGGCATAGCGATCGATGCCCGGATCATCATGGAAAAGGTGGATACGCTGCTGAACGCTGGGTATGAAAAGGCGTTGGCACTGATCGAGAACTGCCGCCCAGAGCTGGATTTCATCGTCGAGCAACTGCTGGCGCACGAGACCATTGGCGGCGAAGTCGTATATCAGGCCCTGGAGCCAATCGGGTTCCCGGTACAGATTGTGGAGTCCGCGGCGGTCGCTTGAAGGCGCCGGTGGGGCCGGGATTACTCCGGCCCAGCTGCTTCTGGCACAAGAGCATGCGGCCGATCCTGACTGCAAACCACAACAGGAGCACGGCCATGAAACTCCAGCACGCCCACCTGCTTTATGGATCGACCACCATTCCGGTGCTGCCCACCACCTCGACTCCTATCCCCGAGGAGTTCGATTTCGCATCTCCCGAAGGCTGTGCGAAGAGCATCTTCGCCATCATGGGCCGTGCAGCCGGCGGACACTCGATAGATGCCTGCCAACTGCGCATCAATCGCGAGCGGGGAACTGCCAATCTCATCGGGCGCGGAGTGCATGTCTTCTACCGAGACGACTCCCTTCCCCCGCTGACCGTCGATGAAGCACTCGAACTGGTGAGCAGGAAGGTCCAAGAGACCTTCCACCTCGGTACAGTCGCACCCTGCTAGAAGCCATAGGGTGAGGAGCCATAGGGGCTCTGTTGTGGCCCCTTGTAATCCGTCAGGAACTCGTCGAAGCGCTCCAGCATCTGCACAAAGATGTGCAGGGACCTCGTTGATTCGTCGCGGAACACCAAATTCCCCTCCTCGTCCACCTGGTGGTAGAAATCGAACATTCCCTCACCCATCAATGCCAGGGCAGGCATTTCGGCCAGGCGTCCAGCCATCCGAACGATCTCACTTTCCCAAACCTGAATTTCCGGAGTGAATGTCCAGTGCGGATGGTAGGCGTTCCAGGGCTTGGCCATGTACAGGCCGGCCCGGTTCCGAATCAGTCGAGCAAACTCAGTGTCGAACTTTACAGTGGAGTTGAACCGATCCCCGGGCGATACGTTGAACTTCGCCTCCCGGAACTTCACTCTGACCTGCCATACGTCGTTGAGAAATTGCGCCGCGTTTTGATGATCGCGGGTGAGATCACTGCCAACCATCAGAGCTTGAAGGCGGCGTCCTCCGGCTTGGTGAGCGTCTATTGCCAGGCGCTTCCAATGGAGCAGCATGTCAACCGGGTAAAGGCACGCACTGTGATCGATCATGCGATGGCACACCGCGCACAGCCAAATCCCATTTTCATAGCCGTGACGATCCACATCCATCGGCAGATCGTAATATCGGGCCGCGTGTGGGCGCGCTCCGCAGATATGCGCAGCATCGCCCGTCAGCTTGTCTTTGCGCCGGGCCCGGTCGTAGACAAAGGTCTGAATCCCACAAAATGGGGCTGAACAGTAACCCCCAACATCCCGCCGTAGATCTTCTTTTACCCGCGGAGGAAATCCATCATCTGTCGTGCTCATGCTATTTCTCCTGAGCCTCTAAGTAATGAGCAGCCGCCAATTAAACCGGCACCGGTGGACGAGGATAACCGGGAAATTCACCGTTGCGTTTTGGCATAGCCAAGCTAGAGTCGGCCGTTACCATCATGAGCCTCAGCAACTCCTGGAGGAGCTCAATGATCACGCCATCGGAAAGCTGCCCGGTGTGGCAGCGCTATCTCGAAATCGTTGCCGCAGCTGGAGCAATGCCCAACCACCTCCCGGACAAGAGTTCGCTCTATCATCGGCTCCTCGCCGGCAAGCAACCACTGGTGCTGCCTCCTCCCCTGTCCCATTCTTACCCCTGGTACGACGTTGTGGAGTCCGAAAAGGTCTTCGCCCCATTAGACGGGCCAGTCGCTTACGAGCCGCTGACTGAGGACGAACCGCCCGTCGATGCGGTATGGATCGATCAGACCCCCTGGCTTGTTGTCGAACGGATTAGCAATTCGGAAATGATCGTCTCGCAGCCTGGCTGGCTGGATCTCGGGTTCCGATGGCGCTACTGGCATAAACCAATCCGCGCAGATCAATCCGAGGCATGCATGATCGCCCACTATGATCGAGCTGTTGGCCGCATCACCACCAGTGCTCAGCTCGACCTAGAGTGCCGGCACCAAGCCGAGCATTGGAAGGCGCACCTTGAAATTGCCGTATCCGCCTTCAGCAATGAGGTCAAGCTGATGGGGATCGACCCCGATCTTGAGGATGCAGAAGATACCCTAAGAGGGCGAATGAACAGGGCTGCGGCTCAGATGCGTCTTGACCGGGCAGTAAGGGATGCGCGGACCCGAGTGGAGAAAGGCCTGCCTGCGGTGCCGTCTGATGCGGAGGTCGAAGCCTACGCGCATCGCTACCGGACAAACCTCCTTGAGGGTTCATTCCAGGAGCAAGATGGCTGGCTATATGTTGACGGCTGGGCGTTGCAGCGAATCTCGCCAGAGAAACTCGGGCCTGAACACTATTTGCCTGGCGCACCGGCTGCCCAACCGCAAGAGAGCCTGGAGGACTGAACTGTGCTCCAACCCTGCAATGAAACTGCGAGAAATCTGCTACTTCGCCTCGAAGCAGCTGGCCTGCGGGAGAGAGCTACCCCCGGCCTCGACGGTATCGGCAGTTACTGCATCGGCGTTCGGGCCACCAACGCCATCGAGGTGTTCGAGCTTGGGAGGACTCTGGGAGCTGATTTCGGCAAGATCCGCGTCGAAAGCTATGCGGAGGGCCACATCATCGCGTTCCCGGAAGCGCTGGTAAAACTGGATCATGGTTCTGCCTGAGCATTTCCAGTTCGGTCTGCTGCACCGGTTCTGGCACAACCGGCGCAGCCTCACCATAGGTCCATCGAATTCATCAACGAAGGATCTACTCCATGAGCACCAATAACCCCAACGCTCTCGACCTCAATCGCGCCATCAACACCTATTCCAGTGACGAGGCGGAGCGCCTGGCCTATCAGCGCATGCAGGAGGTCGGCTTCAAGATTGCTGACATCCTTATAGAGATGCCTCTCGGGACCATGGCTGATCTGGGCCAAGGCGAGTGCCTGTTCGTAGCCCCGTATGCCGGCCGAATCGAGGTTTTCTCTACCCCGGACTGGCATGACAACTGCCGCTGGGGTGATGTCAACTGGTTCTTCCTGAATGACTATCAGGGCCTTTCCGCCGAGGATCTGGACGAACACCGGGTCACGATGGAAAACTGGCTGAAGAACCCGGTATTCCGGCAATGCGTGCCTGCGGACAACGCATTCAAGGTCGTAGCTGCTCAGGAAGACTGGGCGCAGAGTCAAACCGGGGCTGCTCCCTCCCCGCTGAATCGCTATGAACATGACAACGTCAAAAGCCTCATCGGCGGCTACATGGTCACTTCCAAATCCAAACCGCAGGAAACGCGAGTGGAGCAATTCAGCCGGGCGAAAGCTGAGTTGATCGGTCACCTGGAGCGCCAGCTCCAGCAGGTTAAAGGCTTCACCTTCGCGGATCTGTCCAAGAAAGTGAGTTGAGCTCAATCCCAACTCCATGAACCCCGCTTCGGCGGGGTTTCCTGTTCCTGGGTGAGGCCTAGGCCGAATTTCAGCCCTGCCATTTCGCTTGTGCGCGCGCCCACGGCCAGGACACTAGGGCCTTTCTCACCCAGGGAGCCAACATGATCAGCATTCGAGACAAGAAGGTTTTCGAATCCGCGGACGAAGTCCAAATCGAAGTCCACCAGGACGACATCCATCTCGCTGCCCTGGGGCAGTTCACAGCTGTACGTTGCGGCTACGGCGGCCACACTTCCTTCACGGTCATTCAAGAGGACAATCCCTTCGATTCCAAAAAGCCCCTGTTGCAGGTGAAGGAGGGCTACAACACACTCGCGTGGTTCACCAGCGAGGTAGAAGCCAACAAGCTCCTAGCCCGCCTTCGTGAGGTGTTTCTGGAGATAAGGGCAAAGCAGGAAGAGAATTACCGGCATGAGCCGGACTCGATCACCGTCAAAGTGATCAAGCGCTCAATCGAGTGGATCGGAATCGTGCTGACAGCGCTGGTAATCGCCTTTGTCGGCGGCATGACTGCATATCCCGGTTGGAAGATGGGCGAGGGGCTGTACCACTCTGTGATCAACAGCTCTGAGACGTCGGATGGACTGAGCTTCGACTCGGCCGGGGAGCTGCTCCCGCCGGCAGAATCACCCGAAGCCGATTCTGGGTTGGAGCCCAATCAGCCCAGCGAACCGCTACCGGCCAAAGACTGATAATCAAAAACCCGACACACACTCAAAGAGGCGTGTCGGGTTTTTCCCGAATGTCAGGCCTCGCCTGCGCGTATGGCTTCGTAGATGACTGCCAAGAGAGGCTTATGGTCCTCGAGCGAACCATCCTCATCCATCTGGTCGTATGCCGTCAGCGTGTCGAGCCAGGTGAAGAACGCCTCGAAGTCGTCATATCCGCTGATCACATCAAGAGAATGACCGTCTTCTGCCAGCAAGCCTGATACCTGGGCCATCAGCTCACGATAGGAAGGCAGGGCCCCATCCAGCTCGGTTGCGAGCTCATCGAGCTTTTCGTTGTAGCGCTGTTCGAATGCGGAAATGTTGTTGGCGTTCTGCATGATGCTGGCTCCTGTAGCTGGGGCCCCTTGCCCCGCGATGGAGTCACTATCAAGCCGTCCTTCTTGTGCCAGAAGCATTCTGCCAAATCTTTTGATGATCGGCATTTTCCCCTCGGTTCTGGCACCTCCCCTCTTCATGGAACATGAGCACTCGATCAGGAGAGAACCATGTTCCCGAAGCAAAAAAACTTCTACCGAGGGACCAAAGCCCGAACCACTAACTTCCAGCCCGCAAGTCGCGGAACTTTTGGTTCCGGCCTGTATTTCGGGGATCAAGCCTGTGCCGATGAATACGCAGGACCTGGCGGCTCTGTCTGGGAGGTCAAGCTCAACATGAGCAACCCTCTCCACTGCCTGGCCAGCCTTGAGCATGACTACGACCTGGACAGTCCGGCCGTTCCCCTCATCGAGCAGATTTTCTCGATCGAGACTGCAATTGAGCTGATAACCAGGGCTATTGAAACCGACGGCTATTTTGGAGTTGAGATTCAGCAGCGACTTGAGCAGCTCGGTCATGACGGACTTGTGGCCACCTACCCGGACGGCAGTTACGAGGTAGTGGTCTTTTCCCCTGCACAGGTCCTGGATGTTCGTCGACTGGATAGCCGCGCAGCTTGACGTCTCCTACAAGGAAGCGTGGAGTTCACACTCTGAATTCAGGGGGTTCAGGCACGCCAGCAGGTGGCAGATTATCGGCTTGGCGAGTCGGGATTTCAGCGTGCCATTTTGGCTTTGTGCCACCCGTCAAATCGCGCAACCTCTTCCCACCCCCAGCCAAAAGGAATCAGGCAAATGGTCAAATTCACCCCCGAACTTCTCGACGGTTACACCTACATGCTGGATGGCGATCGTACGGTGGACACTGCCGTTCAGGAGTTGAAGGAGGCATTTTCTCCGCAGGCAATCTTCGATTCCGCGGAACGCAGGCTGATCAAGCTGAATCCTGGTACCACCCAGGACCTGCATGCCTACATCAGTGTCGGATACAACCAGTTCGGCGCAGACGCCCGAGCAGTAGCATTCAAAATTCTGGTAACCGATACCGAACAGACTGCTGGCAATGCTCTCCTCTGCGCAGAGGGCTATTTCATCGCCACGACCTGCAAAGGGTTGGATCTGGTCATCGCGATGGACAATATCAGCCAGGACGTTTACCTAGCCGGGGAACTCTTCAGTCAAGGATGGCCACGCCGTAATGGCACCTTCACGCTTTTCACCCAGCTGATCGTTCACCCCGATCTGCGGTCCCCTGTACTCCATGACCTGATGCTGGAGCTCGAGGGGGGTATCTGCTCACTATCGCCGGACATCCCAACTCTCTCCTCGGGGCTCATGCTGGTTTTCAACCGGGATTCTGAGCCGACCAACGTGCTGCTGGAGCAGTGCAGTATCTGCACCGTTCACGAACAACGGGACCAACTCCGCCTGTTCAGCATCCCAACGGAATCTTTCGTCACCGATCGACCCAGCGCACGCACCACTCGCAAGCGAGTTTGCGAGTTCCGGTTCGACGCTTGCGCTTAATCGCCCTCCTCCGTTGCCGGCAGGATCTCACCCGTTAGGATCTCGCCGGCAACCGCTTTCTGCTTATCAGTCTGACCTGAGGTCCCCATGCCCATTCGCCATTGCATTGTCCATTTCATCGACAAGAAACCCGACGGGAACCCGGCGGCACTCCACTCCCGGGATGCCGAACTGGAACACAACGAGGCCGCAGATAACCTGCTTGCCGATCTCAACGATGCCTACAACGCCAAGGCAACTAAAGGTTGGGGGCTTTTCCATGGTCAATCGGGGGCCTATCCACTGAGTGGGTGGCTGAGCGAGTACCTGGATGGCGGACAGGATTTCGTGAGCTTCAGCCGCCAGGCAGCCGAGCACTTGGTGAGGCTGATGGAAGAATCGAGCCTGACTGTCGGGGGCCATTTCCTGCTGGCGCATTACCAGCAAGGCATGACTGACTACCTCATGCTCGCAATGCTCCATCACCGCGACGGCGTCGCGCTGACCGAAGGCCTCGAGGTAGCCGCCATCAAGCATCTCGATGTGGGGCAACTCCACCTTGCCGCAAGGATCAATCTGTCTGAGTGGCGTAACAACCCCAAGTCGCGCCAGTACATTTCCTTCCTCAAGAAAGGTGGCCGCAAGGCTTTCGACTACTTCCGCGACTTCATCGGTTGCGAGGAAGGCCACGATGCTCCAAGCGAGACGCGAACTCTGCTGAAAGCATTCTCCGACTTCGTTGAAAGCGAAGACCTGCCAGAAGCAGCTGCCAGGGAGAAAACCGACACGCTGGTTGATTACGCCAACGCCCAAGCGCGACTCGGGCAACCGGTAACCCTGGACGAACTTTCGAGCCTGATCGACGAAGACCGACCGAAAGCCTTCTACGACTACATCCGGAACAAGGACTATGGTCTGGCTCCGGAAATTCCTGCGGACAAGCGGACTTTGAAGGAGTTCCAGCGCTTCACAGGACGTGCTGAAGGCTTGGCCATCACCTTCGAAGCCCATCATTTGGGATCGACGGTTGAGTACGATGAAGAGCAGGATATGCTGATCATCCGCAACATTCCGCGCCAGCTCAAAGACCAACTCGCGAAGCGGAAGGACTCTCAAGGGGCCTAAGCGGCCCCGACCACTCTTACCACGTGAATACAGCATTACAGGAGAAGTGGGTGACCAGTCTGCAACCGGACCAGATCCTCAAAGGCGTCAGAGCAACGTACGAGTCGATGCTGCACTCCTCACTCGGGCATGGGCGTACGAACGGTACCTGCCTCTACGCCGCCATCCTCTGTGAGGCCCTGCTACGAAAATTCGCCGCTCTGGACCCAATTATTCGAGGTGGTGACGGTAAGAGGGATGGTGGCCTGGTTATTGATGGGGTTCCGCACGGCCACTACTGGGTTGAAGTCGAATATCAGGGCGGAATCCACGTCGTAGACATCACTGCAGACCAGTTCGGCCTCGACGCCATGGTGTTTGCCCCGAAAGACAGCATTTCTGCTGCATACGTGGCAGGTGACCAGGCGACTGTTGACGCTCACGTCCGGGACATGAGGAACAAGATCAAAGAAGAATATGCTGATCGGGAGCTCCCTTAGCAAAGCCAGGCAGAGATGACTGCATGACCTTTGTCCGGGAGGATTCTGGCACACAGCCGGCCCCCTGAGACTGGCGACTTTCAAACAGGGAGTCGCCCATGCTTCTACCAATCGCTCTCTTCGCATCCCTCATCTGCGCAGCGCTGGCCATGACTTGGCTGGCCCACACTCTTCCAGTAGCCTTTGCCACTGAAATTCAAGGTGTGGCAGCTATCCTGGCACTGCTCGCGCTTGCCCTCCTGATCACTGCATGCCGTCCGAACCGGTACCTTCAATGACTACCAAGAACAACAAACCAGAAGTCCTCGATGCTCGCTGGGCTGACTGGAA
Source organism: Pseudomonas defluvii (assembly GCF_001695625.1). Taxonomy (GTDB): domain Bacteria; phylum Pseudomonadota; class Gammaproteobacteria; order Pseudomonadales; family Pseudomonadaceae; genus Aquipseudomonas; species Aquipseudomonas defluvii. The sequence continues at coordinate 87,667 of NZ_MBPN01000007.1, forward strand.
CCACCAGGTGGTCACCATCAAGAGCGGGCGCAAACATGCCTGCAAGGTCCCTTGCAAAGATTGCCCATGGAGGCGTGATTCCGTCGGAGTCTTCCCGGCCGAGGCATTCCGACTTTCCGCGGCAACCGCCTATGACATGAGCGACCGAACCTTTGGCTGCCATACCACCGGGAAGGAGAAGCCAACTACCTGCGCGGGCTTCCTCCTCAGGGGGGCCGATCACAATCTCTCGGTTCGGTTAAATCTCATCAATGGTGAACTGGACATGAACCAGGTTTCGGACGGCGGAGTCGATCTGTTCGACAGCTATGCAGAGATGGCCATCGCCAACGGCGTCGACCCCGAAGATCCGATTTTGAAGCCCTGCAGGAACAACTATTCCTGACCGGGACCTGGCTTCTGGCACACCAGCCCAGCCCTGATCATGGCTCCATCTCATAAGGAGCCATGCGATGAACGTAACCTTCACCTACAGCTACAACCACAGCATCGTGCCCCCTCGCTGCCGCCTGCCTCGTACAGTCCGCGAGCACGACGGACTGATCACCGTAGAAATTCGGGAAATCCCGCCGGAGCAAGCCCCGGTGGCGATCATCAGCCGAAACAACAGCGACCAGGGGCACGATCCAGTGGAATACCGCACTTTCGAGGGCTGCCTCTGGACGAACTGCAAGCTCTTCGCCGGCGCGCGGGACAACAAAGCGGAAGGAGGCCCGAACGCGACCCATCGCATGCCAGAGCCTGAGATCTCTCTGGTGACGGAAAGCGTCACGCTGAGCCATTGGGAACAGGGAATCTACATCGGCGCCTATCAGGGAAAGGCCGGGATTGACGAATATCTGGAGAGGTGGGCACGCGATCGGATCATCATCGATGGCCAACTGTTTTTGCCGGTCGGAGAACCCATGTATGTGGTGATGACCTTCGGCCTGTCAAACAACCACGGCGGTACGTCCCTCCATTGCACAGACTTCTTGAACGCCAACATTAAGGATTCCTCCTACTTCTCCATTTTGGAGTTCGATCGAGCTCTGGAGTACGCCCGTCAGGTGGCAGCAAACCGCGGCGACACTATCAAATTCTCCGTCGATCCTGGCTTCGAGTTTCAGGTCCTGATCCCCAAGGCCGTTCAGTGGAAGAACCCTGGCTTGTCAGTGGCTACATGACCGCGCCCTGACTCCTCACCCGCCATCACCCGAGCTTCTAGCGTGCTCAATAGAGACCTTGTGCTGGGTGATGGTGGCACGACCTACCTGGTCAGAAAATTCCCTCATCAAATACACACCCGAATCAGACACATACCGTCTGAGCCGATGAGGAGATGAAATGGCTAAGTTATCCAAAGAAGCGGCGAAGCGTCACAAGCAGGCGCTCGACCTGGTTTACTCGGACAAGAGCCTGCGTCTCGAGGACCGCTATTTCATCTTGGAACATTTCCATGAGTCCGCGACCAACATGAATGGTCTAGCCGGCGCATTCTTCACGCCAGAGGGACTGGCCAACGATTTCTCCATCGAAGTCCCGGAGTGTGAGTCCTTGATTGACCTTTGCGCAGGCATCGGGAGGCTGGCTTTCGCCTGCCGCGAGCGTGCAAAGCGTATCGTGTGTGTCGAGATTAACCCTGAGTACGCTGAAGTTGGGAAGCGAGTGCTCCCAGAAGCGGAGTGGATCGTTAGCGATGTGTTTTCAATCCCGGATATGGGGCGTTTCAGTACTGCGATTTCGAATCCACCCTTTGGATCTGTGAAGACTGGCCAGGCGTTCGACGGTCGCTACACAGGGGCAAGTTTTGAGTACAAGCTCATCGAAGCCGCATCCAAGATCGCTGATCACGGCGTGTTCATCATCCCGCAGACATCCGCCCCATTCCGGTACTCGGGCCAACGCTCCTATAGCGTCGAGATTACGCGGGAGTGTGAGAAGTTCATGAGTCAGACCGGTATCGTGCTCGACCATAATTGCGGCCTGGACACATCCGCCTACAAGAACGAATGGCACGGCGTCAGTCCGATCTGCGAGATCGTCTTGTGCGACTTCACCCAAGACCCTGCCGAAATCCCAGCCGCTCCGGCAGAGGCAGAGCAGAATTCCGTGTCCAAGGCTGTAGTCGCGCCTCCTGCACTAATCCCGCCACCGGCTCCAGCGCAGAGCGAACCCACGCTGGCGACCGTGCCCGATCGTGCTGTAGCGCCAGCACCAACTGCACCGGCCCGAATGAAAGCCTCCAGGAAGCCAGACACAGGTTCTGCCAACCCGCAGTCCTTTGCCCAGCTCTCCCTTTTTGATGCAGCGTAGAGGGCTTTTTCCGGGCGCTTCTGGCACACCCCCTGCGCCTTAAGAATGGTCATCAGTCCCCGGACTTCGCTGGAATGAAACCCAAGCATCCGGACAATTAAGGCAGACCACTCTGGAGAATCAGCCCGTGATGAGCACCACCGTCTACCATGCCCTCGAGCAGATCGCGAATACCCCTGGCACCAACGACAAGCTGGCGCTACTGAAGACCCACGTCGACAGCGAAGCCTTCCAGCGCGTCCTGATCTACATGCTCAACCCATTCATCACTTTTGGCATCCGCCCGGCCCGGGCTAGCCAGTTCGGGGCCGAGGAGTTCAGCCAGGAAACCTGGTCGATGCTCGACCAATTGGCCGCCCGAGGCCTCACCGGACACCGCGCTGAGGAGGCGGTTACTCGGGCATTGACGTCCTTGAACCCAGAGTCCTCTGAATTGCTCTGGCGCATCCTTTCCAAGGACCCGCGCGCCGGCTTCAGCGAAACCAGCGTCAACAAAGTCTGTTCCGGGCTTATTCCTGAGTTCAGCTACATGCGCTGCAGCCTCCCTCACCACACCAATCTTTCGGAGTGGAACTGGGCTGCTGGTATCTACTCGCAGGTCAAAGCCGACGGCATGTTCGTCAACGTGACGATCGAAGCCAATGAGGTCAGCCTCACCTCGCGCGCTGGCACCCTTCTCCCTGGAGCACCGTTCCAAGAACTGCTCGACGGGCTTCGTCAGCTTCCGACCGGGCAAGCGCATGGTGAGCTGCTCGTCGAATGCGACGGCAAGATTCTCCCCCGTGAGGTCGGCAACGGCATGCTGAACTCGGTAGTCCAGGGCGGCCAGTTCGACCTTGGCTGCCGGCCGATCATCAAATTGTGGGATCAGATCCCGCTGGCCTCGGTCAAGAAGGGTGGGCGCTGCGACACCCCATACAAGGACCGCTTCGGTCAGCTGACCGATCTCGTAACGGCGCTCGCCCACTCGGCGATCTCGATGATCGAGACGCGCATCGTGTACTCCTTTAAGGAGGCCATTGACCACTATGTGGAGCAGCTTGAACTCGGACTGGAAGGCACGATTATCAAGAAGCCCGAGGCTATCTGGTTTGACGGTACCAGCAAGGATCAGGTCAAGCTGAAGCTCGAAGCCCCCTGCGAGCTTGAAGTGGTTGATTTCCTTCCTGGTAAAGGAGCAAACGCAAAGACCTTCGGGTCACTGCTCTGCAAGAGCTCCTGTGGCCAGCTGGTTGTAGGAGTAAGCGGCTTCAAGAAGAAGAAACGAGAAGAGATCCATCTCAATCGGGATACGTGGCGCGGGATGATCATCACTGTACGATCCAACCAGATCATGCGTCCGAAGAAGCCAGGCAAACCATACAGCCTCTTCCTCCCCCGCTTCGTCGAAGAGCGCTTGGACAAGTCGGTTGCGGATGATCTGGTGCGGATCGAGGAGCAGTTCGAAAACGCTATCCGCATGGCTGCCTTGGGATTGGCTGCCTAATCTCAGACACGAAAGGGGCCGCCTAATGGCGGCCCGATCTTATTGGCCTCTTAAAACTCAAAGCATCCGCAGGGGCACGTCAGCCAGGTAAGTCCGTGCGAGCAAATGCCCTCCTCTCGATCCCCTGCCTGATCCTCAGCCTCTTCTTGAGGACTACGGTATCCGTACTTCTCCCGGGCATATTGAAAAGCTTCGATCGCCTCTTGGCTCGCGGTTTCTTCATCTCCAAACTCGCTGCGCATGGCAGCGCAAAAGCAGGTGAGCACCACCATTTCGTACGTCGGATATCGCTCTACCGCCTGGCGGTACAACTCGCCAACTCGGTTTTGAGTTCTGCTCGGCAACATCTGCACTACACAGTCATCAGCTCCTCGAACCCACGGCCGGATCTGCTGCTTGACGACATCGCTCCAATCTTGGGAGCTCACCCCCATGAATTCGGTTTTCATCGATTTCTCCCAGAATCTGGGCAACCGTAACAACACCGCTCCCGCGGCTCACGCCAAAGTAGGTTTGTGAAATTCGTTCGTGGCTGGTGTCACTAGCCATGGCGTGGAGAATTCACGGTGTGCGGTACGGCAAGCTCCCTACCATGCCCAAGGTTATGATCCGTCAATGTCAACACAACGCCTGGAGTAGCAGGGAAATGCCTTTGAATCACACCGAGCTTGAAGATCGTTGGCATCGGCTCTGGCGCGCGCTTGGCGCAGCACCTGCTGCAGGTGCCTTCGACTACCTCTGTATGCAATACAGCGAGCCCGGACGGCACTACCACACCCTTGAACACATAGCCGCGTGCCTTGAACACTTCGACTCTTGGCGTCATCTGGCCGACAAACCTCACCTGGTTGAACTGGCGCTGTGGCTTCACGACGTGATCTACGACACTCACCGAGTGGACAATGAAGCTTGCAGCGCTCAGTACGCCATCACCCTGCTCACAGCTGCCGGCGTTCCCGAGTACATCCCAGCTGTGGAAGCGATGATCATGGCGACCAACCACCAGACGGGCTCCCAGGCCGATGATTGCGGCCTGGTGCTCGACATTGATTTGGCGGTTCTGGCACAGCCACCACAGGCGTACAAATCCTACCAACAGGCAGTTCAACAGGAATTTGCCTGGGTACCGGATGACCTTTTCCGTGCCGGACGTGCAGACGTCCTACGGGGACTGCTGAGCTGTCACCCGCTGTACGGCCACCCTGAAATCTCGGCCGCATGGGAAGCGATTGCAAGGTCGAACATCGAATCTGAACTGTTGGAGCTGGAAGGCCCGCAGTCCAACTAGCTCATTCAAGAGGTGAACTATGTGCAAGCTGAACGCCCAGGACCGGGCGACCCTAGAGAAAGCCAAGGCCCAGGCTGCAGAGCTGGTTGAGGCCCTGACCAAGCTCGGCTCAGCGAAGAACGGACTGCTCGGCCTCGAGGGCCTGGATCTCCAGCAGCAAGCAATTTCCATTGAAAAGCGACTGGGCGCGATCCAGTCCGTAACGGAGTAACCACAATGCCGACCAAAACGACTGGCTCGGAACTCAAGGCCTTCTACAACGACGACGGGTTCTGGAAGCCGAATGGTGAAGATGATGTCTGGCATGAAGAGCTTGAGCTTGAAGTTAACGGCCAGGTCATGGATGACTCCTTCTCCATCGGCGAAGACCTCAAGCCAGAGGACCAGGTTCGAATCATGGGTGGGTGGGTGCAGTCCAATGACGGCTCTGTCGATGTTTCCTTCGAAACCTACTTCAAGCGCTGGAAGAAGAAACAAGACACGGCTTTCCTGTCGGTCCAGGCACCGAAGGACAAGCTGGATGCGATCAAGGAGGCGATCATCGCCGCCGGCGGAAAAGTAGCATGAGCCTCTCAATAGAGGGGTTCGCCAAGGTCCAGCAGTGGCTTCTGGATGAGGGATTCTGCAGGGATGAGGTGGCCACCGCTGAGCAGGTCCAGGCAGTAGCCCAGAAACTTGAGGGTGAAGGGAACCGTCTCATCAGCCTTGCAGATGACATCCGTATCCAGTTGTCCGCGGCAAGCCCAGCGGACAAAACGGCATTGTGAGGTGAGCATGTCCTGGGCAGATCGAGCGGCACCGATAGTCGCAGAAGTCATCAACCGCGTTGGCCGGAAAGACATGACTGCATTGCGCAAGGCTATCACCGAGGCATACCCCTGGGGAAACCGCGCAAACAGGCCTTACAAAGCATGGCTCTCTGAGGTCAAGCGCCAGCTCGGGCACCCGCTTAACACCCCCAAGACTGACCTCAACACCCGGCAAATCGATTTCTTGCAGGATCAGTGATCAATCTCTCTCGCGCCGGTTCTGGCACACCGTCAGCCCCCTGAAGATTTCCTCAGTCCACTCAACTGAGGAAGTCACATGAACAACACACCCGTCAGCGCCGGCCTCGGCTTTATGCGTGCTGCTTTCAACGGTATAGGCAAATCGGTCGGAGATCGGGAGCGCTCCAAACTTCTCCATGAAGCGATGGAAATCGCGATCAAGGGCAAGATGGCCTTTGATCTGGATGACGTTGAGCCGATGAATCGTCTGCAGATGACCACTTCGGTCGGCGTTTTCCGCCCCTTCTCGGACCACAACTACTTCACCGCATGCCTGGCAGGGGGAACGTTTTGCCGGCTGTGGGAAAAGGCCTTCGACTTCAAACCCTTCAAAGCCCCGCTGGTTGCGATATCGACCTCCGAAGTCCTGAAAGATAATCGGGTTGCACCGGGTGTCGCACTGCTGGTGCCCGGCGATGACACCGACCTGATGATGCCTCGATTCCAGGACCTGCAGGTGTGGTGGTGCACCAGTCTCAGTACCAGTAAAGACACGATTACCCTCAGTCGTTATCGCCTGACAGAGGATCGTCGTTACCCTTTCTCCCGTGAGGGGCATCCGGCAAACCTCAAGCGCCTGACCCGGGCAACCTGGAAGGACTTCATCTGCGGCGCAAATGGTGCTGAGCAATGATCCCGCTCTACCCAGCGCTCGACCTCCCCGCTCTTGATGTAGCTCGTTTGCGCCGGGGGCTAGCCGTGCAAACCCGGATTTTCTTCGCCGACAGCATTCCTGGGAACAAGGCAAAGGTCATTCGCTTTTGGGATACCCCAAAGGGCGTCTTTGTCCGCTGTAACTACGGCAAGAACCAGGGTGGGCAGTCGTTGCTCAAGACCATGCCAGCCAACGTGCTGGCCCTGGCCGATTAGCTCACGGCTTCCGGCACGCGCTCGGTCTCCCGAGCATAGACCTGATCAAATACGAGTACGTTCGAATGATTTCTACGATTCCGCCCAAATCCCAGCTCGAAGAGCTGATCGGCGATTCCCAGAACCTCACTGTTGGCCGGCGTGAATTTGCTGTTTCAAACATCCGCCGCGAGGGCGATCTTGGTCTGTTTGCCACGTTCAAAACCAAACGCGCGGAGTTCATTGCGATGAACATTCCCGCCCGTGTCATCGGGCGTCCCAACGCCGAAGCCTGGAGTGTGCTGTCCCTTCGTAACCGAGGGAGCAAGATTGTTGACTTCGCGATCGATCAGGGCCGCGTCCTGGTACTGGTGTGACAAGAGGAAATGCTCATGCTGACCATCTTCATGGCGTCTGCATCGCTGGCTTGTTGGGTATGCACCGAACGAACGGCTCAGCGAGGATTCGGATTCACCCCTGCGAAAGGTCTGGCAAAGCTGATCGACAACGTGCCTCATCTACTTGCGTTCGTCGCCTCGGCCGGCCTGGCAGCTCAAAGCCCCATCCTCGGTGTTGTGTTGTTGGCCATGCACAACGTGGTTTTGCTACTGCTGGCTCTGATGGTGAGAGCCGACACCTTGGATGCTCGATCCCCACGGCTTCGAAAGCGCAGTGATGCGTTGGCAACAATGGACGGCCGCCGTATCTGGAGGCTTACCTCCATGTACACCACGATCCTCATGATTGTTCTTGGAGTGCCGGCGTTCTCGCTGCTGCTGCACCTGCTGAACTGAGCCGACGATGGCCCACGAAATATAGGCCACCCACTTGGCTGGTGACACACACCGTCCAGCCTCACCATGGGACATCGATTGAAGGAGTCACCTCATGAGTACCAAGATCAATCACGGCCGGATCAAACGCCGCGCAACCCTGGAGCAGGCACTTGCCGAGCTTGTACGGATACGCCCTGCTTTCATCCAGGAAGCTCGCAAGGCGGTGGCTACCGTCATTGCTCGAAAGCTCGCCTTCGGCCGGGACCTGGCGGAGAACTACTGCCTTGTCGATGAGGACCGCAATCGCTGGTCCCGAAACCATGTGTTAGGCCAGATCGAGGACGCCTACCGTAATCAGGACAATACGATCAAAACCATGAATTGGGACTTCATAGGTTCGGTATCAGTTTTGCCGTTCCGCGGTGATGTTCTGATGCTGACGTATTGGCGCAACCATGCGCCGTTCGCTCGCCTGATTGAAGACGCGGGATTCACTGACTATAGTGGATCCACCTTTTGAGACAGTGACTACGGGGTAGTTTAAGCTGTCGTCCTCGAAAGGATGACAGCAAATGG
>NZ_MBPN01000079.1 GCF_001695625.1 Pseudomonas defluvii
GAGCTTACATTTTCTAAGATCCTCGACTCCTTTTCCAGCCGGTCAGATTTTTTCTACACCCTTAAATGCGAAGAGCCCGTAATGGATCGAACAGTAAGCGCTCGTTAACGAAATCGAGCGTTATTCGAACGAGGACGTTCTGGCTCTCACTTTCGAGATCAATAACCAGCTTCCCTTCGAGTAGCCCGCCCCCTGACATTTTCATTTTCCCCAACGGAAAGAATTTGCCTTGCTTACGGGCTAGGACGAAGTAGTGCTCCGGACCTTCGTACTTCTCGCCTGGCGCCAACGCTCCACGTCGAAGTGCTTCCAGCTCGACATCGTTGAAGAGCTCCCTGAAGCCTGCAAGCTCATAGAGGTGGTCTCTCTCGTAAGCGCCAGGTCGGGTAATTTCAAGACGTTCCTCCATGGCAATCTCAGCCAAATGGCGCATGAGAGGAAGGTCCTGGATGATGCGCTGATGGTCGGAGGGATCGTCAGGATCAACAATGTCATCCCGCTCAGCATGAGCGATCGCGTGACGACCTTGGTTGGCTACATAGGTCGAAATGTCCTCGCCTGCTCGAATCAATTCACTTCTTCGTTCGATGGCCTTCCTGTCGGTTAGCCGCGGTAGCGTTGCGGCGATCCAGGGCCCGCGTTCCCTCCCATTGGGCAATGACCGACTGAAGGCCTTGTAGAACCCCAGAAACGAGTAGAAGGGGTTATCTATGGACAGGCCTTCCCGATAATAAGCCAACGCTTTGCGTGCCTCGTCACTAACAGGTGCGCAAAGGTTGTCAGCTGGAAGGTAGTCCGTAATCGCATTGTTTCGTGACATACCTAATCGGAAAGGAGAACTCCCACCGCCCCACATGACCAGCTCTACTTTTTGATCTTCACGCCAAGCTATGGCGGTTGCGAGCCGCATGATTACTGCCCTGCACTGGTGGTCAGTCAGGCCTAGACCATCGGTACGAAGCGCGATAGCGGGTAGAGTGTCCCCGCGTTCACCGCGCTCTGCGGGCTGGAGCAAGAACCGTATACCCTCGAAGGAGAGAACTTGTGCCCGCTTGGGCCAAAAAGCTCTGGTTTCCACACCTGCCGTTATCCAGTGTCCGCGCTGCTGCTGAAGTTGTTCAGCTTCTTCGAAAGGGTCTTGTGTCGCCAGCATGGGCCTAGCCTCATAATGAGTTTTTGCTGTACAGAGTAAATCTACGCCCAGCCCGAGAGGCGGCTTCCGAGCGGCGTGAGGCATGGACTATAGATGGTCGAACTCAGTGCTTCCGAATATGCCCTGATTTCGTAGATGCTCGATAACCGCCTCTGGCCGACTCCTGCCTGATGCGACTGGCTCAGGACGGCCAAAAGCAGCCATTAAGCAACGTCAAGTTTAAGTATGCGTCCTGACATAAAAAGCCCCGGACATGCCGGGGCGCAAACGAAGCACGGGATTGTGGCCGACACAAACTGAGTGAGGACTTCGAAACTTTTTATCAGGCTCGGTGCATCAACACACGGGGAACTCTGCGTTACTGAATGTCGGCAACCTTAAGCTGCCAGTCCTCGAATACGATCTGATCGCCCTTGACCGGCAGTCGGTATAGCAGGCTGATAACGAAACCAGCCAGGGTCTGATAGTCGCCCGTGGCGTTGGCATGAAAGCCTATACGTTCATACAGGCAGACTCAGGTTCAAACCAGATATGCGGCGCTGTCCGTGTCTATCAAGGCGCGGTCGGCCACTATGGTTGCCTGCCCTTGGCTGATCACCCTCTTTATCGATACAGAGCCGGTGTTTCTCTCTTTTCCATAGCGGCGATGCTCTACGCCTATGTAAGAAGAAGGCCCTGCCAGGTTCAGTATCGTCTATTCATGCTGTTGCGGTTGCCAAAGGTAAGGTAAGATTCCTAAATGTTACATTATAACATTTAGGATGCTGTGGCTTATGAACGCCCTCGTACTACCTGATGTCGCAAGCCAGACCCGCTCCGAGCAAGGCATCCCCCTGAAATGGGTTGGCATGCAGGGGATAGCCTTGCCCGTGCGACTCGCCGAACAGCGCGTAACCGCATACATAGATGCTGGCGTCAGCCTGGACAGCCCGGATGTTCGTGGTATCCATATGTCGCGCCTGTACTTGGCGCTGGAAAGGCTTGAGCAGCAGGAGCTGACTGCACCTCTGCTTGATGAGGTGCTAGGCCATTTTCTCGATAGCCATTGCGATCTGTCCAAGACCGCCTCCTTACGGCTAAAGGCTGATGCGCTTTTCAAACGCCCGGCCCTACTGAGCCAGCTGGGCGGATGGAAAGCCTACCCTTTCGAAGTGAATGCGAGTCGTGATGCGCAAGACTCCCGCGTGACGCTGAAGCTGGAGATCGGCTATTCCTCAACGTGTCCTTGCTCAGCGGCGCTTGCGCGGCAATTGATACAAAATCAGTTCATCGAGGACTTTGCCGGTAAGGAACTGCAGCATGCGCAAGTGCACGATTGGCTGGGAGGCTCGCACGGCATCGTGGCGACTCCGCACAGCCAACGCAGCGTAGCCACGCTGCAGGTAAGTCTCGCCCCTAGACATATCGAGCTGCCCTTGCTGGCACTGTTGGAGCGCGCTGAAGCCGCTCTGGGGACTGCATTGCAGACGGCGGTGAAGCGCATTGATGAGCAGGCATTTGCCCTGGCCAACGGACAAAACACAATGTTCTGTGAGGATGCCGCCAGGCGCATTCATCTGGCGCTGCTTGAGGAAGTGGATCTGCTGGGTTTCCACGTGCGCGTGGTGCACATGGAAAGCCTGCATGCCCATGATGCGGTTGCCGAAAGCGAGTGGAATTGGGGGTGGCAGGGATGATCCAGTGCCACGGACTACAGTGGGGCAGTAGCGGCCAACCGCTTACCCCGCCTCTTGATCTGCACCTGACTACGGGCAGCCTAACCGCAGTGATCGGCAGCAACGGCTCTGGCAAGAGCAGCCTGCTCAAGGTTTTTGCGGGGCTGAATCAACCCCTGCGTGGGCGAGTCGATGTGAGCGTGCCACGGCTGGGCGGCATCACCTACCTGCCACAGCAGCAGGCCCTGGATCGGCAGTTCCCGATACGCCTGGCGGAACTGGTCAGTGCGGGGTTTTGGCGCAGCCGCATGAGCCGTAACGAGCGCCAGTCACGCCTGCAGCAGGCGTTACTCGACTGGGGTCTGCTTGAGTTAGAAAAGCAGAACCTGCAAGCGTTATCCGGCGGCGAGTTGCAAAGAGCGTTGTTGGCACGACTGAGCCTGACAGACGCGCAAGTGCTGCTGCTCGACGAACCCGAAGCGGCGCTGGATGAGCAGGGCCAACAGCTGCTCTGGCAGCACATCGAGCGCTGGCAGCAGCAAGGTAAAACCTTGGTCCTGGTCAGCCATAACCTTGCCAGCTTGAGCCAGAAACTCGACAACGCCCTGCTGGTTTCGCGCAGTGGTTGTATTGCCGCACCGATCCGCCAATTCATCGGCACTCGTCATGCGCTGGAGCTGGTTGCTTGAGCCTGGACGTACTCTGGACGCCCTTCGTCGAGTTCGCTTTTATGCGCCGAGCCCTGTTCGGCGGCATGGCCCTGGCCTGCAGTGCTGGACCGCTGGGCGTGTTCCTAATTCTGCGGCGCATGAGTCTGATCGGTGACGCCATCGCCCACGGCATCCTGCCCGGTACAGCCCTGGCATTCTGGTTGTTTGGCTTGAGCCTACCGGCGCTGACCCTTGGCGGGCTGGCCGCAGGCTTGAGTATGGCCGGGCTGGCAGCATGGGTCAGCCGCCGTACCGGTTTACGTGAAGACGCCAGCCTAGCGGCGCTCTATCCGATATCCCTGGCCAGCGGCGTGCTTTTGCTCGGCCTGGCCGGGCGCAAACTGGACCTGATGCACCTGCTATTCGGCTCAGCGTTGGCCGTAGACGCCACCACCTTGACCGGCATGCTCGGCACGTCGTTGCTCAGCCTGTTGCTGCTCGCCTTGATCTATCGCGCCCTGGCCCTGGACAGCCTGGACCCCCTGTTTATGCGCAGCATCAGCCGCTTTGGCCCGCTGGCTCACGGGCTGTTCCTGACCTTGGTGGTACTCAACCTGGTCATTGGCTTTCAGGCCATCGGTGCACTGATGGTCGTCGGCCTGATGATGCTACCCGCCGCCGCAGCACGTTTTTGGAGCCGCCAATTACCGATTCTGTTGCTGCTTGCCGCGCTATTCGGTGCGACTTGCGTGTGGTTGGGGCTGCTCCTGTCCTACTACGCCAGCTTGCCCAGCGGGCCGTGCATCGTGCTGCTGGCCGGTGCGTTCTATGTGTTTTCGGTCGTGACGGGGCCTGTTCACGGCCTGTTGCGTACATCCCCCTTACCCACAACTGTTTGAGGTATTCCCAATGCGTAACCTGCTTGTTGCTTTGGCCCTGTTGCTGCCCTTGTCGTTACAGGCGGCAGAGAAAATTCAGGTGGTCACCAGTTTCAGCATCCTCGCCGACCTGACCCAAGAGATTGGCGGTGAGCGGATCGAACTTACCAATTTTGTAGGCGCTGACGCCGATGCCCATGTCTACGAACCCAGCCCCGACAATGCCAAGGCACTGCTCAAGGCGGACCTGATTATCGCCAACGGCCTGGGCTTCGAACCCTGGCTGGAGCGTCTGTTGGAGAGCACTGAACCAAGCGCTAAACGCATTAACGCCAGCGCTGGGGTGCTGCCATTGATGCTGGACGACGAAGGCGAGCAAGTACCTGATCCGCATGCCTGGCAGAGCCTGAGCAACGCTGAAGTCTATGTGCGTAACATCGCCAAGGCGTTGGGTGAAGTTGATCCGGCCCATGCCCAAGAATATGCAGCCCGTCGCGATGCTTACCTGACGCGCATGCACGCACTGCTCCAAGAGGCCAATGCCCGCTTCGCCAGCTTGCCCGCCAGCCAACGCAAAGTGGTGACCAGTCACGATGCGTTTGGTTACCTGGGCCAAGCCTGGCAGCTGAAGTTTATCGCGCCGCAAGGCCTCACCACCCATGACGAACCTTCGGCCGCCGAAGTGGCTGCGTTGATCCGCCAACTGCGCGATGAAGGGGTGCGTGCGGTGTTCGTGGAAAATATCCGCGACCCCCGACTGATCCAGCAAATTGCCGAAGAAGCCGGCGCTACGGTGGGTGGCACCCTCTACTCCGATGCATTGGCCAGCCATGCCCCAGCCAACACCTACCTCGGCATGTTCAAGCACAACCTCGACACCCTGATGGTCGCCCTGAAGCCATGAGCCTGTGGCTTGAACTGGAGCAGTCAGGGATCGGCGACAGCCGCCCGCTGGCCGAGGTGCTAGACGCCATGCCCTGGAATGCCGACGGCCTGATCGCCGCCATCGCCCAGCAGCACGACAGCGGCGAGGTGCTGATGCTGGCCTGGATAAACCGCACCGCCCTGGAAGAAACCCTGAGCACAGGCCAGGTCTGCTACTGGTCACGCTCGCGCCACCAGCTGTGGCGCAAGGGCGAAACAAGCGGCCACCGCCAGCGGCTGATCGAAGCGCGCCTGGACTGTGATGGCGATGCCATGCTGCTCAGGGTCGATCAGCAAGGGCCGGCCTGCCACACCGGCCGGCCCAGCTGCTTCTACAACGCCATTCGCGATCAACGGTTGTGCGTGATCAGCGTGCCGCAATGAAGCACCTACTGATTGGCCTGGTGCGCTTTTATCAGTACCTGATCAGCCCGCTGTTGGGGCCGCGTTGCCGTTTTCATCCGAGTTGTTCGCACTACGCCATCGAGGCGGTTGAACGCCATGGCGCCCTGCGCGGCAGCTGGCTGGCAGCGCGTCGCCTGCTGCGCTGTCACCCCTGGCATCCCGGCGGTTACGACCCGGTGCCAGCGCCCAACCCACCTACAGAGCAAACGCCATGATCCGCAAAAACCCTTCCGGTCACCTGCCGGTCATTGCCGATTCCGCCTACGTGGATAAAACCGCGATCATCTGCGGCAAGGTGATCATTCATGACAACGTCTTCGTCGGCCCCTATGCGGTGATTCGCGCCGACGAGGTGGACGAAACCGGTGATATGCAACCGATCGTCATCTGCGCTAACTCCAATATCCAGGACGGCGTGGTCATCCACTCCAAGTCCGGCGCGGCAGTGACCATCGGCGAGCACACCTCCATTGCACACCGCTCAATCATCCACGGCCCCTGCCAGGTCGGTAATCGGGTGTTTATCGGCTTCAACAGCGTGCTGTTCAACTGCACCGTCGGCGACGGCTGCGTGGTGCGGCATAACGCGGTGGTCGACGGTTGCGACCTGCCGGCCGGCTTTCATGTCACCTCCACCCAGCGCATCGGGCCGAAAACCGACCTGGCCAGCCTGCCGCGCGTCAGCGTCTCGGCCAGCGAATTCTCGGAAGACGTGGCGCGTACCAATATCGATTTAGTGCGCGGCTACAAAGCTTTGCAGAACGAGTTCTGAGCATGAGCAGCTTAGTTATCCGCAACGCCCGCCTGGTTAATGAAGGCCGCGAAATCGACGCCGATGTCTGGGTGCGTAATGGCCGTATCGAGCAGATCGCCAGCAGCATTGGTGGGCGCAATACCGACCTCGAAATCGACGCCGCTGGCCAGTACCTGCTGCCGGGGATGATCGACGACCAGGTGCATTTCCGTGACCCCGGTGCGCCGCACAAGGGCAGCTTCGCCACGGAATCGCGGGCGGCCGTGGCCGGCGGCATCACCAGCGTGATGGACATGCCCAACACCAACCCGGCGACCCTTAACCTGGAGGCGTTGAAAGCCAAAGAGCGGCGCGCCGCCAACTGCTCGAAAACCAACTTCGGATTCCACTTTGGCGTCAGCCACGAGAACCTCGACATCGTCGCCGCGCTCGACCCCAACCGCGTGGCAGCGGTGAAAGTGTTTATGGGGGCCAGCACCGGCAACATGCTGGTCGATGACCTGCCCTCGCTGGAACGGCTGTTCCGCGATTGCCCGACCATCCTCCTCACCCACTGCGAACACACGCCGCGCATCCGCGAACGCGAACTGCAGTGGCTTAATCGCTATGCCGAGGCGATTCCGGCCGACCAGCATCCGCTGATCCGCGATGCCGAAGCCTGCTACCAGTCCTCCAGCCTCGCCGTCAGCCTGGCCCGGCGCTACGGCACTCAGTTGCACGTGCTGCACATCACCACGGCCCGCGAACTGAGCCTGTTCCAGCCAGGCCCGCTGGCCGGCAAGCAGATCACCGCCGAAGTCTGCGCGCACCACCTGTACTTCGATGACCGCGACTACGCGGCGCTCGGCCACCTGATCAAGTGCAACCCGGCGATCAAGACCCAGGCCGACCGCGATGCCCTGCGCCAGGCCCTGCTGTGTGGGCGGTTGGACATCATCGGCACCGACCACGCCCCGCACACCCTGGAAGAAAAACAGCGCCCCTACCTGCAAGCCCCGTCCGGCCTGCCGCTGGTGCAACACGCCCTGCCCGCCCGACTGGAACTGGTGGCCGACGGCCTGCTGCCCCTGACCACCTTGGTCGAGAAAACCAGCCATGTCGTAGCGCAGCGCTTTGCCATCGAGCAACGCGGCTACCTGCGCGAAGGCTACTGGGCCGACCTGACACTGATCGAACGCCTGCGCGAACCGCGCCCAGTGGAAGCCGACCCAACGCTCGCCCACTGCGGCTGGACACCCTTCAAGGGCCGCGCCTTCCGCCATGCAGTGCGCACCACCATCGTTTCCGGCCAACTGGCCTGGCACAACGGGCAGGTGCATGACGAGTGCGAGGGCTTGCCGCTGCGCTATAGACGCGGCTGACCTCGCCTATCCTTTACCCGTGATTAGAGAACCGATATGCCCAGCATCACACTGCCCGACGGCAGCCAACGTCATTATTCCCAACCGCTAAGCGTGGCAGAGGTGGCAGCCGATATCGGCGCCGGCCTGGCCAAGGCCGCATTGGCTGGCCGCCTCGATGGCCAACTGGTCGACACCAGCGCACTGATCGACCACGACGCCCAACTCAGCCTGATCACCGCCCGCGACAGCGAAGGTCTGGCGTTGCTGCGCCACTCCTGCGCGCACCTGCTGGCCATGGCCGTGAAGCAGCTCTACCCGAGCGCTCAGGTGACCATCGGCCCGGTGATCGAAGATGGCTTTTTCTACGACTTTGCCTTCGAGCGGCCCTTTACCCCGGACGATCTCGAGCGCATCGAAACGCGCATGACCGAGCTGGCCGCCGCCGATCTGCCGGTCAGCCGCCGCGAGCTGCCACGTGACGAAGCCATCGCCCACTTCGAGGCGCAGGGCGAGCACTACAAGGCCGAGCTGATCCGCGACATTCCTGCCGACGAGGTGCTGTCACTGTACCGCCAGGGCGATTTCGAAGACCTTTGCCGTGGCCCGCACATCCCGCGCACCGGCCTGCTGCAAGCCTTCAAACTGACCAAAGTGGCCGGTGCCTACTGGCGCGGCGACGCGAAAAACGCCGCGCTGCAACGCATCTACGGCACCTGCTGGGGGACGCCGAAAGAACTCAAGGCCTACCTCACCCGCCTGGAAGAAGCCGGCAAGCGCGACCACCGCAAGCTCGGCGCCCAGCTCGACCTGTTCCACTTCGACGACTGCGCCCCCGGCTCGGTGTTCTGGCACCCCAAGGGCTGGACGCTGTTCCAGCAGCTGATCAACTACATGCGCCAGCAGCAGGACGCCGCCGGTTATGTCGAGGTCAACACCCCGGACGTGATGGGCCGCAGCCTGTGGGAAACCTCCGGACACTGGTTCAACTACCGCGAGGCCATGTTCACCACCACCACCGAGGACGAGCGCGTGTTCGCCCTCAAACCGATGAACTGCCCCGGCGCGGTGGCGCTCTACGCCCGTGGCCTAAAGAGCTACCGCGACCTGCCGCTGCGCATGGCCGAGTTCGGCAAGGTGCACCGCTACGAACCCTCCGGCGCGCTGCACGGCCTGCTCCGCGTGCGCCACTTCACCCAGGACGACGCGCATATCTTCTGCACCGCCGCGCAAATGGAACAGGAATGCGCCGACACCATCGCCCTGGTGTTCGCCATCTACCGTGACTTCGGTTTCAACGAAGTGGCGGTGAAGCTGTCCACCCGCCCGGCCAACCGCATCGGCAGCGACGAAACCTGGGATCAGCTGGAAGGCGCACTGTCCGGCGCGTTGCAACGGATTAATATCGACTACCAGCTCAACCCTGGCGAAGGCGCGTTCTACGGACCAAAGCTGGAGTTTGTACTGCGCGATGCCATCGGCCGCGACTGGCAGTGCGGCACCTTGCAGGTGGACCTCAACCTGCCGGAACGTTTCGATATCAGCTACATCAACGAGCAGGGCGAACGCGAACGCCCGGTGATGCTGCACCGCGCGCTGTTCGGCTCGCTGGAGCGCTTTACCGGCATTCTGATTGAGCAGTACAGCGGCCTGTTCCCGCTGTGGCTGGCGCCGCAGCAGGCCGCCGTACTGACCATATCCGAAGGGCAGAACGACTACGCCCGCCGAGTACTCGCCAGCCTCAAGCGCGCCGGACTGCGCGCCGCCGCCGATCTGCGCAACGAGAAGATCGGCTACAAGATCCGCGAAGCGACCCTGCAGAAAGTGCCTTATCTGCTGGTGATCGGCGAGCAGGAAAAGGCCGAAGGCCGCGTCACCCTACGCAGCCGCGCTGGCGATAACCTCGGCAGCCTGGCGCTGGCTGAGTTGGTCGAGCGGCTTAGCAGCGAGGCACGTATGACCGGCCAGGAGCCGCCATGCTGATTCGCAAGCTGTTCAAGTTCGAGAGTGCACCGTCCGCAGCTATACGAGCCGGCGCTGGCTGCTGGCCGGCGAGGCCTTTATCAATCGCCGGCCAGCCTGATATCAGCTTCTAACGGTCACCGGGCCATGGTCATCGCAGTGGTCACCGTGCGGGTGGTGCAGATGGCCATCGACCAGATAATCGACATGGTCACCATGCGGCACCGGCTCATGGCCGCAGCCTGGGCCGTGCACATGATCGGCGGCGTGGCCGGCGCACTTATGGTTTGACGTGCAGCGCTCGGGGTTGTGGGGGTTCACCGCCAGGCTGTGCTCGTCGACATGATCGCCATGCATATGGTGCAGGTGGCCGTCGTGCAGGTAATCAACGTGACCATCGTGCTCAATCGCCGTATGGCCGCATCCATCCTTGTGCTGATGACTATGGTCGGGGTGTTGCGTGCAAGTACCCATGTTCAGCGCCTCTTTCGATTGTTACCCAGCCTGCAAGGTTAGGTCGTGCGAGGGTTCGGCGCGATCAATTGCCCTGCCATTCATCGATTCAAGCGGCTAGATCAAGACGCTACGTAACAGCTCGTAACACAGAGACACATGGGACTAAATTGGGAATAGAAAAGGTATAACATAACAACAAATACTTAGGAGACACCTTCATGCGCAAAGTCCCAGTGACAGTTCTGACCGGCTATTTGGGCGCGGGTAAGACCACGCTGCTGAATCGCATCCTTTCCGAGCAACACGGCAAACGCTATGCCGTGATCGTAAATGAGTTCGGCGAACTGGGCATCGACAACGACCTGGTGGTGGGTGCCGATGAAGAAGTGTTCGAGATGAACAATGGCTGCATATGTTGCACCGTACGCGGCGATTTGATTCGCATCATCTCGGGCCTGATGAAGCGTCTTAACCGTTTTGACGCGATCATTTTGGAAACCACCGGCCTGGCCGACCCTGCTCCCGTGGCACAGACCTTCTTTGTCGATGACGAAGTGCGCGAGAAAACCGCGCTGGATGCCGTGGTGACCGTCGTCGATGCCCTACACCTTCCCAGCCAGCTGGCCAATAGCCCGGAAGCCGCCGAGCAGATCGCCTTCGCCGATGTCGTGCTGCTGAATAAGGTCGATCTGGTAAGTGCAGAGCAGCTTGCCGAGCTGAAACAGCGCATCGCCGGCATCAATTCGTTTGCCAAGATCCTGCACAGCAATCATTGCGATGTTCCGCTGGATCAGCTGCTCGACCTCGGCTCCTTCGATCTGGAACGGATCATGTCCATCGAGCCCGGCTTTCTCACGGAAGACCATGCCCACGAGCATGACGACGCGGTGAAAAGCGTTTCGCTGACCACCGACACGCCCCTCAATGGCGACAAATTCGATGACTGGATCGGCACGCTGCTGAGCACCCAAGGCACCGACATTCTGCGCTGCAAGGGCATCCTCGACCTGTACGGCAGTGATCAGCGCTATGTGTTCCAGGGCGTGCATATGCTGGCCGACGGAGCCCTGACGCAACCCTGGGGCAGCGACGAGCAACGCCAGAGCCGCCTGGTATTTATCGGCCGCAATCTCGATGAAGCGGCCCTGCGCGAAGGCTTTGCCAGCTGCCAGGTGTTGAACCATGGCTAAAACCCAGTCGTTTATCGAAGAGCTGGGCAGAGTCTGGCAACTGCCAGACTACGTGGTGGTCTGCTGCTTCGATGACGCCGCTAATCTTGCCTTTGCCTTGGGTGACGGCAGCCTGTATATCGTCCCCGGCGACGGCCAGCCGCCAGTGACCATTGCCGCCCATACCGGCGCCTGTCTGAGTCTCTGCGCGGCACCTGGCCAAGGGTTTCTCAGCGGAGGTGATGACGGGCGTTTTCTGGCCATATCGGTGGACGGCAGCATCGAGCAGCTCGGCCATTACCCGGGTCGCTGGATCGAGCATGTACACAGCCATAGCAATGGCTTGGTGGCCTGCTCGGCGGGCAAACAGCTGCACCTGATCAAACCCGACCGCAGCAGCCTGACCCTTGAGCATCCCAGCAGCATTGGCGGCTTAAGCTTTTCCCCCGATGGGCGTCAACTCGCCGTCGCGCATTACGGCGGGGTCAGTGTGCATTGGACGCTGGTCAGCGATGCCAAAGCGAAAATCCTCAAGTGGGCCGGCTCACACCTGGCGGTGACCTGGAGCCCAGATGCTCGTTTCGTGCTAACCAGCATGCAGGAGAACTGCCTACGGGGTTGGCGTCTGAAAGAGCCGCAAGACCTGCACATGAGCGGCTACAGCACCCGGGTAAAATCCTGGTCCTGGCTCCACGGCGGACGCTGGCTCGCCACCAATGCCGGGGATTGCGTGGCCTGCTGGCCATTCAAGAAACGCAGCGGGCCGATGGGCGAAGCGCCGATTACTTTGGCCTTTCGTGAGAATGGTTTGGTAAGCGCAGTGGCCGGTGACCCGAAGCTGCCACTGGTCGGCGTCGGCTATGAGGACGGCCTGGTGCTGATTGCCGAACTCGATGAAAGCGCCACCACAGAACGCGCCGTGATGATCAAACCGCCGGGCAATGGCGCAGTAACGAGCATGGCATTTGCGCCGGACGGCTCGCGCCTGGTGATCGGTACAGCAGAAGGCTTTGTCGGCATTATGCCAATGGCCTGAAACGCTACATATCAAGGATCAACACATGCTTTTGAGTAAACGCGAGCAAGCCGCCAGAGAGCGTCTGCTGATTGCTTGCCTGACGCAGGCCTGCGAGGCAGGCCAAGCGGAAATAGTGGGTTTTGCCTGGCTGACCCACCGGGTGGACTACCAGAACTTTCCCGCCAGCCTGATGGTGACTTGGGTTTTCGACACCCAGGCCAATAGAGATCGGGCTCTCGCCAATGGCCAAGGCGAACGCATGGCTGAACTCACCGCCGAGGCGTTTAGCAACGCAGACATTAGCGTCAGCGCGGTGTCTGCTCATCTGGCTTTCGACAGTGAAGAGCAGTGCCAGCGCGTTGAAGCAGGTAACTGGCAGCAACGGCTGGCGCACAACCACCTGGCCAGGAATTAAAGCGTGGCTAAAGACATCGATAATCCATGTATTTCCGTCTGCCAGCTAAGTGGCGAGCTGTGCCTGAGTTGTGGGCGCACCAAAGAAGACATTAGAAAATGGAAACGCATGAAACGCCCAGAGAAGATGGCCGCAGTACAACGCGCAACTCTGCGCCTGAAAAGTCTGCAAAAGAAGAATGCATGACTCTGGCTATTAACGTCCTTCGAGATATCTAAAACGCGGCGAGAACAGAACGAAATAACCGGATGGCTCCTTCATCTGGTTAGCCAAGCTCGCTGCGTCAGTATGGATATTGCGCTAATTGCGCGTCGTTGAACGTCCGCAATTGGCCGCATTGAGTCTGTCGTAACAGGCAGGAGTCGGCCAGAAGCAGCCATTCGAATGAGTCTAGAAAGTCAGAGGCGACTCACAGGCACGTTTGGCAGGCTAAGCCTTAAGTTCTACAGGTCACAGGCGATAAGTAGAAACGGCCTATCGAATTCTCGGAGTCAAACCATGTTCGACCGCAAGTGGCGCATGCGCAGTGAAGCACTGCAACAACAAGTCAGTCAGCTTGAGCGGGAAAAGCGCACAATGCAGCAAGAGCTTGAGGCCTTGCGTAGCCTGCAGCAGTCGAATCAACAAGAATTGACAGACCTGAATGTACAGAATCGATACCAAAGCCAGCTGCACAGTAGACTGGATCAGTTCGAGGACTCGCTGTCACAAACCCGTGATGGTGTTGTGACTCAAGCCAACCGACTGCATGGTGAAGTTGACAAGCTGCGCCAGCACAGTGGTGTCTTCGAGCAAACCTCGGCGCTGCTCGGCGGCTTCTCCAGCTCTCTCGGCATCATGGCCGAGCA
This sequence comes from Pseudomonas defluvii, assembly GCF_001695625.1. Lineage (GTDB taxonomy): Bacteria > Pseudomonadota > Gammaproteobacteria > Pseudomonadales > Pseudomonadaceae > Aquipseudomonas > Aquipseudomonas defluvii. Next base: position 13,628 of record NZ_MBPN01000079.1, read on the forward strand.
GGGCATCAGCAGCGTGCAGAGCGTCGAACTTCTGCGTCAGCGGGTCAGCGAGATCAGCCGCATCGTCGAGCTAATCAAAGCAATTTCCGACCAGACCAACCTGCTGGCTCTTAACGCTGCCATTGAAGCTGCCCGGGCCGGTGAACAAGGTCGCGGTTTCGCCGTGGTTGCCGACGAGGTACGCGCCCTGGCCCAGCGCACTTCCCAGGCCACCCAGGAAATCAGCCAGCTTGTCGGCTCGATCAATCAGGAAACCGAAACCGCCAGCCGTTCCATCGGTACCCTCTCAGAGGAAGCCTCGCGCCTGGCTGGCGATGTCTCCAGCTCAGCTCAGACTCTTGATGAAATGGTGGTGCTCGGCGAGCACATGAACCAACTGATCGAGGGTATTGCCCTCGGCTCTTTCTGCGAATCCGTCAAACTCGACCACCTGCTATTCAAGCTGTCCGTCTATCAGCGCCTGTTCAAGCACGACAGCAACACTCAACTTAGTGACCACCACACTTGCCGACTCGGGCAGTGGTGCGAAAACAGCGATACCCAGGCTCTCTATGGCCGTCTACGCAGCTACCAACAGTTGGAACAACCGCACCGACTGATACACGATGCCGCCCATGAGGCTCTGCATGCCGCCCAAAGCCAGGACTGGAACAAGGTCCTGCGCGCAGTAAACGACATGGAGCAGAGCAGTATGCAGGTCAACCAGTTGCTCAGTGAGCTCGGCAACCATTCATAGAGTCGGCCAGAAGCGGTCACTCAGTATCGTCTCCTAGGAGGGCCTCTAGTACCCGGCTCAAGGCTGCATTTACTGCCAGCAATGCCCCTTCCATATAACCTCCATGCTCGCCGCCAGCTTCGCTCCCGATCAGAGCTAGTCGGCCACCCCAAGGGTGACCAACCGCATTTGTTAAGTCATGGAGGCTATGCCAGCGGGGAGGCGTTTGGTCTTCTGCTGTAGCAGTGAACGGTTCTGCGGCCCAGTCCTGAATCCAATCCTCCAAAGGTGTGTCTGCCTCGTCGCCGAATAGGCGGATCAACTGCGCCCGGCATAGATTGAGGAGTTCCGCTTCACCGATCCGCCCACGCTGTGCAGCGCCGATGGCGAAGAAACCAAACAGCGCCGATGTTTCACCATTGCTTGCATCGTGGATTTCCCCGAGCGGGCCAACGGAGCTGAAAGCATCACCCGATAGCCCTTGTTCGCGCCAGAACGGATGTGAGTAGCGCGCGACATATTTGGCATGCGCCGCCATCCAGGTTGGAACCGAGCACAGGCGCCTGAGGCTGTGATCTGACAGCGCCGGAGTTAAGGCAATGCGGCGCGTGAGGCGAGGAGGTATAGCCAGCCAAATGTGGCTGTACGAATGCAACTCGGGATGATCGGCGCCTAGACGCAATGCTGCTCCGTTCTCATCAAGGTAGGCTGCGACCACCTCGGTGCTGAGACGGATTCGACTGGCGGGCAAGCTGGCAGTCAGTGTCGTGATCAGACGAGTCGTACCGCCTTCGATTCGCATTGCAGTATTACCCGAACGATAACCCTGGCGGCGCGATACCTGACCAAGCCCTTGCTCTAGCAACGCATCACCGTGTTCGTGCTGAGCGAATGTGTCTAAACCCAGTTCAGCCACTAGTTCGTGCATACGGGGTTGGAAGTCAGGCCAAAACCAGGTTGGCCCCAGATCCAAACCAGTCTTAGTCGAGTGGATACGCCCTCCCAGACGACTGCGAGCCTCAAATAGATCAAAGTCGATCCCAGCGTGGTCTAGGCGGTAGGCAGCATAAACACCGGCTAAGCCGCCACCGACGATGGCAACCTTCTGCTTGCGCATGTGTGGGCTCCAGCAATCACAGCGGACATCCTAAGACGTACGCAGATCATCACGGCTTCCAACCAAAAAGAAGTCTTGGGAACCATCCAAGAGAATCTTCACCGAATAACTGTCCTGCTAAGGGCTGAGCCCCACCTCGGAAATAAATAAAGCCCAGCCGTCATCGGCTGGGCTTTTCTCAGCTCACGAGATTAAGCGATGTCAAAGCGATCAGCATTCATCACCTTGGCCCAGGCGGCAACAAAGTCCTGCACGAACTTTTGACGGTTATCGTCTTGGGCATAAACCTCGGCGTACGAACGCAGTATCGAGTTGGATCCGAAGACCAAATCCACTCGGCTGGCAGTCCACTTGAGCGCGCCACTCTTGCGATCACGAACCTCATAGAGATTCCGGCCTGCAGGCGCCCATGTGTTGGCCATATCAGTCAAATTGACGAAGAAGTCATTGGTCAACTGCCCGACACGACTGGTAAATACGCCATGCTGACTACCTCCATGGTTGGTACCAAGGACTCGCATACCACCGATCAATGCCGTCATTTCCGGAGCTGTCAGCCCCATCAACTGGGCTCGATCCAGCAGCATCTCTTCGGCACTGACCACATAGTCCTTCTTCAGCCAGTTGCGGAAGCCGTCATGCAAGGGCTCAAGCACTTCAAAAGACTCGACATCCGTCATGTCTTGCGTGGCGTCACCACGCCCAGGTGTGAACGGGACAGTAATGGCAAAACCGGCAGCCTTGGCGGCCTGCTCAACCCCCAGATTGCCCGCGAGAACAATCACATCAGCGACACTGACCCCATTCTCGTCGGCAATTCCTTGGAGAACCCCTAGCACTCGGGCAAGGCGTGCCGGCTCATTACCCTCCCAGTCTTTCTGCGGCGCCAGACGGATACGAGCACCGTTCGCGCCACCCCGCATATCCGACCCACGGAAGGTTCGAGCGCTGTCCCAGGCCGTACAGACCATGTCGCCGATCGAAAGGCCAGACGCCGCGATCTTGGCCTTGACGGCAGCCACATCATAGTCAGTGCGACCAGCAGGTACTGGGTCTTGCCAGATCAGGTCCTCTTGCGGAATTTCCGGGCCGATGTAGCGGCTTTTCGGCCCCATATCGCGATGAGTCAGCTTGAACCAAGCTCGTGCAAACACGTCGCTGAAGTAGGCGGGATTCTTGTAGAAGCGCTCGGAAATCTTGCGATACTCCGGATCCATCTTCATGGCCATATCTGCATCGGTCATGATCGGGTTGTAGCGGATACTCGGATCTTCTACATCCACCGGCTTGTCTTCTTCCTTGATGTTGATCGGCTCCCACTGCCACGCGCCAGCAGGGCTCTTCTTCAGCTCCCAGTCATAGTTGAGCAACAGGTAGAAATAGCCGTTATCCCAAGTGGTCGGATGAGTGGTCCAGGCGCCCTCGATGCCGCTGGTCACGGTGTCACGCCCAATTCCACGGGTTTTGTGGTTGTTCCAGCCAAGCCCTTGCTCTTCCAGGTCTGCACCCTCCGGTGCCGGCCCGAGATTCGCAGCGTTGCCATTACCGTGGCATTTGCCCACGGTATGACCCCCAGCGGTGAGTGCGACGGTTTCTTCGTCATTCATCGCCATGCGGGCGAAGGTGATTCGCACGTCATGCGCGGTCTTTAGAGGGTCGGGTTTGCCGTCAACCCCCTCTGGGTTCACATAGATCAACCCCATCATCACTGCTGCCAACGGGTTTTCCAGATCCCGCTCCCCAGAGTAACGACTACCCTCGCTGCCGCTCGGGGCCAGCCACTCCTTCTCCGAACCCCAATAGATATCCTGCTCGGGATGCCAGATATCCTCACGGCCGAATGCGAAGCCGAACGTCTTCAACCCCATACTCTCGTAGGCCACATTGCCGGCCAACACGATCAGATCAGCCCAGCTGATCTTGTTGCCATACTTCTTCTTAATCGGCCACAACAGACGACGAGCTTTGTCCAGGTTGGCGTTGTCTGGCCAAGAGTTGATCGGCGCGAAACGCTGATTACCGGATCCCGCACCACCGCGGCCATCAGCCACGCGATAGGTACCCGCCGCATGCCAAGCCATGCGGATCATCAGGCCACCATAGTGCCCCCAGTCCGCCGGCCACCAGTCCTGGCTATCAGTCATCAGTGCTACGAGGTCACGCTTGAGGGCGGCAACATCGAGCTTCTTGACCTCTTCTCGGTAGTCAAAGCTTGGCGCGAAAGGATTCGTCTTGCGGTCGTGCTGATGCAGGATGTCGAGATTGAGAGCGTTGGGCCACCACTCCATGTTCGACTTACCAGAAGAGGTATTGGCGCCGTGCATCACGGGACATTGACCCGCAGCACTCGGACGATTTGTATCCATTTCATTCTCCCAGATTCCAAGGTAAGACCAGCTCGCGACACATGAGCACGAACCAGCTTGATTCACTGCGACTCGTCGAAGAGCTGCAAGCGAGTTAAGACAACCTAGCAGAAGCTGGCCATCCCTATACTGCCTGGGGTATTGATTTTGACTATGGTCCTAAAAGCCTAGGTCATACCTACGCAAGGTGATCACATGCTCATTGCAGCCACCAGCAGGCATAGGAACGTAAAGTCTAGAGACTCATCAGGGTTGATGACGAGCAGTACAATCGTCATCCAATAAACGATATAAATCCTTATATATCAATCACATAATCTCAAAATTATTGCACAGGAAAGGCTTCGCCTAATCTCATATTCGATAATGTTCTAAGCATAGAACCAGAAAACAGATAGGCTTACTCACATACCCCAGGGGTATCTGAAAGGAGCGCTATCATGCAACCCAAAGTTGAAGCATTCTTTGACCCTGCTACCTACACCTACAGCTATGTGGTCAGTGATCCCAGCACCCACGAGTGCGCCATCATTGACTCCGTCCTGGACTATGATCCCGCAGCTGGTCGCACATCCTTCGCCAGTGCAAATCGCCTGATCGCCCATGTCCGGAGCCAAGAGCTTAAGGTTCAATGGCTGCTGGAAACCCATGTGCATGCAGATCACCTGTCTGCAGCCCCTTATCTGAAGCGTGAGCTAGGCGGCAAGCTAGGCATAGGCGCCAACATCACCACGGTGCAGAACACCTTCGGCAAGCTGTTCAATGCGGGCACCGAATTCGCAACCGACGGCAGCCAATTTGATCACTTATTCCAGGATGGTGAGACTTTCCGACTGGGGAGTATCGAGGCGCGTGCGCTGCATACTCCAGGACATACTCCCGCCTGCATGACCTATGTGATTGGGGATGCCGGTTTTGTCGGCGATACCCTGTTCATGCCCGATTACGGAACTGCTCGCTGCGACTTCCCTGGCGGCAGCGCACATACCCTGTACCGGTCGATCCGCAAACTGTTCAGTCTGCCAGGGGAAACCCGCCTGTTCATGTGTCACGACTACAAAGCGCCTGGACGGGATGACTATCGCTACGAGACCACGGTCGCCGAGGAGCGCACGCACAACGTGCATGTTCACCAAGGTGTCAGCGAGGAGGAGTTCGTCGCCATGCGCAGCAAGCGTGACGCCACGCTGGGCATGCCGACCCTGATCCTGCCCTCGGTTCAGGTCAACATGCGTGCCGGCCAGCTCCCTCCTGCCGAAGACAATGGCACGCGCTACCTGAAGATCCCGCTCGACGTGCTCTGAGGTGACACCATGGACTCGCTCAAACGTCTGACGCCCTTCATCGCCGTGGCGGTCCAGCTGCAGCCGGCCGACATGGGTACCTTAGCTGCCGCTGGATTCCGCAGCGTGATCAACAACCGGCCGGATGGTGAAGGCGAAGGCCAGCCCTCATCCGCCGAGATGCAAGCCGCAGCCGAGGCCAGCGGCCTGGAATATCACTACCTGCCAGTTCGCTCCGGTCAGATCAGCGATGATAATGTCAGTGCCTTTGGCGAGCTGCTCGACAGGGTGCGCGGCCCAGTGCTGGCCTTCTGCCGCACTGGCACCCGTTCAACCAGCCTGTGGGCCCTGAGCGAAGCTCATCACCTCGACCCACTGACGTTACTCGCCACAACCCGCGATGCTGGCTATGACCTTACAGGACTCGCCCCCCGACTGGAGGAACGCTGGCAGAAAGCGCCCCTCAGCGTGCCAAAGACCGACCTGACACCCACCCAGCGCTATGACGTGCTGGTAGTAGGTGGCGGCGCTGCTGGTTGCGCAGTCAGTGCCAGTTTGCTGAGACGAGAGCCCGGCCTGCGCATAGCAATTGTCGAGCCGCGTGAACAGCACTATTACCAGCCTGGCTTGACCCTGGTAGGCGGTGGCATATTCGACCGCGCTCGCACGGAGCGCCCCATGGCCCGCTGCATTCCTCGCGGCGCCCAATGGATTAAAGCCGCCGTTTCCGGCTTTGAGCCGGACCAGCAGCGTGTTGTTCTGGAAGACGGCAACCGCGTTGGCTACCGCACGCTAATCGTCTGCCCCGGGCTATCACTGCACTGGGAGGGCATCGAGGGACTCAAGGCAACCCTAGGCAAGCATGGCGTCACCTCGAACTACCAATTCGAGCTGGCCCCCTACACCTGGCAACTGGTACAGAATCTGCGCCAGGGAAGAGCTCTGTTCACCCAGCCACCCATGCCGATCAAATGCGCGGGCGCGCCCCAGAAGGCGATGTATCTCTCCTGCGACTGGTGGCTGAAGCAAGGTGTGCTGTCGAACATTGAGGTCGACTTCTGCTCCGCCGGTGCCGTGCTGTTCGGCGTACCCACCTTCGTGCCGCCGCTGATGCAGTATGTCGAGCGCTACGGCACCCACCTCAACTTCAATACAAACCTTCTGGCCGTCGACGGGCCGGGGCGCAAAGCCTGGTTCAGGCAGGTGGACGCCCAAGGCAACAGCCGGGAAATCGAGAAATCTTTCGACCTGCTGCATGTTGTACCCCCTCAGCGTGCCCCCGAATTCATCAGTCAGAGCCCACTGGCGAATGCTGACGGCTGGATCGAGGCTGATCATGAGACCCTGCGCCATCCACGCTTCGGCAATATCTTCAGTCTCGGCGATGTGTGCGCCGCACCCAACGCCAAGACCGCCGCCGCCGTGCGCAAACAGGCACCGGTAGTAGCCGAGAACGTGCTCTCCATACTGACAGGCAAAGGGCCCCGCGCTCTTTACGACGGCTATGGCTCATGCCCGCTGACGGTCGAGCGCGGCAAGGTCGTATTGGCCGAGTTTGGCTATGGCGGCAAGCTGCTACCGACCTTTCCGCTCGACCCAGCGGTACCCCGCCGCTTGGCCTGGGACCTGAAAGTGAAAATGATGCCCAGCATCTACTTCGACATGATGCTGCGCGGGCGCGAATGGCTGGCCGAGCCCAAGCGCCTGCCCCATGAGCCTCTGCCGGTGGAAGCATCTGCGGCCTGCGACTTTGGGCAGGAACCACGAAAATGAGCATCAGCCAATGGCTGCCCTGCCTGGAGTGGGGGCGGCATTATGATCGATCCCATGCGGCCCAGGATGGGCTGGCTGCACTCATAGTCACACTGATGCTGATCCCGCAGAGCCTGGCCTACGCCATGCTCGCGGGGCTTCCACCAGTCAGCGGCCTATACGCCAGCCTGCTGCCCCTGCTTCTCTACGCAGTGTTTGGTTCAAGCCGCACTCTGGCGGTCGGCCCAGTGGCCGTAGTTTCGCTGATGACCGCAGCCGCGCTGCAGCCACTGTTCCCTGAGGGAGGCCCTGCCTATGCAGGGGCCGCTCTCCTGCTGGCCCTGATGTCCGGCCTGATCCTGACCCTGATGGCATTTTTGCGTCTGGGCTTCATCGCCAACTTCCTCAGCCACCCCGTAATCTCGGGTTTCATCAGCGCTTCCGGCCTGCTGATTGCTATTGGCCAGGTCAAGCATCTGCTGGGCATCTCAGTATCCGGAGAAAACCTTCTGCAACTGGTTCCGGCTCTATTCAAGGCATTACCAACCACGCACTGGCCTACCCTGCTGATCGGCATCCTGAGCCTGGCCTGGCTGTGGTGGGCTCGGGCCCGCTTAAGGCCGCTCCTGCAAAGAATGGGTCTTTCTGCCCAAGCGGCCGGCAACCTGGCCAAGGCTGGACCTGTGCTGGCGATCATCCTCGCTATCCTGGCCGTCAAAGGGCTGCAGCTCGATCAGACTGGCGTCAAGGTGGTGGGTGCAATCCCGCAGGGGCTGCCAGGCTTGACGTTACCCTCGTTAGATCTGCACTTGGCGCTACAGCTGTTGCCGGCTGCATTGCTGATCAGCCTGGTTGGCTTCGTCGAGTCCGTTTCGGTTGGCCAGACGCTGGCTGCCAAGCAGCGCCAACGCATCGAGCCGGACAGCGAGCTATTGGGACTGGGTGCCGCCAATCTGGGCGCCGCACTGAGCGGTGGATTTCCAGTCACCGGAGGCTTTGCGCGCTCGGTAGTCAACCATGACGCCGGTGCACAGACGCCTATGGCTGGGGTATTCACCGCAGCAGGAATTGCTTTCAGCGCACTGTTACTAACACCGTTACTGCATGACCTTCCCCAAGCCGTGCTGGCTGCCACCATCATCGTCGCGGTGCTCAGCCTGGTCGACTTGGGCTCGCTCAAGCGTACCTGGCAGTACTCTCGGCAGGACGGCACGGCCCAGCTGGCCACACTCCTCGGCGTCCTGCTAATCGGCGTGGAGGCTGGCATCCTCATAGGTGTGGGCCTCTCGCTACTGCTGTTCTTGTATCGCACCAGCCGTCCTCATGTGGCGGTGGTTGGCCTGGTACCGGGCAGTGAGCACTTTCGCAATGTGCAACGCTTTGACGTGATCGAGGCCCCCAGTGTGCTGTCACTGCGAGTCGATGAAAGCCTCTACTTCCCCAACGCACGCTTTCTGGAGGAGCGCATCAGCGAGCTGATCGCTTCCCGCCCGCAGGTACGACATTTGGTGCTGATGTGCCCTGGGGTCAACTTGATCGATGCCAGTGCCCTGGACTCTCTAGAGACTATCGCCGAGCGCCTGCACACCGCCGGGGTACAACTGCACCTGTCAGAAGTCAAAGGGCCGGTCATGGATCAACTGCGCCGCTCGGACTTTCTAGATCGCTTCGGGGGGCAGGTTTTCATCAGCCAGTTCCAGGCTCTGAAAACCTTGGCGCCAGAACTGATCCACGGCTCCCTTGAGCACAGTCACTCACTCACAGCATCCGACAGGAGAACCCCATGAAGACCGCACACGACCTGGTGGAGGAAGCCCGCCAACACATCGACGAAGTCAGCCTGGATGCTGCCGAAATGCTGATGCGCGAAGCTGACGCTGTGATTGATGTACGCGAACCCGATGAGTACCAGGCAGGACATATTCCAGGTGCCATCAACATTCCACGTGGCCTGCTGGAGTTCAGGCTCAGCAATAGCCCTGAGCTGGCGGCCCGCGATCTGAATTTGATGCTGTACTGCAAGACCAGCGGCCGTGCTGCGCTGGCTGCTCGCAGCCTGGCAGATATGGGTTATCTGCAGGTCAGATCGATTCAGGGTGGCTACGACGCTTGGCAAGAAGCAGGTAAGCCCATCGCCCGCCCCACGCTCCCGCCTTTCGAATGACAAGGAGAACACGCATGAAAGCTCTAATCATTGCCACGCTGCTGGCTCTTGTAAGCCTGCCGGCCCTGGCTGATACAGACATCGGTGTCAGTGCTCAGGAGACCTACGCCAAACTGGGCCAAGGAGAGGCCAAGCTCCTGTTCATCGATGTCAGGGATCCGGTGGAAATCATGTTCGTGGGCTTCACCGATGCAGTAGACATCAATATTCCTTACCTGCTGGTGGACCGCACCACTTGGGATGATGAGCGGGGCTCCTACAAGGTGACGCAAAATCCTCGCTTCATCGAAGAAGTCCGCGCAGCACTCAAAGAGCGCGGCCTGAGTGCTGACGCCGAAATCATCACCATGTGCCGCTCCGGCAGCGAGCGCGGCAAGCCAAGTGCGGACTTCTTACGAGCCAATGGATTTCCCAATGCGCGTTATGTAATCGACGGCTTCCAGGGGCCTGCACTCAAGGAAGGACCGCAAGCTGGTTTCCGCCTGCAAGGCGGCTGGCAGAACAGCGGCCTGCCATGGAGCGCCAAGATGAACCCTCTCAAGATGTACCGTGCCAATAACAGTCTTTAATGGAGTTCGATCATGAAGAAAAACGTAGGTGGTATCGACAGGCTCATTCGCATTCTGGCTGGGGTGGCGCTCATCCTCTGGGCAGTACTGGGTGGCCCCATTTGGGCATGGATTGGCGTGCTGCCACTGGCCACTGGCGCCTTGAGCTGGTGCCCGGCGTATAGCCTTGTAGGTATCAAAACCTGCCCAAGGCAATAACTGAGGTTGAAACAGGATGCCTTGTGCTGAATAGCGAGTGCAGTAGAGGTGCTAGCGTCTCGGTTTCCACTGAGCAGAAACCAAGGGTCAATTTTTCACTCGTGCTAACACCCCTGCTGCAAATTTTTCCAGACAGATCACCACTCAGCCAAAAAAGGAAATGAAGATGGCAAGTAAGAAGATCAAGCCCATCGATATAGGCATCAGCAGCGCTGATCGCACAAAAATCGTCAAAGGCCTATCTGCCCTGTTGGCAGACAGTTACACGCTGTATCTGATGACTCACAATTTCCACTGGAACGTAACGGGCCCGCAGTTCAACGGCCTCCATCAGATGTTCATGCTGCAATACACCGAGCAGTGGAATGCACTGGACATGATCGCCGAGCGTATTCGCGCTCTGGGGCACCCCGCTCCGGGCACGTACAAGGAGTTCGTCAAGCTGGCATCCATCAAGGAAGTCGAAGGCGTGCCCAAAGCGGATGACATGGTTCGCCACCTCGTGGAGGCTCAGGAAGCGACGGCGCGCACTGCACGCAAGCTTTTCCCCACGGTGACAGCGGCCGATGATCAGCCCACTGCCGACCTGCTCACGCAGCGCTTGGAAGTCCACGAGAAGACTGCCTGGATGCTGCGCAGCCTGCTTGAGGAATAGCTCCCGGCGGATGCTTGGCTTTCCTGCAAGCGACTGATGCGCTTGTAGGAGAGCCTTGATACCAATTCCCGATACAGCCGTAGATGCTCGCCTTAAACAGCAAAGGGCTTTGACTCGAATCAAAACCCTAAAATACCCCCACGAGTATTCTTATCAGCAGGTAAATGATGGGGGCGTGAGGTTGAACTGAAGCACTTTTTTGCCGCCCAGATTCCTCCGGTGAACCAAAATGAGTAAAGCCGCCCCCCGATCACCCTGGCGCCTCCCGCTGGTACGGGAAATCACCGCGATCCTGCTGATCAAACTGGCCCTGCTGCTCGGCATCAAGGCCATCTGGTTCGACCAACCGACCCTGCCTGAAAACGGCACCGAACGCCTGGACAGCCATCTGTTCACCCGTCCTGCCACACCGTCTTCCCCCCTTGCCGAGGAGACCCCGAGATGATCTCGGAAACCGTCGTCGACCTGTCGCGTCTGCAATTCGCCATGACCGCGATGTACCACTTCCTGTTCGTGCCCCTGACGCTGGGCCTGGCCTTCCTGCTTGCCATCATGGAGTCGGTCTACGTCATGACCGGCAAGCAGGTCTACAAGGACATGGTCAAGTTCTGGGGCAAGCTGTTCGGCATCAACTTCGCCCTCGGCGTCACCACCGGGCTGACCATGGAGTTCCAGTTCGGCACCAACTGGGCCTACTACAGCCACTACGTCGGCGACATCTTCGGCGCGCCGCTGGCCATCGAGGGGCTGATGGCGTTCTTCCTCGAATCGACCTTCATCGGCCTGTTCTTCTTCGGCTGGGATCGCCTGTCCAAGGTCCAGCACCTGGCGGTGACCTGGCTGGT